>JAFXAV010000075.1 GCA_017516785.1 Oscillospiraceae bacterium
TCCGTCGCTTCCGGCGGTGGTACCGGCCGTACCCTGCATCCCGATAACATGGCCGCCGGTCCCGCTTCTTACGGCATGACCGACACCATGGGCCGTATGCACGGTGACGCTCAGTTCGCCGGCTCCTCCTCCGTCCCCGCTCACGTCGAGATGATGGGCTTCCTGGGCATGGGCAACAACCCCATGGTCGGCGCTACCGTCTCCGTCGCTGTTGCTGTCGGCGAGGCTGTCAAGGCTTGATTCCTTACCAATCTATAATGAAAGCTCCCGGATTTTCCGGGAGCTTTTTTCATGCAAAAAACCGGCCTGCTTTCGCGGGCCGGTTCCTTTGTTGGGGGGAAATATCAGAGTTCGGTCACTTCAGCGCTTCCTCTACTTCTGCTCTCCAGGGGATGGAGGGCACTGCGCCTTCCCGGGAGACGGCGATGGAAGATGCCTTTGCGCTCATCTTCAGCACGTCGGGGATGGGCATACCTTCACAGAGGCCTGCCAGGAAGTAACCGGTAAAGGTATCGCCGGCGGCGGTGGTGTCCACGGCCTTCACGGCGAAGATGGGCTGGTAATGCTTCTGGCTGGCATCGGCGTAAACCGCGCCGTCCTTGCCCAGGGTCAGGACGATCCGGGCATGGGGATACATTTCCAGCAGCCTGGCGATGATATCATCCGGTTCCGCCAAACCGGTGATCTGACCGCCTTCCACCTCGTTCAGAAGGAAAATGCCGATCTTGCCCATATCCACTGCGTCCAGCTTCTCATTGAAGGGAGAGGGATTCAGGGCGATGGTCATACCCTTCTCATATGCCTTGTCCACAATATAGGGCAGCATATTGACCTCATTCTGCAGCAGCAGAACATCGTCCTTGCCGAAGTTTGCCAGCACCTCGTCCACATACTCTGCGGTCAGGCACTGGTTGGCGCCGCCGTAGAGCAGAATGCAGTTCTGGGCAGAGCTGTCGATCTGGATGATGGCGTGGCCGGTCTTTACATCAATCTTCTTGATGTAATCGGAATGGACACCATACTCAGCGCAGGCATCCAGGAAAGGCTGACCGTCGTCACCAATCATGCCGCCGTGCCAGGTTTCCACACCGGCCTTGGCCAGAGCCACGGACTGGTTCATGCCCTTGCCGCCCAGATGGATGTTCAGCTCGCCGGTAGCCTCGGTTTCGCCGGGCTGGACGATGTGATCTACATGATAAACATGATCCAGATTCATGGATCCGATATTGAGTACTCTCATGGAAATCTCCTTACTTGCCGGCGTTGGCAGCGGTGATCAGAGTAACCTCAACGGGGATGGAGGGAGCGATGCCCTCGCCGCTGATGAGCTTGAATGCATTGATGATGGCAGTGCGGCCGATCAGAGCAGGCTGCTGGGCAATGGTAGCTGCCATGCGGCCTTCCAGGATAGCTGCGATTGCGTCATCGGTGGCATCGAAGCCTACAACCAGAACCTTCTTGCCTGCGCCGAAGATTGCTTCCACAGCGCCCAGTGCCATTTCGTCGTTGGCGGCGAAGACGGCCTGGATGTCACCGTTGGCCTGGAGCATGTTTTCCATAACGGACATACCCTGGGTACGGTCGAAGTTAGCGGTCTGACGGGCAACCACGTTCAGCTTGGTGTCAGCGATGTTGTGGAAACCGGCGGAGCGGTCGATGGCGGCGGAAGCACCAGGAGTGCCTTCCAGCTCGGCGACCTTGACACCCTCACCCAGGGTGTCCACGATGTACTGGGTTGCCAGTTCAGCGCCCAGGACGTTGTCAGATGCGATCTGGCAGTCGATGGTCACACCGTTGACAGCGCGGTCAACAGAGATAACACGGACACCCTTTGCGATGGCAGCTTCCACGGCGCCGGTAACGGCGTCGGAGTCAACGGGGTTGACGACCAGAACGGAAATGCCCTTGGAGACCAAGTCTTCGATGTCGGAGACCTGCTTGGTGACATCGTCGCCTGCGTCAACAACGCTCAGGGAGACGCCCAGTTCCTTGGCAGCTTCTTCAGCACCTTCGGCCAGGGTGACGAAGAAGGGGTTATTCAGAGTGGAGATGGAGAGGCCCACAGAGCCGTTGCCCACGATTTCCACGGGAGGATAAGTCTCTTCCTCGGTGACCTGATTGTAGGTGTCCACGTTGTCGATGGTGACCAGGGTAACCTGGACAGGGATAGCCTCGGGGATGGGAGCGCCGTGGATCAGGTTCCAGGCGTTCTCGACGGCAGTCTTGCCGATCAGAGCAGGCTGCTGGGCAATGGTAGCTGCCATGCGGCCTGCGCGGATGGCTTCGATGGCGTCATCAGTTGCGTCAAAGCCCACAACCATGATGTCCTTGCCTGCACCGGCAATGGCTTCCACGGCACCCAGTGCCATTTCGTCATTGGCAGCGAAGACAGCCTGAATGCTGCCGTTGGCCTGGAGCATGTTCTCCATAACGGACATGCCCTCGGTACGGTCGAAGTTGGCAGTCTGGTTTGCAACCACATCCAGCTTCTCGTCAGCCACATTGTGGAAACCGGCGGAGCGGTCAATGGCAGCGGAAGCACCGGGGGTGCCTTCCAGCTCGGCAACCTTGACGCCCTCGCCCAGAGTGTCCACGATGTACTGGGTAGCCAGCTCAGCGCCCAGAACGTTGTCGGATGCGATCTGGCAGTCGATGGTCACGCCGTTGACAGCGCGGTCAACAGAGATGACACGGACGCCTGCTGCCTGGGCAGCTTCAACAGCGCCGGTAACAGCATCGGAGTCAACGGGGTTGACGATCAGGACGGAAATGCCCTTGGAGACCAGGTCTTCGATGTCGGAGACCTGCTTGGTAACGTCGTCGCCTGCGTCAACAACGCTCAGGACAGCGCCCAGCTTGTCGGCTGCGGCTTCAGCGCCCTCAGCCAGAGTGACGAAGAAGGGGTTGTTCAGAGTGGAGACGGACAGGCCGATGGAGCCGTTGCCCACGATTTCCACGGGAGCGGAAACAGCGGCATAGGTCTCGACGTTGGTGATGTTGACCAGGGTAACTTCAACGGGGATGGCGGTGGGGATGGTTTCGCCATTGATCAGCTTGATGGCGTTCTGCACGGCGGTCTTACCGATCAGGGCAGGCTGCTGTGCGATGGTGGCGTCCATACGGCCTGCCTTGATGGCCTCGATGGCGTCATCGGTGGCGTCGAAGCCGACAACCATGATGTCCTTACCGGCAGCATCAATAGCCTCTACAGCGCCCAGAGCCATTTCGTCGTTGGCAGCGAAGACAGCCTGGATGTCGCCGTTGGCCTGAAGCATGTTTTCCATGACGGACATGCCTTCGGTACGGTCAAAGTTTGCAGTCTGGGAAGCGACAACTTCCATGGCTGCGTCAGCAATCTGGTGGAAACCGGTGGAACGGTCGATGGCAGCGGAAGCGCCGGGAGTACCCTGCAGTTCTGCAACCTTGATGCCCTCGCCCAGGGTATCCACGATGTACTGGGTTGCCAGTGCGGCACCGGCAATATTGTCGGATGCGATCTGGCAGTCGATTTCAACACCGTTGACGGCGCGGTCAACAGAGATGACCTTGACGCCCTTGGCCTTTGCTGCTTCCACAGCGCCAGTGACGGCATCGGAGTCGACGGGGTTGACGATCAGGACGGAAATGCCCTTGGAAACCAGGTCTTCGATATCGGAGACCTGCTTGGTCACGTCGTCGCCAGCGTCAACAACGCTCAGCTTCACGCCTGCATCGTCGGCAGCCTTGAAGGCGCCTTCCACCAGGGTGACGAAGAAGGGGTTGTTCTGGGTGGAGACGGACAGACCGATGGTGCCCTTGGCTGCGCCGGAAGAGGCCATGCCTTCCTCACCGTCGATGACGATGCGGCAGGCTGCCAGGGACATAACCATTGCAAAGCACAGGAAAAGTGCTACGATTTTCTTCAGATTCTTCATCTCGATTACCTCCATCAGCGCTTTCTGTCGGACAGCACAGCCACCAGGATGACGATTGCCTTGATGACGTCCTGATAGTAAGAGGTGACGCCCAGAATGTTCAGACCGTTGTTCAGAACAGCGATGATCAGAACGCCGGCGATGGTGCCGGTGATCTTGCCGCGGCCGCCGGACATACTGGTGCCGCCCAGGGCAACAGCAGCAATGGCGTCCAGCTCGTAGCCTTCGCCCAGGGTGGGCTGTGCGGAGTCAACGCGGGAGATCATCATCAGGCCAGCCAGAGCGGACAGGAAGCCGGAAATGGCATAGACAGACATCTTGATCTGCTTGGTGTTGACACCAACCAGATTTGCGCACTTGGCGTTGGAACCGGTGGCGTAGATCTTACGGCCATAGGTGGTGTGGTTCAGGATAAAATAGAAACCCGCAAAGGCCAGCACCAGAACGATGACAGGCAGAGGAATCTTGATGGTTTCGGCGATGAGCAGGTTGCCCTTGCCCAGAGCCTTGAAGAAGAAGGAGCCGCTCTCGCTGTAAATGGAATTTGCCAGACGGGAGATGGGCTTGCCGTCGGTCAGGATCATGGCCATGCCTCGGTATGCACTCATGGTGATCAGGGTAGCAATGAAGGGCTGCAGACGGCCCTTGGTGACCAGCAGGCCGCTGACCACGCCAAGCAGAGTGCCGGCGATCAGAGCGATCAGAACTGCCAGAGGAGCAGCGATGCCCATGACGATCAGCTCGGCGCAGATGATGGCGCTCAGTGCGAAGACAGAGCCGACGGACAGGTCGATGCCGTCAGAGAGGATGACGCAGGTCATACCGATGGCAATCAGACCGTTAAAGGTTGCCTGACGCAGCAGGCTCGTCAGGTTGCTGAACTGGCGGAACTCGGGGCTGGCAATACCCAGCACCAGTGCCAGAAATACCAGGGCAATAAACGCGCCGTACTCACCGATCAGCGCGCCGATGTTCTTGTTACCTTTTTTCATTATAAACTTCCTCCCGTGGCCAACGTCATAACTTTTGCCTGATCTGCGGTTGCAGCGTCGATGATACCGGTCACATGCCCCTCGTGGACGACCATGATCCGGTCGCTCATGCCCAGAACCTCGGGCAGTTCGGAGGAGACCATGATGACGGCAACACCCTTGGCTGCCATATCGTTGATCACATTGTAGATTTCTTTCTTGGCGCCGATATCGACACCGCGGGTGGGCTCATCCAGAATCAGGATCTTGGGATCAGTAGCAACCCACTTGGCCAGAACCACCTTCTGCTGGTTGCCGCCGGACAGGTTGCCGCACTCGTGTTCGGGACCGAAGCACTTGATGTGGAACTCGTCGATGCCGTGCTGCACCAGCTCAGCCCGCTTGGACTTGGAGCGGACACCATGATTGGAGGTCTTGCCGAAGTTGCAGATCTCAATGTTTTCGGAGATGCTCTTTTCCAGCAGCAGACCTTCGGTCTTCCGGTCTTCGGTGATGAAGCCGATACCTGCCTTGATTGCCTGCCGGGGATTGCGGATGGACACTTCCTGGCCGTTGATGATGATCTTGCCGGCAACGATCGGCAGATTGCCGAAGATGGCCTGCATAATCTCGGTACGGCCGGCACCCATCAGACCTGCCACACCCAGGACTTCGCCTGCGTGGACACTGAAATTCACATCCTTGAAAATCTTCTGGTGGGAAAGGCCTTCCACGCGGAGAACTTCGCCGCCGATGCGGCTTTCGCGCTTGGGATAGCGCTCGCCGATCTCACGGCCGATCATCATCTGGACCACGTCGTCCATGTCGATTTCCTTGATGTACTTGGTGTCGATGTACTCGCCGTCGCGCAGGATGGTGATCCGGTCGCACAGGGCGAAGATCTCTTCCATACGGTGGGAGATGTACACAATGGAGACGCCCTTTTCACGCAGAGCGTTGATGACCTTGAAGAGGCCCTCGGTCTCGCTCTCGGTCAGCGCTGCGGTGGGTTCGTCCATGATCAGCACCTTGGCATCAGCCATCAGTGCCTTGCAGATTTCAACCATCTGCTGCTGGCCGACGGACAGGTCGCCCATGACCGCATTGACGGGAATGCTGACACCCATCCGGTCCATGACTTCCTGAGCCTTCTGCCGCATGGCCTTCTTGTTGACAATGCCGAAGCCCTTGGTGATCTCCTTGCCCATGAAGAGGTTCTCCTCCACGGTCAGGTCGAACAGGGAGTTGATCTCCTGATAGATAAAGACGATGCCTGCCTTTTCGGCTTCCTGGGGGTTCTTGTAGCAAACCTCCTGGCCGTCGACCAGAACAGTACCGGCGTCTCTGGTGTAGACGCCGGTAAGAATCTTCATCAATGTAGACTTGCCTGCGCCGTTTTCACCCATCAGAGCGTGGATCTCACCATCTTTCAGGAAGAAACCGGCGTTCTTCAAAACCTGGTTGGAGCCAAAGGACTTGTCAATGCCCTTCATCTCGATATTCATAATCTACTGCCCCTCCTTATCAGGCGAAAATGCAGCCAGACTGCAAAATGATGTTTGCGTACGGCGTGGTTTCACCCGTTCTGATGACTGCCTTGCAGTCATGGGTCAGAGCCTTCAGTTCGACGTGGCTGACGAACTGAGTCTCAATGTTCTGCCCGGCGAAAAGCGCCTGGATTTCACCGAGCACCTGGGGATTCTGCGTTTTGATCTCCTCGGCCAGAACGATCTTCTCAATCTTCATGTCCTCTGCCACAGTGGCGAGAGTCTCCATGAAGCTGGGAACACCGAACTTCAGAGCCAGGTCGATCCGCTCCACCTCATCGGGGATGGGCAGGCCACAGTCGCCAATGGCGATGCGGTCAGTGTGGCCCATGTAGGACAGCACCCGGGAGATGTCGCTGTTGAGGATACCTGCTTTTTTCATGCGTTGTTTTCTTCCTTCCTTGTAGTTTCTCGAACGGTGAGCTGCACAGGATATACGATCTCTACCCCCTTTTCTTCGGTGTTTTTCTGATCGATGATCAGCTTCATGGCATGGGTGGCCATCTGTTCAATGGGCTGGCTGATGGTGGTCAGAGCCGGTGTGAACAGGCTGGACCAGGCGATGTCATCGAAGCCGATGAGCTGGACCTGTTCCGGCACGCGGATATTTCTGCGGTGCAGAATCTTGTAGGTGGACAGGGCGACCACATCGTTACAGGCGATGATGCCGTCCACATCCGGGTATGTCCGGAGGAGTTCCTCCGTCATGGCAAGACCAGCGTGGAAATCATAGTCACAGCTGACAGTACGTTCCTCAATGCCCCGTTCCCGGCACACATCCCGATAGCCTTCATAACGGGCCTTCGCACTGAAAATTCTCTGAGGTCCCTTGATGCAGACGATATTTCTGCATCCGCACTCCAGCAGATGCTCCGCTGCCATCCGGCCGCCGGAATAGTAGTCGCAGACCACGTAGGACTCCACCTTCTTGGTGGGGAACCGGGAATCAATGGCCACCACAGGAATCTGGCACATGTCCAGATACTGGGCAATTTCCTCATTGGTGGATGCGATGATGATGCCGTCGGCGTTCATAGACACCAGAGTCTGGATAGCCGCCTGCTCCTTTTCCATGTCATCGCCCACATCACACAAAAATACCCGGTATCCGTTGTTAGAGGCGAGACGCTCAATGATACTTGCTACCTGGGTAAAATAGGGGTTTGTAATACTGGGAATGATCAGTCCAATGAGCTTGGCGGATTTCCGATAGAGGCTTCTGGCTACCTCGTTGGGAACAAAATCAGTGGCGGTGATGGCTTCGAGCACGCGGGCACGCTTTTCAGCAGACACCTTCGCGGTGCCGTTGATGACTCGGGAAACCGTTGCAGGAGAGACTCCTGCAAGTTTTGCTACTTCTCTGATATTGATCATAAAAATCACCTTTGTTTCAGATTTTGAAACATTTCAAACTTTGAAACGGGTTTCAAACCATAAATATAATAGGATTTTCTAACAAAAAAGTCAACATTTCCTAACCTTTTTCTACGTTTTGAATATAAACAGGACTGTCAGCTTGTACAAAATTGCCACTTTTCGGGGCCGTTTTTTGTATCATTTTTTGAAACAGAAATTGGAAACGTTTCATATCAAAAGTTTCCTGAAACATGACCAAAACACCCGAAATTGCCACTGCGATGTTCGTAGCAGATGATCATCGACCAACGCCATATCCAACCGGCGAAATCATTATTATCAAACAAAATAGAGATTCTTCATTAATTATATATTTCAATATTCCAATCAGGATCCATAATTGACTTAAAAGTCCCGCCCCGATATAATTGTAGAGAACACATTTATTTGGGAGGAAACTGTCAATATGGATAACAAGCTGAATCTGCCCGCCGATTTCGAGTCCTATCCCCAGGCCCGAAAGGCAGGCTTTATGAACATGAAAAAGCTGAAGGACAACGGTGCCAAGGTCGTTGGTATGTTCTGCTCCTTCGTTCCCATGGAACTGATTTATGCCGCAGGCGCTCTGCCCGTGGGTCTGTGCGCTTTCACCGACGAACCCATTCCCGCTGCCGAGGCCAATCTGCCCCGTAACCTCTGCCCCCTGATCAAGGCCAGCTACGGCTTTGCCCTGACCGACACCTGCCCCTACTTCTACTTCTCCGATTTGGTTGTGGGTGAGACCACCTGCGACGGCAAGAAGAAGATGTTCGAGCTGCTGAATGAAATCAAGGAAACCCATGTCATGCAGCTGCCCCACAGCCGCGACGGCGCCGCCCTGGACTTCTGGAAGGGCCAGGTCATTGCTTTCAAGGAAAAGCTGGAGCAGAAGTTCGGCATTACCATCACCGAAGAGGATGTCCGTGAAGCCATCCGCAAAAAGAACCGGGAGCGCCAGGTCATGAAGGCTTTCCTGGAACTGGGCAAGCTGGATCCCGCTCCCCTCAGCGGCTATGAGATGGGCACCCGTATTGATGCCGGCGCATTCTCCTTCGACCTGGATGAGCGCTGTGACATCATTGAAAAGCGCACCGCAGAAGTCATCGCCGATTGGGAAGCCACCAAGAAGGGCACAGAATCCGAGCGTCCCCGCCTGCTGGTCACCGGCTGCCCCAATGCCGGCGTCCGCGAGAAGATCATCCGTGCTGTGGAAGAGCTGGGCGCTGACATCGTGGCCTTCGACACCTGCAACGGCATCCGTGAAAAAGTGGAGCTGGTTGACGAGAATAACCCCGATGTCTACGAAGCGCTGGCCATCAAGTACCTGAACATCAACTGCTCCGTCATGAGCCCCAACCAGAGCCGCCAGGACTACATCGAGCAGATGGTGGAAGAGTACAACATCGACGGCGTCATCGAGATCGTGCTGCAGTCCTGCCATACTTACGACGTGGAAGCTTACTATATCAAGAAGCTGGTCACCGAAAAGCTGGGCAAGGCTTACCTGAACATTGAGACCGACTACTCCCAGTCCGACAAGGGTCAGATCAACACCCGTCTGGCTGCCTTCCTGGAGACCATCGACAGATGAAATACTATACTGGAATCGACATCGGCTCCACCGCCTCCAAGGTGGTGGTGCTGGACAGCCAGGGAATCGTCGACTATTTCGTGATTCCCACCGGCTGGAACAGCAAGGACACCTCCCGGGAAATCGCCCGCCGACTGGGTGAAAATGGCATGCCCGTGGATGATGAGATGAAGGTCATCGCCACCGGCTACGGCCGCATTTCCGTGGAATATGCCAAGAAAGTGGTCACTGAGATCACCTGCCACGGCAGAGGCGGTTATGCGCTCATTGGCGAGGACTGCACCATCGTGGACATCGGCGGTCAGGACACCAAGGTCATCACCGTGGAAAAGGCTGTTGCCACCAATTTCCTGATGAATGACAAATGCGCCGCCGGCACCGGCAAGTTCCTGGAGATCATGGCAAACCGTCTGAATGTGGACCTGCAGGAGATGTTTGAGCTTGCCTCCCAAGGCGAGCCTCTGGCCATCAGCTCCATGTGCACCGTGTTCGCCGAAAGCGAAGTCATCAGCCACATCGGCTCCGGCGAACGCCGGGAAGACATCGCCGCCGGCGTGGTGGACAGCGTGGTGAACCGGGTTGCAGGTCTCTGCTCCCGCCACCCTGTCAAGGGCAAGCTGGTCCTCACCGGCGGTCTTTCCGAGTGCGATTATCTGATCCGCCGCCTGTCCCAGAAGCTGGGCCGGGAAATCCACGCAGATCCCATGGGCCGCTACGCAGGCGCCCTGGGCGCCGCCCTGATTGCAAGAGACGGCAAGAAGCTGACTTAATTACCCAAAAATGAAACCGACCTATGATCATCATAGGTCGGTTTTTTGTGTTATGCGCTGGCGCGGGAGCGCCCAAGGCTCCCTTGTGTAAAGGGAGCTGTCAAAAATCTTTTGATTTTTGACTGAGGGATTGTCTCACCGCAGCATCGATATACGCACAAACACCACGAAAGTTGCTGTTAACTTCATTGTTCGGGATGCGAATAACAGTTAAGCCATATTGTTCCAGAAAAGCAGTTCGTTCAGCATCTTTTTCGATGTTCCTATCCTCATAGTGCTGAGATCCGTCCAGTTCAATTATCAGTTTGACTTCTGCGCTGTAAAAATCTGCAATGTATTTCCCCAACACTTTCTGCCTTGAGAAACGAACAGGATAGGAGCGCAGAAAATCATACCAAAGATGTCGTTCTTCCTTTGTCATTTCTTTTCGTAGTTGCTTTGCCAATGGAACCAACTGTTTATTATGCTTCGACTGCATTACAATCCCTCCGTCACGGCTTCGCCGTGCCACCTCCCTTTACACAAGGGAGGCTTTGGTGCGGCGCAGATTCAAAATCAGTTTGTCAAATTGGAATTTACTTAACCCAACGGTTTGCAACTTGGTGATATATTTCCTCGTTGAAATCAACAATGTAGTCACGATGTTCTTCGAATGTCAGAAAATAAGCATCAATCTTTTCTACGCCCAGTTTTATTGCCTTTTGCAATCTATGATTACCGTCAATCAGTTTATCTATATTCTCTGTCAGATTGACAATAATTAACGGCTGAGTAATATCGGTAGTCATAGCATATTCTTCGTTCCCATTAAACGGATTGTTTATCGCAAGATGCTTAACATCAAACGCTCTTATCCTAAACTTTTCAATATCTGTGAGAAGTCTTTCAATATCCCATATTACAGAGCCATATTCATTACCAATCTGATATTTTTGCTCCATATTCATTCTCCATCCGATTCAATTTTCTGTACTGGTGCGGCGCAGATTCAGAATCAGTTCGCCTATTTGGAATTTATCCAGCTGTTTTCTCAAAAAAGCACTACCAATCTACTGCGATATCAACAGTTTTACTATACACAGTAATAAATGGATAAGAATGGTCATGACGCTTGAAAAACGCCCACTGTTCATGTTCGTCATCAAAATGATGATAACCGTTTTTGATAAACAGTTCAATCCTTATACCATTATCTAAATTGATTACAACATCATGCAGAGAGTCGACATTTACAGATGTTACCATTCCGCCTACAATTTCAGTTCTGTGTTGTTCAACAAAATACCATTCATCATTATTGCCTTCTACTTCGCCATCCCAACTTTGGTAATCCAAAGTCGTTACAAGAATATCATTCTCGCAAATAATGCGGGTAAGGCACTGAGCGTGGAGTACATATTTTTCAAAACTGAACATCATCATTTCACATGCCATATTCAGCGCATCTAATGGCTTTCCAACGATTGCTTGAAGATGTTCATTCAACTTTGCTTGATAGTCCATAGTACCTCCTCGTCAAACTCAAGTTTCGCAAACTGTTTGATTACATATTATCACACCTGCGAAAAAAGCACAAGAACAGGCACAATAGCTTTCGCCGTTGTGCCTGTTGACTGGTTTATGATCAGATTTCGTTTGCAGCCTTGTAGCCGCCGCGGATAGCTTCCATGATGCTGGCGGTGCGCTCACCGGCACAGTCGCCTGCGAAGGTGACAGGAACGGTCACGCCTTCCAGGTCGATGGTGTTCTTCTTGGAACCTACCGCCATCACCACGGTATCGCAGTAGATGGAAATCTCTTCCTCGCCGGATACAGCCTTCACGCAGCCTGCTTCAATGGCGCTGACCCTGGTGTTCACCAGCTGCTTCACGCCGTGCTTTGCAAAGTCTGCCATGATGGTGGGCAGAATCGTGGAGGATTCGCCGTTTGCGATCTTATCAAGCATTTCCACGATGGTGACAGTGCAGCCCTTTTCCAGCAGATACTCGGCAGTTTCGGTACCCACCAGGCCGCCGCCAATGACCACGCAGTGGCCCTTGGCTTCGGCTTTACCGGCCAGTACATCCCAGCTGGAAACAGCATTTTCAGCACCGGGAACAGGAAGCACAACATCATGCGCGCCCGCGGCCACAATGACAGCATCGGCGGCATTCATGATCTCCTTGGTAGCCTCGGTGCCCAGATGGATGGCAACGCCCAGACCAGGCAGGACCTTTTCGTAGTATTCGGTGGCTCTCAGAATTTCGTCCTTTCTGGGAGGCACGGCAGCAATGTTGATCTGGCCGCCGACACGATCTTCCTTTTCGTAGACGTCCACCTTATGACCCCGGATGGCAGCGACTCTCGCAGCTTCCAGACCGGCGATACCGGCGCCGATGATGACCACGTTCTTCTTTTCTTCAGCGGGGTTGATGGAAACGGTGGCTTCCTCGCCGTTTTCGGCGTTCAGAACGCAGGTGATGTAGCGGCGGCTGGAAATGGCATCCACGCAGCCCTTGTTGCAGTTCAAGCACTCCCGGATAGGCTCATCCCGCTCCACCTTCAGAGCAATATCAGGATCGCACAGCAGACTGCGGCCGTAGCCGATGATGTCGGCATCGCCGTTGGCAATCAGTTCCTCACCCTTGGCAACAGTCAGAACCTTGCCCACAGCTGCAACTGGAATGCTGACCGCATCCTTGACCCGGCGGGTGGTGTCCAGCACCCAGACCATTTCCCGGGTACCCATGGGAGGAATGGTGTCAGCCATATTGCCGGTATGGTTGGCCTGAGCCACCTGGATCATGTCAACGCCGGCCTGCTCCAAAAGCTTCGCAAATTCCACAGCCTCATCGGGATGCAGACCACCCTTGCCCCGGTCAGAGCCGTCGTCATTCTTGGTGATGATGGGCAGCTTATATTCGATCATCAGCTGGGGAGCAGCTTCCTTCATGGCTGCCACTACTTCCAGAGCGTAACGGATGCGGTTTTCGAAAGCGCCGCCGTACTCATCGGTTCTGTGGTTCAAAATCACGGAGCACAGAGAACCCAGCAGGCGGTCGCCGTGGACTTCGATGGCATCGATGCCCGCTTCCTGTGCCCGGCGGCAGGAGACAGCGATGGCGGCCTTGATCTGATTCAACTGGTCCACAGTTGCTTCGCTGACAAAATGCTGCATATCGTGGTGGAGCTTTGCGTAGGCATCCTTGCCAATCTTACCGGACTCGGCCATCTTGGTGCCGAAGGTAGCCATATCGCCCTTGGCCTTGGCTTCCTGGGCCTCCATGGCGGCCTTCCGGGACATCATGATCAGTCGGCCCACACCGGGGACATCGTATTCAGGGTGGAAAATCTGCAGAGCCACCTTGCAGTCATACTGATGCAGGGTATCGGCCAGGCGCTTGAAAACAGGAATCTGACGGTCATCCACCAGCTTGGGAGTGGGAGAAGCGGTCATGACGGGGGCCACGTCGCCGATGGCTACATAGCCGACACCGCCCTTTGCCAGGCGCTCATAGAAAGCCAGGCTCCGGGTGCCGATGGAGCCGTCCCGCTCCTCATAACCGGTGGTCAGAGGTGGAAACATGATGCGGTTCTTCAGGGTCAAATTGCCGACCTTGATGGGCTGCAGCAGCAAGGAATTTTTACTCATGACAGGATATCCCCTTTCAATATATTTCTATCAATTACTATACCACATTCCGGCGCATATGGCAAATCATAATGAAAATAAGAAAACCCCGCTTCCGGATGGAAGCGGGGCCTATTCTCTTTTAGCCGCCCAGGTTCAGGGTGCTCAGCATAATCTCGCTGTAGCGAATTTCCATGTCGTGCTTTTCGATGGCGGCAGGGATCAGAGCGGCGCCCCGCTCGGCAATCCAGTCGGCCTCAGCGGTGGCATACCAGATGTCCACGCTGCCCACATAATACATAACATGGTAACCATAGGTGGTCTTCACCAGACCGTAGTCGCCAACCTGGCGTGCTTCGTCGAAGCACCAGGTCTCGAAGGGCTCCACCATCTGACCCACGTACACATTCTCGTACAGGCCGCCGGTAGCCTGGGAACCGGGATCCTCGGTGTGCTCGGTAGCCAGAGCCGCAAAGCTGTCTTCAGTAGCTTCGCCAGCCAGCCACTGGTCCAGCAGTTCCTGAGCCTTCACACGGCAGGCTTCCCACTCGTCCTCAGAGTAGGTGGTTTCGCCGGTAGCTTCATCGGTGGTGCCGCCTTCAGGCATCACCAGAATGTGGCGCACATCTACATACTTGCCGGTTTCCTTAGTCAGTTCGTTTTCAGCATACTCTGCCTCGTATTCAGCAAAGTAGGCTTCCACATCTTCGGCAGTGGGCTGCAGCTTCTGGTACTGGTCATTGTAGTACTCATAACCCATGTAGTACAGGTCCCAGTAGTGCTGATAAGTTGCCACATCGGCAGCGGGGCCGAAGTTTTCCTTCATCAGCACGTCGGCGCTTTCCATGCCGTAGCCTGCGGCGGTCTCTTCCAGGGACTCGGGAAGAGCAGTCAACTCCAGGCGCAGGTCTTCACTCATGACCATGCCCAGTTCCTCGGCTTCCAGAGCCATGGCCTGATAGCTGCTCCAGGTATCCAGGGCGCAGGACAGGAAATACTGCTGCCAGGTCATGGTACTCTCGCTCATGGCGCAGACCTGGGTGTCCAGAGGCTGGGTGTAGTCCAGGCCCAGGTAGGACATATAAGATGCATAGTCCTGCAGGAAGTAGGCAACCTCGCTCCAGTAGTAAATCTGCAGCTGAGAAACGGTCAGTTCATGGCCGTCCATGGTTGCAACCACCTTGTCGGCACCCGCCAGCAGCTCGTCGTCAGAGACGGTGTAGCTGCCCTTGCAGGTGACGTCATCGGGATTGCCGTCGGGAGGGATGGTACCCTCGGTGGCTTCGGGAGCGGCAGAGGGGGCGATGGTTGCATCGTTTCCGGTGAACAGCTCTTCGCCGCCCAGGCCAGCAATGATGGCCACCAGCACAGCCAGGACTGCCACAACCGCCACAATAGCCAGAGCAATCTTCCTGGGTTTCTTGTTTTCTTCGATTTCGGGACCAGCTGCGGGAGCAGCAACCTCAGAAATTTCCTCTGCGGGAATTTCTTCCGCAGGAATCACTGCTTCTTCCAGTTCAGCAACCGGCTTTCCGCAGTTGGAGCAGAACTTGCTGTTTTCTGCCAGCTCTGCATTACAGTATTTGCAGTTCATATTTTCCTCTTTCTCCGAAACATTCGGTTTTCGTACCCGGTCAGTTTATCACGGTTTGATCTTTATTGCAAGCTGTGCAACAAATAATTTACATTTGCACCCCAATATCTTCCCGACTCTTGAAATTTCAAAGGAAAAATGATAATATTTAGAATTGAGATAGTATTGCTGGAGGAATTCCAATATGAACACCAAAACCACTGTGATTACCGAAGGGCAGCTGGCAGGCCAGTTTGCCTACTGTGATAAAATTGCCGCTTACTGGCACGAATTGAACACTACCCCCACCGCCTATGTGGAAACCTATGGCTGCCAGCAGAACGAAGCTGACTCCGAAAAGCTGAGAGGCTACCTGACCCAGTCCGGCTATGCCATTGTACAGGAAGCAGAAGGTGCCGATGTGGTGGTTATGAACACCTGCGCCATCCGGGAACACGCCGAGCAGCGGGTTTTCGGCAATCTGGGCGCCCTGACCCACACCAAGCGCCGCCACCCCGTTCAGAAGATTTTCCTCTGCGGCTGCATGGCCGGCGAAACCAAAGTCTCCGACCGGATCAAAAAGAGCTATCCCCATGTGGACGGCGTTTTCTCCACCCATCATCTGTGGCAGTTTCCCGAAATTCTGTGGAACGTGCTCAGCAGAAAGAAGCGCCAGTTCTATGTGGAAGACGAGCCCGGCTCCATCGCCGAGGGCATTCCCCAGGTTCGTGACAACACCCTGAAAGCCTGGGTTTCCATCATGTACGGCTGCAACAATTTCTGTACCTACTGCATCGTCCCCTATGTCCGCGGCCGCGAAAGAAGCCGCAGGAAAGAGGACATTCTGGCCGAGTGCCGCACACTGATTGAAAACGGAACCAAGGAAATTACCCTGCTGGGCCAGAACGTCAACTCCTATGGCAAGGACCTGCAGGAAGGCGTGGATTTTGCGGATCTTCTGAAGGAGATCGCCGCTATCCCCGGCGAATTCCTGATCCGCTTCATGACGAGCCACCCCAGAGATGCCTCCGAAAAGCTTTTCGACACCATGGCATCCTCTCCCAAGATCGCAAAGCAGCTGCATCTGCCCTTCCAGTCCGGTTCTTCCCGGGTGCTGAAGGCCATGAACCGCCACTATGACCGGGAGACCTATCTGAAGAAAGTCAATTACGCCAAGAGTGTCATGCCTGATCTGGTTTTGACTTCCGATGTCATCGTTGGCTTCCCCGGCGAAACGGAAGAAGAATTTGAAGAGACCATCAGCCTCATTGAGCAGGTGCATTACGATTCTCTCTTCACCTTCATCTTCTCCCCCCGCCACGGCACTCCCGCCGCATCTATGGAAGATCCCACCCCCAAGGAAGAGAAGAATCGCCGCTTTGACAAGCTCTGCGCTGTTCAGAACGCCATTTCCGAGCAGATTCACGAAAGCTATGTGGGCAAGCGCCTGCGCTGCCTGGTGGACGGCAGGGATAAGGACCTGCTGACCGCCCGTACCGAAGGCGGCCGACTGGTTCGTTTCGAAGGCTGCGACCAGCTCATCGGCACTTATCAGAATATCACCATCACCGGCGCTACCACCTGGAGCCTCACCGGTACTTTAGAAAGAGGTTGAGCCAATGGCAACACCCAATACGGAAATGACGCCTATGAAGCGTCAGTACCACGAAATCAAAGAGAAAAACCAGGACTGCATCCTGTTCTTCCGTCTGGGCGACTTCTATGAGATGTTCGACGAGGATGCCAAAATCGCTGCCCGGGAACTGGACCTGACCCTCACCACCCGGGACCGGGGCAAACCCAAGGAAGAGCAGACCCCCATGTGCGGCGTACCCTTCCACAGCGTGGATTCCTATATCGCAAGACTCGTCCAGAAGGGCTACAAGGTCGCTATCTGCGAGCAGCTGACGGACCCCGCCACCACCAAGGGACTGGTGGAGCGGGACATCACCCGCATCGTCACCCCGGGCACGGTTACTGAGAGCTGCATGCTGGACGAGAACAAGAATAACTACATGGGCTGCATCTACGGCGAAGGCGGAAAATTCGGCCTTGCCTTCTGTGATGTGTCCACCGGCGCTTTCTTCGCAACGGTCTGCGCTGATGCCCAGAGCGTCGCTTCCGAACTGGGCCGCTTCTCTCCCAGCGAAGTGATTCGCGGCGGCATGGATGTGGACTGTGACACCATTGAAGATGCCCTGTTCCGCCGTCTGAGCTGCTGCGTGGACGAGGGAAAGCCGGAGCAGTTCGGCTATGAGCAGGCAGAGACCCTGCTGGAGCGCCATTTCGGCACCTCCATCGCTGCTTTAGGTCTCGGCGGTATGTCCGCCGCCATCATCTCCAGCGGCACCCTGCTGCAGACTCTGCTCTTTGTCCAGAAAAATGACCTGGCTCACATCCGAGAGCTGCAGTATTACACCACTGGAAAATTCATGGAGCTGGACCTGGATGCCCGGAGAAATCTGGAGCTGACCGAGACCATGCGCTCCAAGGAAAAGAAAGGCACCCTCCTTTGGGTGCTGGACAAGACCCACACCGCCATGGGCGGCAGAATGCTGCGGTCCTGGCTGGAAAAGCCCCTTCTCGACCCTGTGGAAATCGGCCGCCGCCAGACAGCTGTTGAAGAACTGGTGGACTCCACCATCATCCGGGGTGAGCTGGAAGAGGCTCTGAAAGACGTTTCCGACCTGGAGCGCGTCCAGACCCGCATCGTCACCGGCACCGTCAACTGCCGCGACCTTCTGGGCCTTGCCCGGGGTTTCCGGGCCCTGCCCGATGTGAAGGCACAGCTGCAGCGCTGCGAGTCCCCCCTGCTCCGGAAGCTGGAGCAGGCCATTGATTCCCTTGCCGACTGCGCCGAGCAGATTGAAAACACCATCGTGGATGATCCCCCTCTGACCATCCGGGAGGGCGGCATCATCCGCCGGGGTGCCAACGCTGATGCCGACCGGCTCCGTGATATCATGGAAGGCGGAAGCGGCACCATCGCAGCAATCGAAGCCTCCGAAAAGGAAAAAACCGGCATCCGTACCCTGAAAGTGGGTTTCAACCGGGTGTTCGGCTACTATATTGAAGTATCCAAATCCTTCATCGATCAGGTTCCCGGTCACTACATCCGCAAGCAGACTCTGACCAACTGCGAGCGCTACATCACCCAGGAACTGAAGGAACTGGAAAATCAGGTTCTCACCGCCAAAGAGCGGCTGACCGCCCTGGAATACCAGATTTTCCAGGAACTGCGGGAGTACCTGGCCCAGCAGGCAGCAAGAGTCCAGCTGACCGCCGCTGCCGTGGCGGCAACCGACACCCTCTGCTCTTTGGCATCCGTTGCCGTTCAGCGGGGTTACTGCCGCCCTGAAATCACTCTGGGTAACGAAATCTCCATCACCGATGGCCGTCACCCTGTGGTGGAAGTGATGCTGAAGGACTCCCTCTTTGTCCCCAACGACACCCGCCTGGGTGCCCTGGACAACCAGGTGTCCATCATCACCGGCCCCAATATGGCAGGTAAATCCACCTATATGCGCCAGGTGGCTCTCATCGTGCTGATGGCCCAGATGGGTTCCTTCGTCCCCGCAAGAGCCGCAAAAATCGGTCTTGTGGACCGGGTCTTTACCCGCATCGGCGCCAGTGATGACCTGGCTTCCGGCCAGTCCACCTTCATGGTGGAAATGGCTGAGGTTGCGTCCATCCTGAAGTACGCCACCTCCCGGAGCCTGCTGATTCTGGACGAAATCGGCCGCGGCACTTCCACCTACGACGGCATGTCCATTGCAAGAGCCGTTCTGGAATACGCCGCCAATCCCAAGCGGCTGGGCGCCAAGACCCTCTTTGCCACCCATTACCACGAGCTTTCCACCATGGAGGACAAGCTCCCCAACGTAAAAAACTATAACATCGCCGTAAAAAAGCGGGGCGACCAGATGATCTTCCTGCGGAAAATCGTCCCCGGCGCCACCGATGACAGCTTCGGTATCGAAGTTGCGAAGCTAGCTGGCATCCCCAACGCCGTCATCAACCGGGCACGAGAAATCCTCTCCGAGCTGGAAAGCGGCAAGGGCGAAGTTATTATCCAGAAGACCGCCGAGCCTGACGATCAGATTTCCATGATGGACCTTCGGGGTCAGGATATCTGCGCCGAGCTGGGAAAGATCACCCTCGAAACTCTGACCCCTATTGAAGCCATGAACGAGCTGTACCGGCTCAAGAAAATGCTGAACTGATATGAAATTTTCCCCCAAGCTTACCCAGCAAGAATTGAAGCACGGCTTCATTTATCTGGCCGTCAGTCTGCTTCTGATTCCATCGCTGCTTTCTTTTCTGCCTTTGCGTGCAGGACAACTGAACTTTATCTATTATCTGTTGAATTTCTGCGCTGCGGTTTTCATCTTCCGTCGCTTTCTGTGGCAGTCCCTGCAGGTTGCCCTGGACCGGCCCTTCCCCACTCTCTATTACAGTGCCCTGGGTTATCTGGGTCACACCGCCATCGGCGAAATTCTGCTGGTTCTGATTCTTATGATCCATCCGGCATTTACCAATATCAACGACCTGGGAATCCAGGCCATGCTGGAAGTAGATTTCCATCTCATGGCCATCGGCACCGTGTTTCTGGTACCTGTGGCAGAGGAATGCCTCTACAGAGGTCTCATCTTCCGGGGATTTTACGACTGGAGTCCGGCGATTGCCTACATCGCATCCATGACGGCTTTCGCATTCATCCATGTGATGGGGTACATTGGCGAATTCTCCCCGCTGCAGCTGCTGCTCTGCTTCATTCAGTACCTGCCCGCAGGCTACTGTCTCTGCTTTGCCTACCGCTATGGCGGCAGCATCATCTCCCCCATCATCGTCCACATCATTGTCAACGCTATGGGCGCTTATAACGCCGTGAGGTAACGATATGCCCAAAATTATCCAATTATCCCCTCATATCGCCAATCTGATCGCTGCCGGCGAGGTGGTGGAGCGCCCTGCATCCGTTGTCAAGGAGCTCCTTGAAAACGCCGTGGATGCTGGTGCCTCAAAAATCACCGTAGAGACCAAGGACGGCGGCATGACCTTCCTGCGGGTCACAGACAACGGCTGCGGCATGAGTCCCGAGGACGCCCGCACTGCATTCCTGCGCCATGCCACCTCGAAGCTGCGCACCGCCGAGGATCTGGCCGCCATCTCCACCTGTGGCTTCCGCGGCGAAGCACTGGCTGCCATCGCATCCGTCAGCCGCATCGACCTGATGACCAAAACCCCCTCCTCCATCGCAGGTATCAGCCTGCATCTGGAAGCGGGAGAAATCATCGAAGAGTCGGAAGTTGGCTGCCCCGACGGCACCACCATCATCGTCCGGGACCTGTTCTACAACACCCCCGCCCGAATGAAGTTCATGAAATCCGACACCGTGGAAGGTTCCCGGGTCACCGCCGCCGTACAGCTGCAGGCCCTGGCTCACCCCAGTGTTGCCTTCCGGATGCTCCGGGATGGCAAGGAAGTGCTGAATACCCCCGGCACCGGCAAGCTGGAAGATGCCACCTACTGCATCTACGGCCGGGACTGCGCCAAAATGGCAAAAGTCGACAGCCGCTGGGAACAGTACTCCCTCACAGGCTTCGTTTCCAAACCCACCGATGCCCGTCCCAGCCGCGCACTACAGACCTTTTTCGTCAACGGCCGCCCCGTGAAATCCCGGCTGCTGGTGTCCGCTCTTGAAGAAGCCTACCGCAACCAGATTATGGTAGGCAAATTCCCCGCCTGCGTGCTCCATCTGAATCTTCCTGCCAACACTGTGGACGTCAACGTCCATCCGGCGAAAACCGAGGTAAAATTTCTCAACGAAAAGGCCGTCTTTGACTGTGTACACTACGGCGTTCTGGGAGCTCTGAACAAGACACCCGACCGGCCCGATGTCCAGTTCAAGGCCGCACCCCAGACCACTCAGCTACCCGCCGCACCCACGCCTTCCCAGCCTGCTCAGAAACCTTCCGCTCCCAAGCAGGAGAATTTCTTCCGCACCATGACCACGGAGGAATACAAGACTTTCTCCACTGCCCTGAAGGATGCCCCCAAACCCAAACAGGAAGCCGCTGCCGCCACCGCCGCCAAGGTGGAGCGGGTGCTGCCCACCCTCCGGGAAAACGTGGTGACTCCCGTCAGCACCCCCAAGTCTGAAATCAAGCTTCCCCCCATGCCCGAGACTCCCAAGTCTGCGCCGAAGCCTGTTTCCGCTCCTCCCGTGGAAGAAGAAATGGAGCAGACGGAGCTTGCCATGCCCGCCGAAATGGAATGGCGCATGGTGGGTGAGCTGTATAATTCCTATATTATTATAGAGCAGGGCGATAACGCCTTCCTCATCGACAAGCATGCCGCCCACGAGCGGATCCTCTTTGAAAAGCTGAAGGCCAATCAGGAGAAGATCTCCTCCCAGGCTCTGCTGATCCCCATTCCCGTCCGGCTCTCCCCCGCCGCTGCGGCGGAGCTGCTGTCCAACAAGGCTCTTCTGGACGAACTGGGTTTTGAAATCGACGAATTCGGCGAGAACACTGTCCTGCTGCGGCAGATTCCCATGGATTTAGGCCCCGACACCGCCGCAGAAGCTGTGGAAGCCCTTTCCGCCGACCTGCTCAGCGGCCGCCGTGAGGACAAGTCCACTGTCCGGGATGAGGTGCTTCACACTGTGGCCTGCAAGGCCGCCATCAAGGCCGGCTGGAAAAACGACGAAGCGGAACTTCTGGACGTCTGCAAACAGGTCATGGCAAGAGAAGACCTGAAATACTGCCCCCACGGCAGACCTATTTGTATCACTTTAAGCAAAAAACAGCTGGAAAAGCAGTTCAAGAGAACCTAAGGAGATTACCATGGCAAAATCCGAACTGGCGATTTTCACCAACATGTGCATGATCAGCGACGGAGCGGGAAATGTCCTGGTCCAGGACCGGAAAAATCCCGACTGGCCCGGCATCTGTTTTCCCGGCGGTCATGTAGAGCCCGGCGAATCCTTTGTGGAATCCGTCATCCGGGAGGTCCGGGAAGAAACCGGTCTGACCATTGAAAATCCCATTCTCTGCGGTATCAAACAGTTTCAAACTCTGGATGATATCCGATACGTCGTTCTGCTCTACAAAACAAACCGATACCACGGCGAACTGAAATCTTCCGATGAAGGAGAAGTATTTTGGATCCCCAGAAATACGCTGACGAATTACGCTCTTGTGGATGATTTTGAAAGCATCGTGCGTGTTTTTGAGTCAAATGATCTCAGTGAACTCCAGTATTGCAGAACCGATGACCAATTGAACAAGAAACTCCTGTAAATCATAGAGGAGATTGCCACGCCACTGCGCCGGCAGGCGCGTTTCGAAGCGCAACCGCCCGCAGGGCGGCTCTTAGCGCGGAGATGTGGAGCACTGGCTCGCAATGACAGTGGTTATCGACAGTCTCCGCACCTCCGGCGAGGCGGCGGGGGTTCCCTAAGGGGGCGCGATTTGCTCGTAGCATAAATTTAGGTATGCTTGCCCCTGGCAAGCATAGGTTTGGAAAATCCGCTGCGCTCTGCATCACCCCTTAGGTCGGCTTCTTTTGGTACTTTTCTTGCCGAAACAAGAAAAGTACGAACATCCATGTTGAGGAGGCTCAGCCTATGAACAACATCATCTGTATCGCAGGTCCCACGGCTTCGGGCAAAACTGCTCTGGCGGTGGAACTGGCGAAAGAATTTAATGGCGAAGTGGTCTCCTGCGACTCCATGCAGATCTATAAGCGCATGGATATCGGCACCGCAAAGCCTACTCTTGAAGAGCGGCAGGACATCCCCCACCACATGCTGGATGTAGCCGAACCTGATGAGGACTTTTCCGTCAGCCGCTATTGCGAAATGGCCGGGCCCATTGTGGATGACATTCTCGCCCAGGGCAAAACCGCCATCATCGCAGGTGGCACCGGCCTTTACATGGATAGTCTGATCAAGGGCAATTCCTTCGCCCCCTTCCCCTCCACCGGCCAGCGGAAAAAGCTGGAACAGCAGGCGGACGAAATGGGCATGGAATTCATGATGAACTGGCTCCGGGAGGTTGACCCGGAGGCCGCCGCCCGGATTCATGACCGGAAGCGGGCCCTTCGTGCATTGGAAGTTTATCTGGAAACCGGCGAGACCATCACCGAACACAATCGGAAAACCCAGCTGATTCCCCCCAAGTACTCTCCCCTCTGGCTGGGTCTGGACTTTGATCCCCGCTCTGCTCTTTACGAGCGGATCGACATGCGGGTGGACATTATGCTGAAGCAGGGCCTTGTGGAAGAAATCAAAAACCTGCTGGCATCCGGCATCCCTGAAAAATGCACCGCCATGCAAGCCATCGGCTATAAGGAGTTCGTTGCGGCACTTGACAACCGTTGTACAATAGAGGAAGCTGCCGCCGAGGTCCAGAAATCCTCCCGGCACTACGCCAAGCGCCAGCTGACCTGGTTCCGCCGGAATAAGGCCATGAACTGGCTGACCCGATATCCCGGTGAGGGCGCTGAGGAAATTCTCCAGAAGGCCCGACGGCTTATTGGCGAAAGCGACAAATGAAAAATGATAGGATGTGTGTATCCCAAAAGAAAGAGGTTATACATATGTCCGAATCCATAAATTTACAGGATGCCATTCTGAAGGAGTGTATCCGGGACAAGGTACCCGTGACACTGTTCCTGATGAACGGCTTCCAGCTCCGAGGGATCGTCACAGGCTTCGACAGCTTTGTGGTGGTGCTGGTGAGCGATGGCAGACAGCAGATGATCTACAAGCATGCCATCTCCACCCTGGCCCCGATCCGACCGCTGAAAGCAGCCAACGTCTAAAAACAAGGGCAGCGGAGCAATTCCGCTGCCCTTGTTTTTTAAATGAAAATTAAAAGCTGAAAGTCGAAAAATATGCTATAATTATGAAAAACTTTTCTGTTTTCAGCTTCTAATTTTCTTTGATTACAGAAAGAAGGTAACCGATATGTCTATCGCTGAAAATATTGCAAATATCCGCCGCCAGATGGAGGAGGCCGCCCGCAAGGCAGGCAGGGACCCCAAAGAAATTCTCCTCTGCGCCGCAACCAAAATGAATGATGCCGCTGCCGTCCGCCAGGCCATTGCCGCAGGTGTTGACTGCTGCGGCGAAAACCGCGTTCAGGAACTGGTCCAGAAAAGCAAGGAAAACGCCTACGAAGGCGCCCCCGTCCACTTCATCGGCCATCTGCAAACCAACAAGGTCAAGCAGGTTGTGGGCCATGTGGACCTGATCCAGAGTGTCGACCGGATGAATCTGCTGGAAGCCATTGAAAAGGAAGCTGCCAAGCAGAACATCGTCCAGGACATTCTGTTGGAAGTTAACATTGGTAACGAAGAAAGCAAGTCCGGCTTCTCGGAAGAGGACATCCTGCCCCTTCTCGAACAAATCGGCGATTTTCCCCACATTTTCGTCCGCGGACTCATGGCAATTCCCCCGATCAGCCAAAATCCGGGAGATAATCGCAAATTTTTTCAAAAAATGTTGAAGCTTTCTGTTGACATAACGAAGAAAAAATACGATAATGTATCTGTAGACTGTTTATCCATGGGTATGTCCGATGATTACGAAGATGCCATTTCCTGCGGCTCTACCATGATCCGCGTCGGCACTGCAATCTTCGGCGCCCGGAACTATGCCACCACTCATCAAAATTGATGTTACTATACTGGAGGAATAAATAGATATGAGTTTTTGGGATAATGTTAAGAAATTTGCCCAGCCCTATGCTGACGATGATTATGATGATTACGATGACGAGGACGAATACCTCGACGATTACGAAGCTGAAGAGCCTGTCCGCCGCGCTCCCGGCCGCCGTCCCAACCCCGTGACCGCTCCTGTCGAAGATGACGATGATGACGATTTCGGCTTTGGCATGACTGCCCCCAGCGCCCCCGCTGCAGCTCCCGCCGCATCCACCGGCTTCAACGGTCATGTGGTGAATATGAATAACGGCCCCAAGCAGGAAGTCATCCTGTTCCGGCCCATCAGCTTTAACGATACTTCCAAGGCTGCTGACGAACTGCGCAACCGCAAGGCCGTCGTGCTGAACCTGGAGAACGTAGACAAGGCTATGTCCCGCCGCGTTGTGGACTTCCTGTCCGGCTGTGTCTATGCCGTTGACGGCAGCGTCAAGAAGATCGCTCAGTCTGCTTACCTGTTCTGCCCCCACAACATGGATGTTGTCGGCGATCTGGAAAGCCTGCAGGCCGAAGTCGAAAGCTACATCTAAGAAGATAAGGGAGAGAACTGCATATGTTTACACCGCAGCAGATTGATCAGATTTCTTTCAGCAAGGCCACCTTCGGCGGCTATAATATGGACGATGTCGACCAGTTCCTGGAGCCTCTGACCGAGGACTATGTGACTCTGTACAAGGAAAACGCACTGCTCAAGAGCAAGATGCGCGTTCTGGTTGGCAAGCTGGAAGAGTACCGCAAGAACGAAGCTTCCATGAAGGAAGCCATTCTGAACGCCCAGGCTATGGTTCGTGATGCCGAAGCAAACGGCACCATCGAAATCGTCGAGGCTGCCCCCGCCATCGCCGCTCCCGTAGCTCCCGTCGCCAACAGCGATGCTCTGATTGCTGCAGAGGAAGCCCGCGTGGAAGAAGCCCGCAAGGCTGCCGCTGCCAAGATTGAGGAAATCCAGGAGCAGATGCGTTCCTGCATCCAGGCTCTGGACCGGATCAAGCAGGCCAACGCTCCCGCAGCTCCTGTGGAACCCAAGATTGAGGCTGCTCCCGCTGTGGAAGCTCCCAAGGTCGCTTTCGACTACGAAGCTGCCGCTGCCAAGATCGACACCGATGCTGTCGCTGACGAAATCTCCCAGAGCCTGGAAGCTCTGGTGGGCACCACTGTGGACACCGCCCCCAAGGCTGAGCCCCGCCACCCCGTCAACGACACCACCACCAGCAAGTTTGCCAACCTGCAGTTCGGCCGCAACTACGACTTCGGCCGCTAAACTGAAAATAATCCAATGCTTTGAAGAGGACAGGTGACTGGCCCCAACCGCTTTCAGAGAGCTGCCGTATGGTGCGAGGCAGTAAGCGACGGCCACTCATATCACCTCGGAGCAGCGCACCGAATGTAAGTAGGCTGCGACGGTCTGCGCCCGATAACGCGCAAACGAGTGCTGATCTTATGATCAGAACAAGAGTGGTACCGCAGAGGTTTATTGCGCCTTTGTCTCTTATCTGGAGACGAAGGCGCTTTCCCTTTTATTACGAATACACTATGGAGGATTGATTCCAATGGAATACAAGAACACAATCATCACCCCCAAGACTGCCTTCCCCATGAAGGCCGGTCTGCCTGCCCGGGAACCCAAGATGCTGGAGCGCTGGGAAGAGCAGGAGCTGTACGAACTGATGCTGGAGAAGAACAAGGATCTTCCCCCCTTCGTTCTGCATGACGGCCCTCCCTTCTCCAACGGCTACATCCACATGGGCCACGCGCTGAACAAGACCCTGAAGGACTTCATCACTCGCTCCCACGCCATGATGGGTTTCTACACCCCCTATGTCCCCGGCTGGGATAACCACGGCCTGCCCATCGAACGCGCCATCGAAACTTCCAAGAAGAAGCTGAACAAGGATATGTCCGTCCCCGAATTCCGCAAGGCCTGCGAGGCTTTCGCCGAGGACTTCATCCAGAAGCAGATGGGCGGCTTCAAGCGCCTGGGTGTTGTGGGCGACTGGAAGGCTCCCTACCGCACCATGGACAAGCATTTTGAAGCTCAGGAAGTCAAGGTCTTTGGCCGCATGTTCGACAAGGGCTTCATCTACAAGGGTCTGAAGCCTGTCACCTGGTGCCCCTTCTGTGTCACCGCAGTGGCTGAAGCTGACATCGTCTATCAGGACGATCCCTGCACCACCGCTTACGTCAAGTTCCCCATCCATGACGACCTGGGCAAGCTGTCTCAGTTTGATCTGAGCAACACCTACTTCGTCATCTGGACCACCACCATCTGGACCCTGCCCGGCAACCTGGCTATCTGCGTGCATCCCGGCGACAGCTACGCCCTGGTGAAGGCCGACAACGGCGACACCTACATCATGGCCGAAGCTCTGGTGGACAAGGTTATGAAGGTCGGCGGCTTTGAGAACTACGAGATTCTCGCCACCTATCCCGGCGCATTCTTCGAGAATATGCTGGCCAAGCATCCCTTCCTGGACAAGACCTCCCGTCTGGTCTGGGCTGAGTACGTCACCATGGATTCCGGTACCGGCTGTGTCCACACCGCTCCCGGCTTCGGCGCGGACGACTACCAGACCTGCATGCGCTACGGCATGGAGCTGGTTGTTCCCGTGGACGACTACGGCCGCCATACCGACTACGCCGGCAAGTACGCCGGTCTGAAGACCGAAGAGTCCAACCCCATCATTCTGGCAGACATGAAGGAAAACGGTTCTCTGTTTGCCGCTGAAGAAGTGGTTCACTCCTATCCTCACCACGACCGCTGCAAGAAGCCTGTCATCTTCCGCGCTACTCCCCAGTGGTTCTGCTCCGTTGAATCCTTTAAGGATGCCGCCATCAAGGCCATCGAAGACGTTCAGTGGTTCCCCGCATGGGGCGAAGACCGCATGATCAGCATGATCCGCGAGCGCGCCGACTGGTGTATCTCCCGTCAGCGCCGCTGGGGTCTGCCCATCCCCGTATTCTACTGCCAGGACTGCGGCAAGCCCGTTTCCACCCCCGAATCCATCGCCAAGATCTCCCAGCTGTTCGATGAGCATGGCTCCAACGTCTGGTTTGAGAAGGAAGCCATGGAGCTGATTCCCGATGGCTTCACCTGCCCCCACTGCGGCGGCAAGACCTTCGAAAAGGAAACCGACACTCTGGACTGCTGGTTCGACTCCGGTTCCACCCATTACGCTTCCCTGATGCACCGCACCCCCGAGCTGTGGCCTGCTGACGTGTATCTGGAAGGCGCTGACCAGTACCGCGGCTGGTTCCAGTCCTCCCTGCTGACCTCCGTCGGCGCACTGGATCAGGGCGCTCCCTTCCGTCAGGTTTTGACCCACGGCTGGGTCGTTGACGGCCAGGGCCGCGCCATGCACAAGTCCCTGGGCAACGGCGTTGATCCCGCTGACCTGATTAAGGACTTCGGCGCTGACATCGTCCGTCTGTGGGCAGCTTCCTCTGACTACCATGCAGACGTCCGCTGCTCCAAGGAGATCTTCAAGCAGATCGCCCAGAACTACCTGAAGTTCCGTAACACCGCCCGCTACTGCCTGGGCAACCTGGCTGAGTTCGATCCCAACAATCTGGTTCCCGCCGAGCAGATGGAAGAGCTGGACAAGTGGGCTCTGACCAAGCTGGACAAGCTGGTGAATGCTGTCCGCAAGGCTTACGACGGCTATGAGTTCCACATGGTCACCCATGCCATCAACGACTTCTGCGTTGTCGAGCTGTCCTCCTTCTACCTGGATATCCTGAAGGACCGCCTGTACTGTGAGGAGAAGAACGGCCTGCGCCGCCGCTCCGCCCAGACTGCCCTGTTCCTGATCCTGGACGCCATGGCAAAGCTGTTTGCTCCCATCCTGGCCTTCACCTGTGATGAGATCTGGCAGTCCATGCCCCATCGGGATACCGATGATGTCCGCAATGTGCTGCTGAACCAGATGCCCGAGGGCTTCGAGGAGTACTGCCTGGACGAGGCTGCTCTGGAGAAGTGGGCAACCGTCATGAAGCTGCGTCAGGATGTCAACGGCGTTCTGGAGAAGGCCCGTGCTGACAAGCGCATCGGCAAGGCTCTGGAAGCAAGAGTCACTCTGAGTGGTTCTGACGCTCTGAAGGCCGCCTGCGAAGGCCTGAACCTGGCTGAAATCTGCATCGTCTCCGCCTGTGAGTGGGACGCTGCCGAGGAAGGTGCTGAGGTTGGTAATGGTGTCAACTTCCCCGAACTGACCATCGGCGTCAGCGAAGCCAAGGGCGCCAAGTGCCCCCGCTGCTGGATGCACTCGGGCAGCACCCACGCAGAAGGCCTGTGTGAGCGCTGCGAGAGCGTTGTTTCCAAGCTGGAAATCGAGCTGTAAGATTCATATTTCAGGCCGGTTCTTCGGAACCGGCCTGTTTTTTCGAAATTACGAAAATAATGCTTGACATTTTTCTTCTGCGTGCTATAATACTACTGTTCGGTTAAGCCGCCGGTATAGCTCAGTCGGTAGAGCAACTGATTTGTAATCAGTAGGTCGGGGGTTCGAGTCCGTCTACCGGCTCCAGACCGAATACCATAAGGGGGAGTTCCCGAGTGGCCAAAGGGGACAGACTGTAAATCTGCTGCGTTTCGCTTCGATGGTTCGAATCCGTCCTCCCCCACCACAAAAATCCGAAGACCTTCTGGTCTTCGGTGAAACAACCATAGTAATTCGAACACCTAGGTGTTGGACGACTATGGTTGTTTTTGTTTTTGCATTGCAAATAGCGGCTTTTTCAAGCCGCACTTTTCTTATTCAGTTGGACATCGTTTTCCAAACTCCGGAAAATCCGTGCAGAAACTCCGAAAAATGTGCGATTCGAACACCCTTGTCTAAATCATCAATCCTTGGAAACTATTGTGCCTCTAGCATAATTCTCTTCTTTCTGCACCGGTGTCTTGTAATGCAAAGTTTTATGGGGTCTCTTCGTATTATAGAAATCAATATACCTATCTACCGCCGCTCTGAATTCCCGTTCAGAGCGGTAATTGTATCTGTACAGTTCTTCCTGCTTCATTGATGCAAAGAACGTTTCCATTACCGAGTTATCATAAGGCACACCGGGCTTTGAGAACGATTGTGTAACCTCAAGATGTTTCAGATAATCCGAAAATGACCTTGATCTGTAATTGGCACCTTGATCTGTGTGAAAGATCAGTCCCGATTCTGGTTTTCTTAATTCATATGCCATTCTGAAAGTTTCTTTGGTAAGATGGGTATTGTTGCTGTAACCAACTTTATAGGCAATTACCCGTCTCGCATACAGATCCATGACAACGCAGATAAAGTATTGTTTCTCCTTGAATCTGTAGTATGTAACATCACTCACCCAAATCTGATTGGGCCGTTCAGCATAGAAATTACGTTTTACAATGTTCTGGCATTTTCTTGTCTCGTCATAGTGCCGTTTCTTTGCACCAATCCGAATGCTCTGCAAGTCCATCTCCCTCATGAGCTCTCTTACAAATGCGACGGTTACTGCTTCTCCCCGATCTTTTAGAATTGCGTGAATCTTGGCTGCTCCGTAGATTTGATTACTGTCATAGTAAATATCCTGTATCTCCTTTTTCATCACTTCGCGACGCTTAGCAGCCTGTGTGTTTCCCTTCAGACCACGGTTTATGTAATTGTAAAATGTGCCTCGTGGTACATCCAACACCTCGCACATGAGCCGCACACTATACCTTTCTTCTAGATAGAATTCCTCAAGTACTTTTAGTCTCTTATCCAAAGGTAGCGATGAAACATCGAATACTACCTTTAGCACGGCAACCATGCCTTCTAACTTCTCAATGCGCTCCTTCAGCTTATAATATGATCGCGGATCTAATGCGAGTTTCTCTCCTTTCTTGCGAGCATCTTCCTCCCTTGCTTCCCGTGCCGCCGTAATCCAGGAATAGATCGTACTCCGTGGAATACCTGTGTCCGCTGCGATGGAAGCCACACTTTCACCGTCGAGCTTCCGCTGAAGCAGCTGGTCTTTCATCTGAATGCCTGTGTCCTTTTGTTGCATAATACAGCCTCCTAATGTATTTCCGGCATAAACCAGACTATTTATTATAGGTCGGTCAGCAATACAATACCTAGCTTAATTTTTATACCGCCTCCACAAAATGTAGTTACAAATCTATTGCAAATAGTTACGATGTTTGGTATAATATTCCTAAACAAATGTATGCATCGGAGGTATGTAATATGGGTGCAAAGTTACATAAGCAGTTTCAGGATTTTCATGACACAATTAAACTGGACAAGGAGTCTAGCCTGCTGAAAGAAAAGAGGGAAACACTTCAGTCTGATATTGAATCCAAGTTGCCCGGCAAATTAGAGAGCATTGGCATTCAAATTACAAAGTCAAATCTTCACTTTTTCGATCAGGGAAGCTATCGGAAAAATGTCAGTACCGGAATCGTTTGTGATGCCCCCGACAGGGATGTTGCTGTGGATTTCGAACTGGATATCGATGCACATAGCGATCCTCGGAAAATCAAAAAATGTGTACGTGACGCTCTGAAAATCGAAAACAAACGGAATCCTTTGATCAAAGAACCCTGTGTCACAGTGAAATACATGCAGGCCGGAGAGGAAAAGATTCATATTGATTTTCCGATTTATGCAAAACATAACGGAAACTATTATCTTGCTCGAGGCAAGGAATTTTCCCAGTCTTATGAATGGGAGCATTGTGACCCGAACGGTTTGAATGATCATCTGGATAACTTGTTTGCAGGAACAGAAGGTAATCAGTTGCGCAGGATCGTACGTTATCTTAAGAAGTGGAAACTTGAAAACTATGGAGACTCCTATACTAAGGATCAGCTTCCCCCTAGCATTGCACTTACCCTTATGGCTGGTGATGTTTTTAGCTACAAAACGGCGGATGGGCAAGATGACGACCTTGCAGCATTGTCCTCCGTCGTGAAGGGTATTAAAAACAAGTTTTCTTATGATTGGGAAACCGATAAATACACGATATCCTATTCGCTCCCGGTTAGACCTTGGAGCAATGTATTCTACAAAATGACTGCAGACTATCAGGATAGATTCTACAAGAAATGGTGTACCTTATCTACCAAGATCCAGAATGCCGTAGATGCTTCCGAGGAATATGAGGCCGCAAAGTTCCTTCAAGATGTTTTCGGAACAGACTTTGAATTACCTCCCAAGCCCCAGGCTAAAACCGGAACAGCAAGGAATGAATACAGCTATGCGTGAAGATTATCTTCAGGTTGTCCGAGATGCTTTTAGCGATTATACTGACTTCTCATTAGATGATGTATCTTCCGAGGATTCCCTGATTCTTGCTCATTTTACTTATCAGGGAAGTTCCTTAACCCTATATGTTTCAAACCCGGGTAATACTTATTTACGGAGCATCATGGTTTGCATCGAAGATCGCGTTGCAGATGAGCTAAAAATCCCGGCACACTATATGCGGTATAATAACAAAGATAAGCGAAGCATGCTATGTCTTTTGGACAAGGAGCAACATGTGTTATCCGCATACTCCTTATCTGAATTAATTGACCTATATCTTGGGCAAACGCAGTCTCTTCTCTCACTCTCTCCACGCCAGAAAGAAACGGAGTACTTAAAAGAGTTTGAATTCTATTGGGATGCTGCCTGTAAAACAACTGGCAATACTGATAATCAGGCTGAGGTTTATCTGCCTGAACTAGGGACTGCTGCCTTACTCAACTGTTGGTATACCAAAGATAACGGCAAAGGCAAGTATGTTCTTTTCCCAGAGAGTATAGCTTTCAATTCACGCAATATCCCAAAGGGATCCAAATCTACAGCAATATACATCCCTATTGACTATCCAAACGGAATTGTTCCTCCTCAAGGCAATATTCCGTGGAGTGCACACGATTTGCTGGACATCGTTTGTAATCAAACGAAAGACAGGATTTCCACAGACTCTTACGCTTTTCTTAGCGATTTGCAGATAGACAATTACCAAAAAGTTGTAGTATTTTCATTCTCTCAGCCAGAATCGGTAGCAATTACTGTTGCAGGTGTTCTCTCGTTCAATAGCAACAGTAAGAAAAGCTTCATTAGTAAAATTCAGGAAGATTTCAAGTCCTTCACACCCGTCAAATCTAGCCGTATGGATATGAAATATCTTCACGAAAGAGTTGGGCAGTATCATTCTGTGTTTCCGTCTGTGCTACTGATTGGTTGCGGATCAGTCGGAAGTTATATCTTACCTGAACTTATTAATTTGGGTGCCGTGAATATTGGTATATCTGATCCCGATGAATTTGCTAGTGGGAATGCTCTCCGGCACTATCTGGGGCCTCGCAGTCATGGTTATCACAAAACTGCTAGCATGAAGTTCTTTATGGAATATGAGAATCCCCTTGTTTCTATTGAGGTAATACCAAACATCTTGGATATGAATGATAGCGATCTGGCTGAAATCCTCTCTAAATACCAGGTAGTCATTGTCGCTGTAGGCGGCACAGATTTGCAGAGAAGGTTTAATTATCACTTCTCCAAAATTAGCCCTACCTCTTGGTTCCTATACAATTGGTTGGATGCCGCTGGAAAAGGCTCCCATGTTCTTGCCATGCGTTATTCACATAAGGGATGTTTCAACTGTTTCTTTTTTGATAATGGTGAACCCATTTCAAGAAACAAGGTATCTTATACCGATGGAACAGAAAGAGTTATCGGGAATGGCTGTGGTGGTTCATTTTCTCCCTATGGAAATAATGTGCTCGTCCGCAATACTTCCTTAGTACTTTCTGTATTGCAGGGCATCTTCGATGGTTCTATTGTCCAGAACACTGTTGCTTCGATTAGAAATGATTTTTCGTCACTCGAAAGCAGTATTACTATAGCTCCCATCATCAATACAAGTTTTGCAGAAGAAAGATGTGATATATGTGGTCACATATGATGATCGTACTTCGATAAAAAAGATCAGGTTTCAGAACGGTGTCTCACTTGATCTCTTCCCGGATGTGCAGGATCTTCTGTATACCTACAGACAAGTGGCCAATAATGCACCTGAAGCAGGTGGTATCCTGATTGGCTATGAAAACGCAAGCACCGGAAACTTTACCGTCTCCGGTGCAACTACGCCGCAAGCCTCAGACGTTCGGTCGCGTATTGCTTTATTTCTTGGAAAACAACATCGAGAGTTGCTCAAGAAAATGGATCCCCCATATGGCTACATAGGCACATGGCATACCCATCCATCAAGCACGCCAGTCCCATCCTCAGTTGACCTCCGCGACTGGAAGAAATGTATCAAGCAAAATCGTAATTCTACCAGTGCACTGGTTTTCGTTATTGCTGGTACAGAATCATATCGAATTTGGCTTTACGATTCAAGTTCGGGCAACCTTATCGAAGGGAAGATATTATGAAAGATCTAGAGAAAATGTTAAGAAAAAGCATTACAAAAATCCCTAACAAAGGACTTAACACAAGCCTTACGGTTTCTGTGGTACTTTTACTATTTGCAATTTTTGACATTGAAATGTTGAAAAAGATTGAAATAGGAAATATATCTGGTATTGCAAATACTGTTGACAGTATCGCTTCGCCTATCCTTGACATTTTTGAAAATGGTTTTATTAAGATCCTTATTTACGCATTGTTTGGCATTATCCTCATCGTGCGTGTCTATAAGTCTGCTATACACCCAAGGGCAATAATTATTAACCACAGTTCATTTTCTAACGCCCAATCGTCATATGACCCCAGTATCGTTTCAGGCCACTCAGTTAAAGAAATAGATATCAATCTTGTTAATCAGATGGCCCGGCATAATACCGTAGATGCTATTCGCACCCAAGATGCTCTTATCGAAGAAGCTCTCAATGACTGTGATAAATCCTCGGAACTGTTCTATTATGGTATTGCACATATTCCGCTGATCTTCAGAGCAGGTTTCCAGGTAGGTGATGAAGGAAAGGTTCGACTATTGCACAAATTCCGCAACAATCAACCTTTTTTCAAAGAGATATCATCTGACCCGGATACTTACACTGTGAGACTTAGACCCACAACGATACGAAATACCAAAGTTTCTAGCGAAATGCTTGTTGTTGTAGCAACATCCTTGCCTGTTGCAAGCGAAGATTTGGCAGTCTTTCGTAGCGGTAACATATGCTGTGAATTGCACTTTGAAATGGAAAACAAATCAATGTATGGTTTCGATTCCGTCGATTCGTATGCAGCCATGAACCGCTTGAGGAAAGGAATCCTGGACAAAATCCGAGAAACCGCAACAAAGAAGAACATTAAGAGAATTCATATGGTTCTGGCTACTTCCAGCGATTTCACCTTTTTCCTAGCTCAGGGTTTTAGCAAGAATCACGATCCAGAGGTTGTTGTATACCACTACGATCGCAATTCCAACACAAAATATCCGTGGGGTATCTCTAACATTCTGAGTCCTGCAAATGCAGTGATGCGCCAAACCATTAATCCCCCTGAGAAATAATATTACTTCCTCCTGCATTTTAATTCTGTCTGCCTCTAAAAGTGATATTCATTTCGACCACACTTAATTTTGTTCTCAGTAGTTTGATGTTTGTATTAAATATATGCAAACCCCGAACTTTTACATTCCGAACTTGCACTATTGTATTTGATGTGCATTCATTTAGACCACACGTGCCACAAAAGACCGCTATCCTAACGGATAGCGGTCTTTTGTGGTGGGGGAGGATTTAGGATTCGAAAATAATATGCAAGGCTCCGGTGGAGCCTTGCTCAATCCCGGCTCGACGGGATTGACACCTCTATTTCTGCCCTTTGGGCAGAAATGCAAACGAATCCGTCATTCCCTATTAAAGATTTGCAACCGCCGTGGCTCGCCCGCAGGCGAGCGAATCCGTCCTCCCCTAAAAAATTCCCCCTTGACTTTACACCAAACTGCAATGATACACTCCATATTGAAAGGAGGTCTGAGATATGATCACAATCAAAGAATTTGCCAGTCTCTGCAAATGCACCACACAGACCCTGCGTTACTATGACCGGATTGATCTTCTGAAACCCACCAAAGTGGATACCGAGTCCGGTTACCGTTACTACGATCCATCCCAGGCAATCAATTTCGTCAAAATCAAAAGCCTGCAGTCTGCGGACTTTACCATCGAAGAAATCAAACACCTACTTACCCAACCTGACAACCAGGTTTACGAAGCCTTTAACCGCAAGATCGCACAGCAAGAGCAGAAGCTGGCCCGCATCAGAGAAATCCAGCAGTCATATCTCACCGAGAAAAACAATATGGAAAAAATCATTCAGAGCGTCACTGATTTTCTGCTGCGCCAGATCACAGACTTTGAAATGCTCCGGGAATTCGGACTGGATCCCCGGGACGGCGAAAAGATCCTGGCTCAGGTTAGAAGCTATCTGGAAAAATGGATGCTTCCCCACACCATTTCCGGCCACGAAATCACCATGGCCATCAACGACGAAGTGATTCGCGGCGCTGACAATGTTGCAGCCCGGATCAGCACCCTGACCGCAGAAAACCTTTCTGATGACATTCTTCTTGGGGATGAAACTGTTTCCGAAGAAAATGATTTCAGTCCCGATCAGTTCGACATCGTCTGGGAGACCCATGGTTGGGAACATGTCTATGAATTTCTGGAAGATATTCCTGAAATGACCGAAGGATCCCAATACTGCCTTTACTTCCAGATGAAGGACAAACCCTATCGGGATGATATCGCATTTCCCTTCTTCATGCTTGGAGCCATGATCGCCAAAAAGAATTGCGACGGAATCCTGACAGGCTGTACGGTCTGCAACAGTACGGATGAGAAGAATCATTTCCAGTTGCTGCGGAAAAAAGCCTGATCCTTTACAACCTGCCCTCCTTGTGCTATGATTTTCTTATCACAGCATGAGGAGGGTTTTTATGAACTGTCCATACTGTCAAATTGAAAAGGAAAAAGGATGGATCGATCAGGGCAGATTTTCCCTGTACTGGACTTCTGAAAAACGAAAGCCAGGTTCCCTTCTGCCCCTCCATAAAAACATCCTGCTTTCCTCCCTTTTCGCAGGCGGCAGGATCATCACTTACCACTGCGAATAATGTAGGAAATTCGTCATTGACGAAAACGAACTCGAAACATAAGGCGGTATCTCCATGATCAAGACAGCATATTTTGCCGGCGGATGCTTCTGGTGCATCACCCCCATCTTCAATGAAATGGATGGCGTCCATAAAGTTCTCAGCGGCTACTCCGGCGGCGATGAAATCGATCCCACCTATCTGGATGTCAAATACCAGCGAACCGGTCACCGGGAAACCATCCGCATCGATTATGATGCCGACAAGGTTTCTTTTTCTGAACTTTTTGATATTTTTCTCTACGGCGTCGATCCCTTTGATGCCGGGGGACAGTTCATCGACCGGGGCCATTCCTATACCCTGGCAGTCTACTACCAGACTGAGGATGAAAAGCGCACCGCAGAAGATGCCATTCGCCATCTGGAAGCAGAATCCGGTCAGACCGTGTGCATTGCTGTGGAGCCCTTCAAAAGCTTCTACTGCGCTGAAGAAGAGCATCAGGATTATTATCTGAAGCACCCAGCAGAATTTGAGCAGGAGCTCATCGACTCCGGACGGAAGAAAATCTGATTCTTTACACCGGACGTTTCCTGTTGTATAATAATCCCAAATCTTTCAAAAGAGGAGTCATCCATTCATGAACAAGCAGACCCTTACCCGCGTTATCGCCATGGTTCTGGTGCTGGTCATGGTGCTGGGCATCTTCGCCGGCACTGTCCTGGCTGCCGAAACCACCGAAGCCCCCACCGAAGCCATCCAGCAGACCACCCAGCAAAGTTCCGGCATGAACAGTCTCATGTTGCTGCTCATCCTTGCCATTATCAGCGCAGGCGCCGCAATTTTTGCAGTTATCGGCCTTAAGAAAATCGCATCCTGACAAGTCGCCCCGGCAGTTACCTGCCGGGATTTTTTAATTTGATACAATTCATTGATTGATACTTTGTAACTTTTTCTGTATAATAATGGACGATTGATTCCATACCTCAACCAAGGAGGAACATTTATGTTCGGTATCGGTAAACTCGCTGTATTCGCAGCAGGCACTCTGTTCGGCTCTGCAGGCATCAAGCTGCTGACCAGCCGCGACGCCAAGAAGGTCTACACCCAGGTCACCGCAGCCGCTCTGCGGGTTGCTGACTGCGCTATGACCACTGCCACCGCCGTAAAGGAAAATGCCGAGGACATTCTGGCTGAAGCCAAGCAGATCAACGAAGATCGCAAGGCAGCTGAGGAAGCAGAGTCCTAAGAATAAGCAAAAATCAGACGGAGAAGTCATACTGCGTGACTTCTCCGCCTTTTTTACGGAAGCACAACCATGAAATTCAAGATCATGCACGAGACCCGCAACCGCATCCGGGTCCGGATGAATCAGAAATATATGTCCGTGGAACAGGCAGATATTCTGGAATATTACCTGCTGAGCATCGACGGCGTCACCTCCGCCAAGGTCTACGACCGGACCTGCGGCGCCACGGTGATCTATCACTGCCCCCGGGAGAACATTCTGGAAGCCCTGAGAAAATTCAATTATGAGACCAATGCCGCCATTGTCCCTGAGCGGACAGGCCGGGCTCTGAACCGGGAATTCGAGGATCAGATGGTTCTGCGGGTGCTTGTCCGCGGCGCCATCAAGCTCTTTGTGCCCATGCCCCTGCGGCGGATCATGTGTCTTGCCAAATCCCTTTCCTATCTGAAGAAGGCTCTCCACTCCCTGAGCCACGCCCAACTGGACGTAGATGTTCTGGATGCCACCTCCATCTTCGTTTCCCTCTTCCGGGGCGACTGGAAGACCGCCAGCTCCATTATGTTCCTGCTGCAGTTCTCGGAGCTGCTGGAGGAATGGACCAGAAAGAAGACAGTGGACGACCTGGCTCGGTCCATGTCCCTGAACATTGACAACGTGTGGCTGCTGAAGGACGGTCAGGAAATCTCCGTCCCCATCGAAAATGTCCAGATCGGCGACCGGGTGGTGGTCCGTACCGGCAGCATGATCCCCCTGGACGGCCACGTGGTGGAAGGCGAAGCCATGGTCAACCAGGCCTCCATGACCGGCGACAACCAGAAAATCGCCCAGCGCATTGCCAACGCCGTAGGCGTGGACGAGTTCCATGCGGAAGTCCTGCCCGATGACAAGGCTTCCTTTATCCGTGCCGAGCGGGAAGCCGGCCGGAAGGTGATCATGGTGGGCGACGGCGTTAACGACTCCCCCGCCCTGTCGGAAGCCGATGTGGGCATCGCCATTGCCAGCTCTTCTGCCATCGCCCGGGAGGTTGCGGACATCACCCTGACAGCAGAAGACCTCTATGCCCTGGTTACCCTGCGGCGGCTGTCTGTGGGCCTCATGGAGCGCATCAAGCGAAACTATAATTTCATCATGTCCTTCAACGGCATGCTGATCGTTCTGGGCGCTGTGGGCATCCTGCCCCCTGCCGCCTCCTCCCTGCTGCACAACGGCTTTACCCTGGCCGTGACGCTGCGCTCCATGACCAATCTGCTGGACTGATACATAGAAATTACCCCGGTACGGTGCTGCCGTGCCGGGGTTTTTCGTCCTTTTTCCCAGGTAAACGATTCGTCGATTGCTTTTTTGTCCCTTCTGCGGTAGGCTAAAGATACAAAGGAGGCGAGAATATGGACATTGAAAAATTCGCAGCATTTTTGCAGGAGCGACGGAAGGCCCTGGGACTGACCCAGTCAGCCCTTGCGGAAAAGCTCCATGTAACGGACAAGGCTGTTTCCCGTTGGGAGCGGGGTGTAGGATTTCCGGACATCCGGCTTTTGGAACCTCTGGCTGATGCGCTGGGAGTATCCCTGACGGAACTGATGCATGCCGAACGGATTCCGCCAGAGGAAGCGGAACTGCTGACTGAGGAAACGGAAGCTCTCATTGACAATCAGAAAAAGCTCACCTGGCAGCGACGGGCCGTCATCGGCATCGGATATGCCGCCATGTATTTTGTATGCTTTTTCCTGCTGCTGGGACTGCGGCAGGGCAAATGGGATCTGCCCTGGATGGGCTATGCCGTCTATACCTCCATTGCCCTGATTCTAGCCATAGGAACTCTGACCATCCATTACTTCGTCCGAAAAACCTGGCTGACCCAGAAGCCCTGGGGCATCTGGAGCAACATCCACTCCATCATTGTCTCCTGCCTGATCATCATCAGCGTCCAGTTTGTGCGGATCGGTATGCGGCAGGATGCAGAAATTCCCCAGTACATCTATTATGCACTCGGTTCGGGATGCATGATTTATGCTCTGGCTCACTACCTGAATCACAAATTGGAGATTCGGGGAGAAGATTGACAAAAGGGGCATATTCCATGTATAATGAATAAACTATCGTTTATTCAAGGAGCAAACCCCATGAACAAAGAATTCCTCTACACCCTGCTGGACAATATGTCCGTTTCCGGTCACGAAATTTCTCTCCAGAAGAAGGTCATCGAAGAGATGAAGCCTTACTGCGATGAAATCCGCACCGACTACACCGGAAATGTCATCAGCATTCTGAATCCCGACTCCCCTTTTAAGGTTCTGCTGGCAGGCCACATCGATGAAATCGGCCTGGTGGTCACCCACATTCAGGAGGACGGCATGATTCGCGCATCCAAGTCCGGCGGCGTTTATCCTTACGTCTACCCCGGTCATCAGGTGGTCATCCACGGTGCTAACGGCCCCGTCTACGGCGTTGTGAATAACCATGATGACCTGAACAAGGAAAAGCTGAAGGTGGAAGAGCTGTACATCGACATCGGCGCCAAGGACGAAGCCGATGCCCGCAAGTACGTGGAAACCGGCGATGCCATTACGCTGCACACCTATCATCAGGAAATGCTGAACGGCTACCTCTCTGCCCGTGCCATCGACGACCGGGGCGGTGCCTTCATTATCCTGGAAGCTCTGAAGCGGGCAAAGGAGCGGGGATGCTCCATCGGTGTCTACGCCGCCACCACCGTGGGCGAAGAGACCACCGGCCGCGGCGCTATCTGGGCGGGCAGCAAGGTGCAGCCCAACGTTGCCATCGTTGTGGACGTGACCTACGCCACTGATGTGCCCGGCACCAAGCCTGAAGAATCCGGCAAGGTGTGTCTCGGCAAGGGTCCCGCACTGACCAACGGCTCCATTCCCAGCCGGAAGCTCAACGAGTTGCTGAAGACCTGTGCCAAGGATAAGAACATTCCCTACCAGATGGAGACCTTCTTCGACAAGACTTACACCGATGCCGACGACCTCCATCTGTCCTATACCGGCGCTCCCGCCGCTCTGGTTTCCCTGCCCCTGCGGTATATGCACAGCCCCGCTGAGATGTGCAGCCTCCAGGATGTGGAAAACTCCATCGAGCTGCTGGCTGAGTTCCTGTGCCGTATCGATGAAACCACCGATCTGGATCCCTTCCATTAAACGTAAAATCCCCGGCCTCTCGGTCGGGGATCATCTTTTCATAAACTTTTTAATGTTTATCGTTAAATTTTAGTTGACAATCATAAATACAGCTGTTATAGTGAAGATACAAAGAAAGGAAAATAAGGAGGTAAACCCCATGAAAAAGCTCAGCTCCATTGCCAAAACTCTGGATGTCTATTTTAAGATCGGCTACTGGTTCACCATCGCCGCCACTGCCCTCTCCATCCCCATCATCATCATTTTCCTGGTACTCTCCCGGAGCAACCCAGACCTTTTTCAGGGCACGAGCCAGAGCCTGAATTTCGGCATCATCTCCTTCCGCATCGCCGACGCCTACGCGGCAAGCGCGGAAGCGGGCCGGACCATCATGCTCCTGTCCCTCATCATCGGCACCGTCTCTTTTCCCATCTACTGCCTGATGATCCGCGCCGTCCGGAAAATCCTTGCCCCCATGAAAGAAGGCCTCCCCTTCCAGGATACCATCGCAAAAAATCTCATGACTCTGGGCTGGCTGGTCATCATCAACGGCGTCCTCAGCCTAATTCTGGAAGTTGTCGGAAGCCACATGATTTTCTCCATGTATGACATGAAAGCCCTGTTCCTCAGTGAAAAAATCGCCTCCGTGTCCACTTCCTATCAGCTGAACCTGACCTTCATTCTCTATGCCCTGGCGCTGATGGGGCTGGCCTCCATCTTCCGTTATGGTCAGCAGCTTCAGCAGCTGTCCGACGAGACCCTGTAAGGAGGTAGCCCATGCCCATCATTCTGCGACTGGACCGGGTCATGGCCGACCGGAAAATGTCCCTCAACGAGCTTTCCGAAAAGGTCGGCGTGGCCAATGTGAATCTCTCCAAACTGAAAAACGGCCGGGTCAGCGCCATCCGCTTCTCCACCCTGGAGGCCATCTGCGAGGTTCTGGACTGTCAGCCCGGCGACATTCTGGAATATCAGAAGGAGGAAACCAAATGAAAAAGCTGCTTTCTCTCATCCTGATCCTTTCCCTCTGCGCAGGTCTCTCCGGCTGCGTCCTTTCAATCCCAACAGAATTTCCCGATTTGAAAATCGAATCCACCACCAGCGACACGGTCTGCTATCCTCTGCAAATGACAGTCCAAAATCCCGCCACCGGCGTCACCACCGTCAGCAAATACGAATACAATTCCGACAAAGGCTTCACTGGCCTGAATCTTCCGGTGGTCGTTACCGTCTTCGAAGATAACGTCCAGGTGGACAGCTATGAAGTGGAGTTCGATGAGTTCGCCAGCCTGATCCGCATCCGGGATACCGAAATTGAGAACACCTATGACGACGAAAACCGCCTGATCCGCAGCATTTACACTGAAAACGGTGAGGTTACGAAAATCATCAAGCGGGAATACGATGAAAACGGCCACCTTGCCAGCGAAGCTGTCTGCGACAAGGACGAAGTTGTGATCTCTTTCGACCTCTACACCTTCGAGGGCGAATATGGCAGCTACGCTTCCGTTGACCATCACGATGCGGACGCCCGCTGCTTCGGTTCCAGCGAATTGACCTACAACGCCACAGGCTGGCCTAACCAGCAGGTCAAATTCGATTTGGACGGCCATATCCTCGCCACCACCACATGGCAGTATTTCACCCACAGCAATACCGTTACCGTCATCGGATAATAGCGGCGCAAAAAAGCACGATCCTTTCGGATCGTGCTTTTATTTTTTAGGTTTACACCAGAGTGGCAGCCATGACGGCCTTGATGGTGTGCATGCGGTTTTCAGCCTCGTCGAAGACGATGGAAGCTTCAGATTCGAAGACCTCGTCGGAGACTTCCATGCACTCAATGCCGAACTTCTTGTAGATGTCCATGCCGATGGTGGTGTGGACATCGTGGAAGGAGGGCAGGCAGTGCATGAACTTGCACTGAGGACCTGCGTTTGCCATCATTTCGGAGGTGACCCGGTAGGGAGTCAGCTCCTTGATGCGGCTTTCCCAAACGTTATCGGGCTCACCCATGGAGACCCAGACGTCGGTGTAGATGACGTCAGCACCCTTGACGGCTTCCACAGGATCGGAGTTGAACTCCAGAACAGCGCCCGTCTCAGCGGCGATGGCCTGGCACTGAGCAATCAGCTCTGCATTGGGGAAGTACTTCTCGGGAGCGCAGGCAACAAAGTGCATGCCCATTTTGGCGCAGCCGACCATCAGGGAGTCACCCATATTGAAACGGGCATCGCCGCAATAGACCAGCTTCTTGCCCTTCAGCTCGCCGCAGTGCTCCTGAATAGTCAGGAAGTCTGCCAGAATCTGAGTGGGATGGAACTCGTTGGTCAGACCGTTCCAGACGGGAACGCCTGCGTACTTACCCAGATCTTCCACGATGGTCTGAGCGAAGCCGCGGTACTCGATGCCGTCGTACATACGGCCCAGAACACGGGCGGTATCGGCGATGGATTCCTTCTTGCCCATCTGGGAGCCGCTGGGTCCCAGATAAGTCACGGACATGCCCAGGTCAGCGCCGGCAACTTCAAAAGCGCAGCGGGTTCGGGTGGAGTCCTTTTCAAAAAGCAGAACGATGTTCTTGCCCTCGCACAGCTTGTGGGGAATACCGGCCTTCTTCTTGGCCTTCAGGTCTGCGGAAAGATCCAGCAGTTCCTTAATTTCGGCGGGGGTGAAGTCCAGAAGCTTCAGAAAATTCCGGTTTTTAAAATTGCTCATTGTTTAGTCCTCCTTGCAAACGGCCTTGATGACCGCGATGGCTTTTTCGATTTTTTCCATAGGGATGTTCAGCGCGGGCAGCAGTCGAACCTTATCCTTGGCGGTCAGGCACAGAACGCCCTGCTCCATGCAGGCAGTAACCACTTCCTTGGCAGGTTTTACGGTCTTGATGCCGATCATCAGGCCCATGCCGGTAACGCCTTCGATGCCTTCGGCACCTTCCAGGGCGGAGAAAATGAAGTCACTCTTGGTCTTCACTTCCGCCAGGAAGGCATCATCCATCCGCTCCACAACGCTCAGGGCGCCGGCGCAGCAGACGGGATTGCCGCCGTAGGTGGAGCCGTGGTCGCCGGGACCCAGCACATACTGAACCTTTTCGCCCATCAGGCATGCGCCGATGGGAAGACCGCCACCCAGGCCCTTGGCCGTGGAGACGATGTCAGGCGTGATTCCGAACTGCTGGTAGGCGTAGAAGCTGCCGGTTCGGCCGTTGCCGGTCTGAACTTCGTCGATGATCAGAGGGATGTCCTTCTTGGAAGCCAGCTTGGCGGCTGCCTGAACGAATTCTGCATTCAGGGGAACCACGCCGCCCTCACCCTGGACGCATTCCAGCATGATGGCTGCGGGATTGGAAGTCTCAACAGTATTGATCAGATCCTCCACATCATTGGCGGTCACATGGACGAAGCCGGGAGTCAGAGGATTGAAGAACTTGTGGAAATGCTCCTGACCGGTGGCCGCCAGGGTGGTGAGGGTTCTGCCGTGGAAGGAGTTGACGAGAGTCAAAACATTGAAGCAGTCAGCGCCCTTTTTCTCAGCGGAGTACTTTCTTGCCACCTTGATGGCGCATTCGTTGGCCTCTGCGCCGGAATTGCCGAAGAAAACCTTCTTCATGCCGGACTTTTCGCACAGAACCTTGGCAAGCAGCGCACAGGGTTCGGTATAGTAGAGGTTGGAAACATGCTGAAGCTTCGCTGCCTGTGCGGCAACCGCTGCGGTCCAGGCATCGTCTGCGATACCGAAGGCGGTGACGCCGATGCCGGAGCCCAGATCGATGTATTCCTTGCCGTTGCTGTCCACAATCACGCTTCCCTTGCCGGAGACCAGTTCCACAGGGAAACGGCCGTAGGTACCGGCCACATATTCTTTGTCGATAGAAGTAATGCTCATAAAATCAGCCTTTCGTAACCATGGTGCCGGCGCCTTCGTCGGTCAGCAGCTCCATCAGGATGGAATGGGGAATGCGGCCGTCCATGATGACCACATTCTTGACGCCATGGTTGATTGCTTCGATGCAGCAGTCCACCTTGGGGATCATGCCGCCGGAGATGATACCGCTGCCGTAAAGCTTCTTGGCCTCCTCCACGGTGATCTCGGGGATCAGGGTGGAAGGATCGTCCTTGTCCTCCAGAATGCCGGCAATGTCGGTCATCATGATCAGACGTTCGGCATTCAGAGCACCGGCGATGTAGGCAGCGGCGGTGTCGCCGTTGATGTTGTAGACATTGCCCTGGCGGTCGCTGGCCACGGTGGAGATGACGGGGATGTATCCCTTTTCCAGCAGATCCGTGATGGGCTTGGTGCGGATCTTGGTGATCTCGCCCACATAACCCAGAGCCTCATTTTTAATGGTGGCTTCGATGATGCCGCCGTCGATGCCGGAAAGACCCACGGCGTGGCCGCCCTTGGTCTGAATCAGGTTCACCAGGGTCTTGTTGACCTTGCCCGCCAGAACCATCTGGACGATATCCACAGTCTCCTTGTCGGTGACCCGGAGGCCGTTGACAAAAACGGATTCCTTGCCCAGGCGCTTCATAGTGTCGCTGATCTCAGGGCCGCCGCCGTGAACCAGCACCACCTTCACGCCGATGAGCCACAGCAGGGTGATATCTTCCATAACCTGCTGCTTCAGCTGCTCATTGACCATGGCGTTGCCGCCGTACTTGATGACGACGATTTTGCCGGTGTAGCGGCGGATGTACGGGAGCGCCGCGGTCAGGACCTCGGCCCGCTCCTGATTGGTAAATTCATTGTGCATGGAGAACCTCCATTAAGTTCTGTAGTCTCCGTTGATTTTGACGTAATCGTAGGTCAGGTCGCAGCCCCATGCGGTGGCAGAGGCTTCGCCGTCGCCCAGGGTGATCAGAATATCAATTTCCTTTTCCAGCAGAACCTGCTTGGCCAGCTCTTCGGAGAAGGGAATGCCCGCGCCGTTCACACAGACGTCGATCTGACCGGCATTGCTCCGGAAGGAGACAGCAACCTTGTTCACATCCACTTCCGCGCCGGAGTAACCGATGGCGCAGAGGACACGTCCCCAGTTAGCATCAGCGCCAAACATGGCAGCCTTCAGAAGGCTGGAGCAGATGACGCTCTTGGCAACGATCTTTGCGTTCTTCTCGTCCTTGGCACCGGTGACACTGCATTCCAAGAGCTTGGTTGCACCCTCACCATCGCCGGCGATCTTGCGGCACAGGTCCACAGTCACAGTGTTCAGGGCCTTCATGAAGGTTTCGAAATTCTCACCCTCAGCTGTGATTTCTTCGTTTCCTGCCATGCCGTTAGCCAGCACGCTGACCATATCGTTGGTGGAGGTGTCGCCGTCCACGCTGACCATGTTAAAGGTGTTGGCGATATCGCAAGACAGGGCCTTCTGAAGCATGTCAGGAGCGATGGCGCAGTCGGTGGTGATGAACACCAGCATGGTGGCCATATTGGGATGGATCATGCCGCTGCCCTTGGCGATGCCGCCCATGCGGCACACCTTACCGCCGACGGTGAATTCCACGGCGATTTCCTTCAGGTCGGTATCGGTGGTCATGATGCCCTCAGCGGCATCGGTGCCGCCGTTTTCGGAAAGGCCGGCCACCAGAGCTTCCATGCCGTTTTCGATGGGTTCCAGATCCAGGGGCTGACCGATGACACCGGTGGAAGCCACGATCACATTCCGGGCGCAGATGCCGGTATGCTCGGCAACCAGACCGCACATGGCCTCGGCAATTTCGATGCCGTTGGCGTTGCAGGTGTTGGCATTGCCGGAGTTGCAGATGACTGCCTGGGCCTTGCCGTCGGCGATGTTATTTTTGGTAACGGTCAGAGGTGCGCCCTTGACCAGATTGGTGGTATAAACAGAAGCGGCAGAGGCAGGAACCTCACTGACAATCAGCGCCAGATCCTTCTTGGAGTGGTTCTTCCGGATACCGCAGTGTACGCCGTTTGCTTTAAAACCAGCTGCGGCGCAGACGCCGCCTTGGATAATCTTCATAATTTCAAGCTTCCTTTTTTGTGAAATCCGATTGGGCAGTGGTCAACTTACCCAATCGGCGAATGGAAACATTATACATTAAGACCAGTGGTTTCGTCAATACCCAGCAGGATATTCATATTCTGGATGGCCGCGCCGGAAGCGCCCTTGCCCAAGTTATCGAACATAGCGGTGACCATGGTCTGCTGTTCGTGGCCGGAAACAATGATGCGCATGCTGTCCTTGCCTGCCAAAGTGCTGGCGTAGATGACGTTTTCGTCGCCGCCCAGAGGGGCAACGGAAACCAGCTTCTGACCTTCGTAGTGCTTGCTCAGGCTTTCCCAGATCTTCGCTGCATCAAAACCGGGCAGCAGGATGGTGGTTGCCATGCCCTCATAGAAGTCACCCAGGATGGGAGAGAACACGGGAGCCTGCGTCAGACCGCAGATTTTCTGCATCTCAGGAATGTGCTTGTGCTTGAGGGTAATGCCGTAAATCCGGTGACTTTCGTGACGGATGTCCCGGTTCGGATCTTCGTACTCGGCGATCAGATTCTTGCCGCCGCCGGAGTAACCGGTGAGAGAGTAAGCCGTGAGGGGAAAGTCCGCAGGAATCACACCGGAACTGACCAGAGGGTAAACCGATGCGATGAAGCCGCTGGCGTGGCAGCCGGGATTGGCAATCCGCTTGGAATTGACGATCGCCGCCCGATGGGCGCTTGACAGTTCCGCGAAGCCGTAGGCCCAGTGGGGGTTGGTGCGGTGGGCGGTGGAGGTGTCGATGATCTTCACAGGAGAATCCCCTGCCAGTGCCACCGCTTCAATGGCTGCTGCATCGGGGAGGCACAGGAAAGCAATATCCGCGCTGCACAGGGCATCCTTTCGGGCCGCGTTGTCTTTTCTCAGTTCCTCCGGCAGCTTGATCAGTTCAATATCCTGTCGGAGGGCCATTCTGTCGGCGATTCTCAGGCCGGTGGTGCCCGCACTGCCGTCAATAAAAATCTTGGTCATCAGGAGAGCTGCTCCTTTACATAGTCAATTTGCATCTGAACCGATGCGGCAGCGGGGCCGCCGATGCTGATGCGGGTCTCCACGCAGTTTACAAGGTCGATGGCCTCGTAGACATCTGCGGTGAAGAGGTCGCTGAAACCCTGATAGGTTTCCAGCGGGAGGTCTTCCAGCACGGTGCTTTTTTTGATGCACAGAGCCACCAGCTGGCCGGAAATCTTATAGGCGCTGCGGAAGGGCATGCCCTTCTTGACAAGGTAGTCAGCCAGGTCCGTTGCATTGATGAAACCCTTCTGAGCCGCCCGCTTCATGTTGGCGGTGTTGGCTTTCATGGTCTGCACCATGCCGGAAAAGACCTGCAGGCACATCTTGACGGTGTCGATGGCATCGAAAACCGCTTCCTTGTCTTCCTGCATGTCCTTGTTGTAGGCCAGGGGCAGGCCCTTCAGAGTGGTGAGCAGGGCCATCAGGTCGCCATAGACTCTGCCGGTCTTGCCCCGGACCAGTTCTGCCATGTCGGGGTTTTTCTTCTGGGGCATGATGGAGGAGCCGGTGGTGTAGGCGTCGCTCAGCTCCACGAACTTGAACTCCCAGCTTGACCAGAGGATAATCTCCTCGGAGAACCGGGACAGGTGCATCATCAGCACAGAAATGGCGCTCATCAGCTCCACACAGAAATCCCGATCGGAAACGCCGTCCAGACTGTTCAGACAGATGCCATCGAAGCCTAATTTTTCCGCTTCGAAATAGCGGTCAGTATTATAAGTGGTTCCTGCCAGCGCGCAGCAGCCGATGGGTGACTGATTCATCCGCTTCCGGCAGTCCGCCAGACGGTCCACGTCCCGCAGCAGCATCATGGCGTAGGCCATCAGATGGTGTCCAAAGGTAATGGGCTGTGCCCGCTGCAGGTGGGTGTAGCCGGGCATGATGGCGGTTTTGTATTCCTCAGCCTTGGCGGTTACCGCGGCGATGAGGGTTTTGGTGAGAGAAGAGATCTCGTCGATCTCTTCTCTTAAATACATCCGGATATCCAGGGCCACCTGATCGTTACGGCTCCGGGCGGTGTGGAGCTTCTTGCCCACATCTCCCAGGCGCTGGGTGAGCACCTGTTCGACAAACATGTGGATATCTTCGCATTCCCAGTCAAAGGCGAGGGCGCCACTGTCCAGATCACCCAGAATTCCCTCAAGACCTGCAATCAAGGTATCTGCATCAGTCTGAGAGATGATGCCCTTTGCTGCCAGCATGGCGGCATGGGTCATGGAACCGGTGATGTCCTGACGGTACATCCGGCTGTCGAAATGGATGGAGGAATTGAAATCATCCGCGATCTTTTCAGTTTTGCCGTCGGTTACACCCGCCCACATCTTTGCCATTATAGTTACCTCAAATCTTTAATCGTTGTGTATCGCAGGAGCGATACCGAGCGGCGCAGGGCAGTAACGAACAATACTGCACCGAGCACGCATTGTCAGCGCGACTCGCCGCTTAGAGTTTGCCCTGTTCACGCAGAGCCTGAACCTTGATGGGCAGGCCCCACAGGTTGATAAAGCCGGCTGCCTGGCCCTGGTCATAGTCGGACTCACCGAAGGTGACCAGATTCTCGGAGTACAGGGAGTAGGGAGAAGTCATGCCGGCGGGGATGATGTTGCCCTTGTAGAGCTTCAGCTTCACGGAGCCGGTGACGAACTTGTTGGATTCGTTTGCGAAAGCGGTGAGAGCTTCCTGCAGGGGGGAGTACCACTTGCCGTTGTAGATCAGATCGGCGTAGTCCACAGCCAGCTTCTGCTTGACGTGCAGGGTGTCACGGTCGACGGTGATCATTTCCAGCTGCTGGTGTGCAAAGTACAGGATGGTGCCACCGGGGGTCTCGTAGACGCCGCGGTCCTTCATGCCAACCAGACGGTTTTCAACGATGTCGATGATACCGATGCCGTTGGCGCCGCCGATGGTGTTCAGCTTTTCGATGATCTTGGAAGCCTTCATCTTTTCGCCGTCGATGGCAACGGGAGCGCCTGCTTCGAAGTCGATGGTCACGTAGGTGGGAACATCGGGAGCGGCATAGGGAGAAACGCCCATTTCCAGGAAGCCGGGCTTATCGAGGTTGGGCTCGTTGGAGGGATCTTCCAGATCCAGACCCTCGTGGCTCAGGTGCCACAGGTTCTTGTCCTTGGAGTAGGAGGTCTCACGGGTGAATTTCAGGGGAATACCCCGGGCCTCGGCGTAGTCGATTTCTTCGTCACGGGACTTGATATCCCACTCACGCCAGGGGGCGATGATCTTCATATCAGGAGCAAAACGCTTGATGGCCAGCTCAAAACGGACCTGGTCGTTGCCCTTGCCGGTGGCACCGTGGACGATGGCGTCAGCGCCTTCGGCCATTGCAATCTCGGCCAGTTTCTTGCCGATGACAGGACGGGCAAATGCGGTGCCCAGCAGGTAAGTTTCATACTTGGCATTCATTTTCAGGGCGGGAATGATGATCTCATCCACCATCTCGTCCACCAGATCGGCCACGATCAGCTTGCTTGCGCCGGTGGCCAGAGCCTTTTCTTCCAGACCTTCCAGCTCGTCAGCCTGACCAACGTTGCCTGCCACGGCGATGATCTCAGGGTTATTGTAGTTTTCCTTCAGCCAGGGGATGATGATGGAAGTATCCAGACCGCCGGAATAGGCGAGAACGACTTTTTTGATGTTATCCTTACTCATAATTGTATTCCTCCCGGAAATTCGTATTCTTTAATATGCACGGATTATACATCCATTTTGAATTTTTGTCAACCTTTTCTGTATTTTTATTCACTATTTCACTTTATTATTCACATAATTGGGAATGCTCACAAAATCTTTCTTTCCCTTGCCGCGCCTTTGTTGACTTTGCCCAAGTCCCCCTATATAATGGAAGAAAAATGGAGGTAACGCCTATGGATTTTCTGGAAATCGCCCGCACCCGGCAATCCTGCCGGAGCTATATTGAGGAAAAGCAAGTGGAGCAGGAGAAGCTGGATGCCATTCTGGAGGCCGCCCGCCTTGCTCCCTCTGCCTGCAACGGCCAGCCATACAAGTTCACTGTATGCCGCGGTCAGACCGCGAAAGAAGTGGCGAAGGCCTGCATGGGCCTGGGCATGAATAAGTTCGCCACTCAGGCTCCCGTCCTCATCGTGGTGTCTGAAATGCCCTATGTGAAGTCCGCCGCCATGGGCGCCAAGGTCAAAAATAACGACTACCGTTCCATCGACATTGGCATCGCCACTGCCTACCTCACCGCCGAGGCCACTGCTCAGGGGCTTTCCACCTGCATCTTAGGCTGGCTGGACAGCGACAAAATCTGCGCCCTCTGCGGCCTTGATATGCCTGCCCGGCTGGTCATCACCCTGGGTTATGCCAAGGATGAGACCGTCCGCCCCAAGAAGAGAAAAGAACTTTCTGAACTGGTTTCCGAAAAGGAGTGATTCCCGCATTAGCCGCTTCATGGCGCTGTGGATCCAAAAAAGATATGAAAAATAAAAGAACAACACCCCGGAACTTACGTTCCGGGGTGTTCGTATTGAAGGGGTAAATTACTTCTTGATCTTGGTCAGTGCTTCGTTCAGAGCCAGCTTTGCTTCTGCGGGGAAGCTGGGGCCCATCATCTTCAGCATGTCGTTCAGACGCATCATGTTCATGAATTCCTTCATGCTCTCGCCCATTTCCATGCCGCCGCCCATCAGGCCGCCTGCGCCGGACATCATGGTTGCGAAGGTCTCGCTGACGATGGCTGCGGTTTCGGGATTAGCCAGCAGGACGCCGACCTTGTCCTTGATGGAGTAGTAGCCCTTGGGGTACTTGAACGCAACACGGGCAGCAACGGCTGCAGGATCGTCAAACCAGTTGGCAGCTGCGTTGCCCTCAGGCAGATCGTAGGAGTAGTCATGCTCGGCAACACCCTTCAGGTTGATGGTGTTGGCCTTGACATCGCCTGCGTAAGCGGTGATGACGTTCTCGCCGTCTACCACAGCGCCTTCGAAGGTGATCATATGGTCCACAGCCTTCTTGGTGGCAACATCGGTGCCGTTGACAACCAGAGTGACCTCGTCGCAGTTGGTGTAGACAATGACATCGCGCTCAGCCTCGGGTCCGCGGTTGACGAAGCGGCCGCCGGAGACGAAGACCATGGGTTCGGGATTCCACCATGCCTTGTAGACATAGAAGGCGTCCTTCTTTTCCTTGCGGTCATAGGTGATCAGGCCCTTGTTATTGCGGCCCTTGACACCGCCCTCGTTACGGGCGTCAGCTGCAAAGTCGAAGCAGTTCCACTGGTGGGTTGCCCACAGGTAGGGACGGGTTGCGAAGGTCTTCAGCATTTCCTGATGGTAGTAGTTTGCGTACTCCTCAGTGTAGTCGTGGTTGTCGGGTTCCGCAGTGTGCCAGGTCAGAATGTTCTCAGCGCCGTACTCGGAGACGCCCAGAGGCTTGTCGGGATGCATGGCGTGGAACTTATCCAGCCAAGGACCGTTGTCTTCCACATCGCCGACGTACCAGCCGAAGTAATGGTTGTAGGAAACCACGTCGGTGATGAAGTTATGCTCGGAGTCCATGGGAGTCATGGAAACCTGAGCCATGGTGGTCATACGGCTGGGGTCCATAGCCTTGGCCAGCTCGTTCAGGTCGCGCAGGTTCTGGCGCAGGTCTTCACGGTCGTCGCCAATCAGGATCTCGTTGGAGATACCCCAGAAGCAGATGGCGGGATGGTTGTAGTTCTGGGCAACCAGCTCGGTCATCTGGGAAATGGTGTTCTGGTAAGCTTCCTGAGTGGGGATGAACTGGGAAATGAAGGGGATTTCTGCCCACAGGACGAAGCCGGTCTTGTCGCAGAGATCGTAGAAATACTGGTCATGCTGATAGTGAGCCAGGCGGATGGAGTTGGCGCCCAGTTCCTTGATCAGAGCGATGTCCTCTTCGTGGTCAGCCTTGGAGATGGCCCAGCCCTTGTCCAGACGGTCCTGATGACGGGCAACGCCGTGCAGAGGAAGGCTCTTGCCGTTCAGATAGAAACCGGTGCTGGGGCAGACATGGAAGGAGCGGTAGCCGTAGGCGACAGTCACTTCGTCCAGAACCTCTTCGCCGTCCAGAATAGCAGCGGTGGCGGTGTACAGGTAGGGATCTTCCAGACCCTGCCACAGATGGGGGTTCTTCACGTCGATCAGCACGTGGGCATGATCGCAGGCAGCGGTATCAGCAGCGCCGGCCACATTGCCCTCAGCATCCTTCAGGGTAACACGCAGGGTGCAGCCGTCAGCATTCACAGGGAACAGGTCAACGCGGGTCTTGCCAACGTTGTGGGGAGTGACAAACACAGCATTGGTGCCGTCCAGCAGCAGGTCGAAGTGGGCGTCATTGACTTCGATGAAGTTGACGTCACGGTACAGACCGCCGTAGAAAGTGAAGTCAGCGTTCTGGGGGTAGATGTCGGAAACACCATTGGTCACGGTGACAGTCAGAACATTGCCCTCAGCCTTCATGGCAGGAGTCAGGTCATAGCGGAAAGTGGAGAAGCCGCCCTTGTGGGTACCCAGTTCACGGCCGTTGCAGTAAACGGTAGCCACATGGTTGGCGCCCTGAATCTCGATGTACTGCTTCATACCCTTGGTGGGATTGGGCAGGTCGATTTCATAGGTGCCGATGCCGCGCCAGTAGTCAGCGCCGCCGTCCTGGCCGTCCAGTGCGTTCCAGGTATGGGGCAGAGCAACCTTTGCCATGGCCTCATGCTGCTTGGCAAAGCGGGCTTCAGTCAGAAGCTTTACAGTTCTCATGATGTTTCTCCTTTCAATTACGAAAACCCGAGAAGGTTCCAGATACTTTTTTAGTATATCACGGCAGTTTCGGATTCGCAAGAAAGCTGCTTTTTTTCAGCGGATTATACAGTTTTGCACCGAATTTTTGCAACAAATAGCCATGTCAAATTTTCTTGTATGCTGCTCATTTCCCAACCTTCCAAATTTCTTCCCGGAAGATGCCCGGTTTTTGTGACGGTTTACGATTCTTCCGCCGGACGATTGCAAATGTCCGCGAGAGGTGGTATAATGGGCCATAATTTATAAGAAGAAAGAAGCATCACTATGTTCGCACTCGGCACCATCGTCAACACCATCGCTATCATTTCAGGCGGAGCCTTAGGAACCTTCTTCGGTAAATTTCTGAAAGAACGCCATCAGGATTCCCTGTGCAAAACCTGCGGCATCTGTACCTTGTTCATCGGCATCACAGGTGCCCTGGAAGGCATGCTGACGGTGGAAGGAACATCGGTTGTCAGCGGCCAGTCCCTTCTGATTATCGGCTGTCTTGCCATCGGGGCCCTGATTGGAGAAATTCTGAACATTGAGGATGCCTTCGAGCGGTTCGGCCAGTGGCTGAAAATCAAAAGCGGCAACGCAAAAGACAAGCTCTTTGTGGAAGGCTTCGTCACCGCGTCCCTGACCGTCTGTATCGGCGCCATGGCAATCGTCGGCTCCATTCAGGACGGCCTTCTGGGGGATTCTTCCATCCTCTTCACGAAGTCAGTTCTGGACCTGATCATCATCATGGTCATGACCTGCTCCATGGGCAAGGGATGCATTTTCTCCGCCATTCCTATTGCTCTGCTTCAGGGCGGCATGACCTGCCTGGCAAAGCTCATCCAGCCCGTTATGACAGAAGCCGCTCTCTTCAATCTCTCCCTCATCGGCTCCATTCTGATTTTCTGTGTTGGCATCAATCTGGTCTGGGGCAAAAAGATCCGGGTAGCCAATCTGCTTCCCGCAATCGTCGTGGCGGTAATCGCCGCATTTCTGCCTGTCTGAACAAAGGAGGATCATCCATGAATATTCTGGTTATCAACGGCAGTCCCAAGGGAAAATACTCCGTCACACTGCAGACCGTTAACTATCTGCAGATTCTCCACCCGGAGCATGAATTTGAAATCCTCAATGCCGGCCAGTCCATCAAAGTGTTGGAAAAGGATTTCTCCTCTGCCGCAGAATCCCTCAACAAGGCAGATTTGCTGCTGTTTTCCTATCCTGTCTATACCTTCATTGTCCCCTGCCAGCTCCACCGCTTCATTGAGCTGATCAAAGAGAACAATGTGGATCTGAAGGGCAAATTCGCCAGCCAGATTTCCACCTCCAAGCATTTCTACGACATCACCGCTCACCGGTTTATTCAGGAAAATTGCGCCGACCTGGGACTTCAGTATGTTCAGGGTCTCTCCGCCGATATGGACGACCTGACCACCGGGAAGGGCCGTAAAGAAGCAGAGGACTTCTTCAATTACCTCTGCTGGTGCAAAGATCAGGGCATTTCCGAGCCTGTCCCCGCGCCCCTGCCTGAACAAATCTGCAAAGCAGCTTCCGTGCCGGTAAATATCATTTCCAAAACCGGCGATGTGGTGATTCTCACCGACTACGCCGAGGACGACACCATCCTGCAGAGCATGATTGCCCGATTCCAGACAGTATTCCCCCGAAAGACCCGGATTATCAATCTGCGGGAATTTCCCTTCAAGGGCGGCTGTCTTGGCTGTTTCAACTGCGCCATCACCGGAAAATGCGTCTACAAGGACGGTTTCGATGATTATCTGAGAAACGAGATTCAGACTGCCGAATCCATTGTCTACGCCTTCACCATCCGGGATCACTCCATGGGCGCTCTGTTTAAGATGTACGATGACCGGAACTTCTGCAACGGTCACCGCACCGTCACCATCGGCATGCCCGTTGGATATCTGATTAACGGCAGCTACAGCCATGAAAGAAATTTGCAGACCATTCTGGAAGCCCGGGCCCAGGTTGGCTCCAACTTCCTGGCAGGCATCGCAACCAGCGAATCTGACCCCGACACCGCCATCGACCGGCTGGCCGCCAAGCTTGTCTATGCTCTGGAAAACAAATACGTCCCGCCTCAGAATTTCTACGGCATCGGCGGCATGAAGGTCTTCCGGGATCTGATCTGGCTGATGCAGGGCATGATGCGGGCCGACCACAAATTCTACAAATCCCATGGCCAGTACGACTTCCCCCAGAAACAGTGGCCCAGAATGCTGGCCATGTACGCCGTGGGCGCCATGCTGGCAAATCCCAAGATCAAATCCAAGATGGGCAATTCCATGAACGAGGGCATGCTGATGCCCTATAACAAGGTTCTGGAAGAAGCCAGAAAACAGAAATAAGGGGGCATCCCTATGCGTATCGTCATCAAAATCGGCACCTCCACCCTGGCCCATCCCACAGGCCACCTGAACATCCGTCTGGTGGAGCATCTGTGCAAAGTCATCAGTGACATCAAAAACGCCGGTCATCAGGTAATTCTGGTGTCCTCCGGCGCCATCGGCATGGGCGTGGGCAAACTGGGCCTGCGCAGTCGTCCCAAGGATATCCCCACCAAACAGGCTGCGGCTGCCGTAGGCCAGTGTGAGCTGATGTATACATACGACAAGCTCTTCGGCGAGTATAATCATACCGTGGCTCAGCTGCTGATCACCGGCGAGGATGTGGAAATCCCCGCCCGCCACGAAAATTTCCGCAACACGCTGAACCGGCTGCTGGAACTGGAAGCCATCCCCATCCTGAACGAAAATGACACCGTGGCCACCGATGAAATCGTCATCGGCGACAACGATACCCTGGCCGCCATTGTGGCAAAAAGTGTCAGCGCCGACATTCTGGTGCTGCTTTCCGACATCGACGGCCTGTTCACCGCCGATCCCCACAAGGATCCCGATGCCAGGCTGATCTCCTATATTGAAAAAATCGATGACTCCATCCGTGCCCTCGGCGGCGGCAGCGCCAGCAGCCAGGGCACCGGCGGCATGGCCACCAAGCTCCGTGCAGCGGAAATCTCCACGGAAGCCGGCTGCGAAATGGTCATCACCAACGGCAAAAATCCCGATGCACTCTACGACATTCTCGACGGCAAGCCCGTCGGCACCACATTCGCAAGGAGGTAAGAAATCCATGACCGAAATGCTGAAGAAAGCCAAAATTGCAAAGGCAACCGTATCCCTGCTGACCACTGACCAGAAAAATGCTGCCCTGGAAGCCATGGCGGATGCCCTGCTGAAAAACGAAAAGAAAATCCTGGAAGCCAATGCTCTGGATATCGCGGCTGCCTCTGACACCATCTCCAAGGTCATGATCGACCGGCTGCTGCTGAACCCCGCCCGCATTGCCGGCATGGCTCAGGGCATCCGGGATGTGGTGAAGCTCCCTGACCCGGTGGGCCTCCTGCTGGACGAATACACCCGTGCCGACGGCCTGAATATTCAGAAAGTATCCGTTCCCATGGGCGTCATCGCCATCATCTATGAAAGCCGCCCCAACGTCACCTCTGATGCCGCTGCCCTGGCTCTGAAGAGCGGCAATGTCTGCATCCTCCGTGGCGGCAAGGAAGCTTTCCGTTCCGCCAATGCCATTGTTACCGCCCTGAAGGAAGGTCTTGCTTCCGTTGGCATCACGGAAGATGCCGTGAATCTGGTTCAGGACACCAGCCGCGCCAGCGCCACCGCTCTGATGACCGCCAACGGCTATGTGGACCTGCTGATTCCCAGAGGCGGCGCAGGCCTCATCAACGCCTGTGTCCAGAATGCCACCGTCCCCTGCATCGCCACCGGCACCGGCATCTGCCATGTGTATGTGGAAAAGACCGCGGACATTTCCATGGCCCTGAACATCATTGAAAACGCCAAGTGTAGCCGCCCCAGCGTCTGCAACGCGGAAGAAGTGCTGCTGGTGGACAAAGCTATCGCAAAGCTCTTCCTGCCTCTGCTCTATAACCGTCTGGTAATGCGCCGGGAGGTTCCCGTAGAGCTGCGGCTGGACGCGTATGCCCAGAGCATCATCCCCGGCACCCCCGCAGGGGAAAAGGATTTCGACACCGAATTCCTGGACTACATTCTGGCAATCAAGTGTGTCGAAAACGTGCAGGAAGCCGTCGCCCACATCTCCGCCCACTCCACCGGCCACAGCGAAGCCATCATCAGCCGGGATGAAGCCGCCCAGGCTGCTTTTGCCGCCGGTGTGGACAGCGCGGCAGTCTATATCAACGCTTCCACCCGGTTCACCGACGGTGGCGAATTTGGCCTCGGCTGCGAGATGGGCATCTCCACCCAGAAGCTCCACGCCCGTGGCCCCATGGGTCTGCGGGAACTGACTTCCTACAAATACGTGGTTCGCGGCAGCGGCCATGTGCGCTAAGGAGGCCCCTATGAAATACGGATTCATCGGCTGCGGCAATATGGGCGGCGCCATCGCCAAGGCCCTCGCCAAAAAGACCACCGATTTTGCCATCACCGACCGCTCCGGCAAGGCCCGGACTCTGGCCGCTGAACTGGGCTGCGCCTACACCGACAGCGCCAACATCGCCATGAACGCAGAACGGATTTTTCTGGCTGTGAAGCCCCAGATGATGGCAGGCGTCCTTGCAAACCTCCGGCCCATTCTCAGAGAAAAGAAGCCGCTGCTCATCACCATGGCGGCAGGTCTCACCATGCAGCAGATTCAGGAGATGGCAGGCGCCACCCTGCCTGTCATCCGCATCATGCCCAACACTCCCGTGGCAGTGGGCAAGGGTCTGACACTCTACTGCGCCAACAACATGGTTCCCGCACCTCTGGTGAAAGATTTCCTCAGCGATATGGAATTCTCCGGAATTCTGGACCCTGTTGACGAGCATCTTTTCGATGCCGCCGGTACTGTCTCCGGCTGCGGCCCTGCATATCTCTATATGTTCATCGAAGCCATGGCTGACGGCGCCGTTGCCTGCGGCGTTCCCAGAGCCAAGGCCATGGAATATGCCGCCGCCACCATGGCAGGCGCTGCCCAGATGGTTCTGGAAACAAAGCAGCACCCCGGCGCCCTGAAGGACGCGGTCTGCTCCCCCGGCGGCTCCACCATCGCCGGTGTAAAGGCTCTGGAGGACGGCGCCTTCCGCAGCACCGTCATGAACTGCATCATGGCAGCTACGAAACGAAATTCAGAGCTTGGTAAATAAATCGATACGCCGCCGGAAAATCCGGCGGCGTTTTCTTCCTTGACATACCTAGATAATCTATGTATAATAAGCATAGATAATCTAGGTATAAGGAGGTACCTTTTATGAAGATTGAAAAAAGCCTGCTTTCCGGCAGCACCCCCATGCTGATCCTTTCTCTTCTGAAAGACGGGGACAAATACGGCTACGAAATGGTTGCAGAGCTTGCCAAGCGCTCCGATGACACCTTCCAGCTGAAGGAAGGAACCCTGTATCCCCTGCTCCACACCCTGGAAAAGAACCGCTGGGTCTCCTCCTACACAAAGCTGACCCCCAGCGGCCGGGAACGGAAATACTACCGCCTGACAAACGAAGGCCGGGCCCAGCTGGAATACAAGGAAAAGGAGTGGCAGCTGTTTTCCGAGAAGGTCAACGCCGTTCTGGGCCTGGTGGGAGCCTGAGGACGAAGCCATGGCAATTTACGAATTCAAATGCTGGTGTGAAACAGCCGTTTCGGGCATCATCTTCCCACCGGATCAGCGGAAAGTCTTCCGGGAACTGATGGAGCATATGGAAGACCACTATGACATGCTCCGGGAGGAAGGTTACTGCGAGGACATCGCCATCGCCATGACGGTGGAAGCCATGGGTGACCCCTACCCCATCGCCAAGGATCTGGCCCAGATTCACCGGCCCTTCTGGGGTTATGTCCTCCAGGCAACCCAGGTGATTCTGGTCCTCGCTCTGGTCATTACTCTGATTCCTTTCATCAGACACGCCTGGAAAACGGACTACTCCCCACCCATGAGCACCGACTGGGCAGTTTTCCGGGAGGATGCCTACGGCGAAGGCACCGGGCGCATCCTGCGGCACCTGTCAAAACCCAACATTTTCAGAAAATCCGACGGCTATACCTACACCCTCACCAACGCCCTCTGCTGGCATAACGAGGAGTACAACAACAATGTCTTTATCGTCTATCTGAAGGAATTTCACCCCCTGCCATGGGCAAAGCATGGCGAGGCGGGTGACTGGTTCTGGGCGGAGGACAGCACGGGAACTGTCTATGAATGCTACTATGAGCACCGCCCCTACGAAGAAACTCCCGTCCTTTACAGCCGGGGTAATGACACCTCTCCTTTCAGCCACACCTATGCCCTGTGGCTGAGCGGCGACCTGCCGAATGAAGCGGAGTGGGTGGACATTCGCTACACCCGAGACGGCCGGAATCTGGTATTCCGGGTGAACCTGAAGTGAGGTGACGGCGCATGATCAAACTGAAATGTTACTGGCTGAATATCCCCCGGCCCATCCGGGCGCTGATTCATATCATCGCGGTTGCAATTGTTGCCGTGACCTTCTATGTCTGCATCGGCGCGCCCACACTCAACGAAGAACAGGCCTTCCGCCGGGAAGAGCGGGCCAATCTTCTGGGGCCTTCCACCATTCTCTTCAATGAAAAGGTGGAAAATTATCCCTACGGCACCAATGTGATTTTTGCGGAAACTGATGAGTGTGTCATCACCTGGGTGGATGACGATTTCTGGGGCGGCCTGAACTATCACGAAAAGACCGGTGACATCACCGTGGTCACCGCCCCTGCCTACTGGTTTGACTTCGGCCAGGAATGGTGGGATCAGACATTGCCGGTCTTTGTGGCGGACGATTATCCGGAAGCCGTCCAGGCAGTACTGGAACTGGATATTCAGGGCGTTTTTGTCCACAATCTCAACGGCGAGCGGCTGGAAGAACCCCTTGACCACCAGTTTGCCCTCAGCAATCACCGGGAGGGTGAGGGCTTCTTCTGGTTCCGGCTGAATCTTGAGTCCGTTGACCCCTATCTGGACCATGGCAATGTGGTGGAGACGCCCCATGGTGTGACAGGCTTCGCTGTGGATGCCCTGGCAGACACCTTTACCAACAGAATGACCGTCATGAATCCCCAGAGCAACGTGTCCATCACCGCTACCGTTCGGCTCTATGATGAGCAGGAGAATATGGTTGCAGAAAAAGAGCTTGTTCTTCGCTCCATGAGGTAACGCCTATGGTAATTTACGATTTTAAGGTCTGGTGCGAAAAAGCCGCCGGGTAAAACCGGCGGCTTCCCTATTTTAGTCTTCTTCCACATCCACGTGGTCAGGCTCCTTCACGAGGCCGGCCACATCGGAAACAGGCAGGCTGAAGGCAATGCCTCTTGCCTTCTTGGACATGCCCATGTGCTTGTAGATGGCATTCAGGAGGTTGTCCCGGATGTCCTTTTCCACAACCATCATCAGGATTTCCTTTTCGGTGTGGAGAGTGATGCCGAAGAATGCTGCGGCCTCCTGGCCCACAACACCTCTGGCGTTCAGAATCGTGCCGCCCCGGACACCTTCCTCCCGGGCGATCTCCATCACGTCCTCGGCATAGCCGGAGTCCACGATGGCAAAAACCACTTCATGATTATTGGTCGTCATAACTTATACTCCTCTCTTCTGGCGGTTGTTGCTCAGGAACTGATACAGGTTGACACCGATGACACTGCTAAGGGGCACTGCGAAGGCCACGCCCTTGCCGTTTCGCACCGTCTGGAACTTTTCTTCCAGGGTGTTCATGATGGCAGGCACCATATCCTCTCTTGCAACACTGAGGATGACCGCTTTGTGATTGTTAAGACCCAGCAGCTCCACGATTTCGGAGCTGGCAGTACCCAGACCGCCCATCACCAGCTGGCAGTTCACTTCGAACTGGCTGATGACGTCCAGGTAAAATTCACCCTTGGGACGGTCCACCACGGTGAAGATCAGTTTCAGCTTCTTGATGGCGGATTCGTTGATCGTATTACCCATGTCGCGTCCCTCCTTACATAAAGTTGATGATCTGCTGGTCGTCTGCGCCCAGGATCCGCTTCATAGCCCGGTGCTCGGCGATCATCTCGGAAACCATTGCCCGGAAGCCCAGCAACTGAATGGTGATCAGAGGAGCCATGGCAACCAGACTCACCACGCCGAAGCCGTCCCGCAGCACAGCATCACCACCCTGAAGGCTAACGCACACGCCAACCGCGAAGGGAAGAATGAAGCCGGAAGTCATGGGACCGCTGGCAACGCCGCCGGAGTCGAAGGCGATGGCGGTGTACACAGGAGGCACAAACAGGCTCAGGGCCAGGGAAATGAAGTAGCCGGGAATCACATAGTAGACCAGGCTGAAATCAAAGATGATACGGATGACAGAAAGGCCGATGGCAGAGCCGACGCCGATGCACAGGCCCAGCATCATGGACTTCTTGCTGACGGAGCCGCCGGTGACATCCTCGACCTGGCCATTCAGAACATGGATGGCAGGTTCGGCCAAAACCGTCAGAATACCCATCAGCAGGCCGAAGCAGGTAAGGAACACCTTGTTGCCGGAGGCCAGGGAGGTACCCATCTTGTAGCCGATGGGCATGAAACCCACATTGACGCCGGTGAGGAAAATCACCAGGCCCACATAAGTAAAAGCAACGCCAATGGCTATTCTTTTCAGCCGCTTCATGGACAGCTTCAGGAAGGTTACCTGACAGATCAGGAAGAATGCCACAATCATCCCCAGAGCCACGGCGACTTCCTTGGCGGTGTGGCCGAAGCTGTGGAGGTAAGTGCCGATAATATCGGAGCTGACTGTATAGTCAGGCACCTGATAGGTCAGATCGTTAGTGGAGAAAATGCCCAGAATCATGACCGCCATAATGGGGCCAACGGAGCAGAGGGCCACCAGACCGAAGCTGTTTTCAGAGCTTCTGCGGTCACCTAAGATACTGGAAATACCGACACCCAGTGCCATGATGAAAGGCACCGTGATGGGGCCGGTGGTAACGCCGCCAGAGTCGAATGCCATAGGCATCAGGGCGGAGTTGCCGTTGACCGTGAGCATCAGGGCCAGGGCAAAGACCAGCATGTAGAAGAGCATCAGAATATTGGAGAGGCTCTTCTTGAAGACGATCTTCAATATAGCCACCACCAGGAACGCACCAACGCCGATACCGACGGTATAGACAAGCAATGTACCATTCATAACCGCGCTGACCTGGCCCGCAAGAACCTGCAGGTCGGGCTCTGCAATGGTGATCAGCATACCCAGCACAAAGCAAACCGTCAGCAGCAGACCCAGCTTTCGCTGCTTGGAAAGACCGGAACCCACATGGGCACCCATGGGAGTCATAGCCAAATCGGCACCCAGGCTGAAGAGGCCGATGCCCAAAACCAGCAGCACCGCACCGATGGAGAATGTGATCAGTTCTGCTTTGGAGAATTCGAATAGGGGCGTCAGCGCCATGATATAGACAATGGCAGTGATCGGCAGGGCCGAAACCAGGGCTTCTTTGATCTTTTCCCACAGTTCGCGCAATTCCATCACCTTCCTTATGGTAATATATTTATCAATTATAGCAGAAAATCCCCCCTTTGCCAAGGGCAAAAGGGGGATTTTTCTCATTTCTTAGCCAAAAATCACTGTATGGCAGGAATATGGACCACTGCACTGTAGCCTTCTTCCGGTGATTCCAGCTCCATTTCATAAACCGGCTGATAAAAGCCCTTTGTATCCACCAGGAAAACCAGATCGCAGGACAGGACATGAACCTCAGAAGGTTCCATCCGTTCAAACCAGTCGCCGCCGGAAATCATGCCGGACTTTACTTTTTCGACAGCCGCTTCCGCAGAAATAACCTGTGCTTCGCTATGGTATTCAAAGGTAAGCAAGTGGTTTTTGAATTCCCGGAGGCCGAAATCCTGCTCGACAGTACAAATCAGTTCGCCGTCAGTCATGGTATTTCCATCGATATGGCGATTGACACGGAAGATATGAACACCGTCGCCCTCATAGAAAAGCTCTGCCTCCTCCGGCACTTCGATGCCGAATTCTGCCAGCATTTCCCGAAGGGTTTCCTCGTCCAGCTCTGCATAGGCGGCAGTTTCAAAATCGATATCATTCAAATCCCAGTATTCCAGATGCCCGTCCGCAAAGAAAACCTCCAGAATCCGGTTTCCGTAGAATTCCCGCAGGTAGACTTCCTCATTGTAGACCGTCACATCCACCTTGTCCACACCGATGCTTTCAAAGAAAGCCCGGCCGATGACTTCGCATTCCTTTCTGGATTTTGGCGTAGTCTGGTAAATGGAAACAGTGCCTGCGTCATCGCTGATTTCGCAGTCCACCTGCCACTGTACATTGGAAGTATCCACCCGGAAGGCAGGTGCTGTGGCAATATTGCCGTACTCCTGCAGCTCATAGGCAGCAAAAATACCACCCACGGAGGCTGCCGTCAGCATCAGGGCAAGGCCATGGCAAAGGGCCTTTTTCCAGTTTCTGTGCCAGATTTGCAGCGCCGCCATCACAAGCCAGTAGCCAATCATGGCGCCCAGGGCATTGGCAAAGAGGTCATCCACATCACAGAGGCCCTTGCAGGTGATGTACTGGATGATTTCAATTCCCAAAGTGGTCAATAATCCTGCCGGGAGCATCCAATACCATTTCCGCAGCTTTTTGCTCAGCAGCGGCAGCAGAACACCCAACGGCACAAACATGCCGATGTTCAGCAGCACATTCAGCCAGTGCTTTTCGCTGAAGGTGTTCCATGCCTCCCGCCATGCCCGGAAGAGATGCAGATTGATGTTCCGCCAGCCGGAAATGCTGCCCCGGATGACGGTGATGTAGACAAGGCCAATAAGGTAGGCGCAGAGCGCCAGAATCAGAAAAGCCTTCTTCCAGGGGAATTTCCGGGTATCACCGTACTTCTTCTGGTATATTTTCGAAGCAGCAAGAATCAGGCCACCCGCCACAGGGAGCGCCGCAATGGCAAGAATCGCCGCCCGTTCCAGATAGTGCATAACCAGGTTCATAAAATCGCTCACAGAATCATCTCCTTTTTCCACATTATACCATCTTGTCCCGTGCCGCTCAAGGAAAGCCGGCTTAAGCTTTCTTTAACCTTTCATTAAGGAGATGGCTTGTAAATGGTCGGAGATTTCCGTATAATATAGGAAAAACGACCACTCCGAAAGGATGTTACCTATGAAGCTGATCATCATTCGCCACGGCGACCCGGACTATTCCATCGACTCTCTGACCCCCACCGGCTGGACGGAATCAGAGCTTCTTGCCACCCGCATTTCCAGGCTGGATGTCAAAGCCTTCTACTGTTCTCCTCTGGGACGAGCCAGAGACACCGCCGCACCTACCCTGAAAGTCATGGGCCGGGAAGCAGAAATCTGCCCCTGGCTCCGGGAATTTGCCCCGAAGGTGGTCAAACCCTCTAAGACCGGCGTTGCCTGGGACTGGCTGCCCCAGGACTGGACCCCCAGAGAATATTTCTATGACAAGGACCGCTGGGTGGATGCCCCCGAATTCCAGGCGGCAGGTGTCGCGGAAGAATACAAATGGGTCTGCGAAGAACTGGATGCCCTCATTGCCCGCCACGGCTACCGCAGAGAAAATAACCTCTACCGGGCAAAGAATCCCAATATGGATACCATCGTCCTCTTCTGCCACTATGGTCTGGAGTGCGTGCTGCTTTCCCATCTGCTGAACTGCAGCCCCATGATTTTCTGGCACGGCAGCTGCGCTCTGCCCACCTCTGTCACCACCCTGATTACCGAAGAGCGCCGGGAAGGTTACGCCTATTTCCGGATGAACGGCTTCGGCGACATCTCCCATCTCTATTCTGCCGGACAGGGGCCTTCCTTCTCCGCCCGGTTCTGCGAGATGTACACCAACGATCACGAACGACACGACTAAGCGGGCAGTGCCCGCTGCCAATGCGTGCTTGGTGCGCCGGTACTCGTCACCCGTTCGCTCGGCTCGGTAACGCTACTGCTGTATACAATTCGTAATAACGCAATTCTACTTTATGTAGAGTGACTTTCCGGGGCAGCGGTTCTATAATAATGACAAAAGGAGGAAGAGATTATGGACACTGCATACACCGGAAATCAAATCGCCACACGCCGGAAGGCTCTGGGCATGACCCAGAAGGAGCTGGCCGAAAAGCTCCATGTGACGGACAAGGCCGTCAGCAAATGGGAACGGGGAATCAATTTCCCCGACCTTGGTCTGATGGAAGCTCTGGCTTCCGCTCTGGAAACCACCCCTGCCCACTTACTGGGACTGGAGGAAGCCAACCGGGATGAAATCGTCAGCTCCATGGCAGAAATCTCCAATCAGCAGCTGGATGACTCTCTTCGGGAGGTCAAGTGGCTTGGCTGGGGATGTGTACTGGCCGCTGCGCTACTCACTGCCGTTTATTTTCTCTACGGCAAGAACGTCCGCCACACCCAGATTGCCTACATGATGCTCAGCTGTGTCATCTGTGCTACTGCAGTCTGCGGCCCGTGGCTGCTCTTTAAGTATGGGCAAATCCGCAGGTTCAACACCGGCGATACCCTTTGCCTTTACGGCGCGGCGTTGCCCGTTCTCATCCATCTGGGCATTTCCTTCATCACGGGACACAGTCCCCATCCTGTGCTGGGCCTGTGTCTGATTATCATTGCAGCCTGCTTTACACAGCTGTTCTTCTATCGGATCATGACACCTCATTTTGCAAAGGCACTGCCCCTCATTCTCTGCACCGCATTCATGGCGCTGCAATTCAAATTCGGTAATTTCATTCCGGAGGTCATCGCCCCGGCGGTCTGCTGTTTGATCATCTGGATGATCTGTTTTTTGAAAACGCGCAAAAAAGAACCGATTCTATGAAGGATCGGTTCTTTTTTATTTAATTTACTTGATGACCCGGACTCTCAGGACACCGTTGATACCCTTCAGGTGTTCCACCACTGCATCGGAGGCAGTCTGGTCGATGTCCAGCATGGTGTAAGCATACTCACCCTTGGAGGCATTCTGCAGACCGGCGATGTTGATATTCTCGCCTGCCACTGCGGAGGTAAACTGACCCAGGGAGTTGGGGATGTTCTTATGGAGAATGGCGATACGGCCTGCGGTGCTGCAGACGCCCATATCGCAGCTGGGGTAGTTAACGGAGTTGACGATGTTGCCGTTTTCCAGATAGTTCATCACCTGGCGGACAGCCATCTTGGCGCAGTTGTCCTCGGACTCCTCGGTGGAGGCGCCCAGGTGAGGAATGGCGATGACGCCGGCCATGTTGGCGGTCTTAACATTGGGGAAGTCGGTGACATAACGGGCAACCTTGCCGGACTTCAGAGCGGCTTCCATAGCATCGTCATCCACCAGCTTGTCGCGGGCGAAGTTCAGGAGGATCACGCCGTCCTTCATCTTGGAAATGGCTTCCTCACCGATCATGCCCTTGGTGGAATCCATCAGGGGAACATGGACGGAGATGATGTCACACTTTTCATAGATCTCTTCTCTGGTCTTTACACGGACAATGTGGTGATCCAGATGCCATGCGGCGTCGATGGAGATGAAAGGGTCGCAGCCGTAGACTTCCATGCCCAGACGGCGGGCAGCGTTGGCCAGAGGGCCGCCGATGGCGCCCAGGCCAATGACACCCAGTCGCTTGCCGGCGATTTCAAAGCCTGCAAACTGGGACTTGCCCTTTTCCACCAGCTTGGCAACGTCGGGACTGCCCTTGATGGACTGGACCCAGTTGATGCCGCCGACGATGTCGCGGCAGGCCAGCAGCATACCGCAGAGGGCCAGCTCCATAACGCCGTTGGCGTTGGCGCCGGGGGTGTTGAAAACCACGATGCCCTGGTCAGCGCAGCTGGTCAGAGGGATATTGTTGACACCTGCGCCTGCACGGGCAACGGCCAGCAGGTTCTCAGGCAGGTTCATATCGTGCATGGAAGCGCTGCGGACCAGAACGGCCTCGGCGTCTTCGATGTTTTCGCTCTTTTCATAGTTTTCCGTCCAGAGGGCAGTACCCTTGGGGGAGATCTTATTCAGATAATGTACTTTCGTCATGATATTTCCCGTCCTTTAACCGTTTTCCTTTTCAAACTGAGCCATGAAGGCAACCAGCTTTTCCACACCTTCGATGGGCATGGCGTTGTAGATGGAAGCGCGCATGCCGCCGACGGTACGGTGGCCCTTCAGGTTCACAAAACCAGCATCGGCTGCTTCCTTGACAAACTTGGCGTCCAGATCCTTGTCACCGGTGACAAAGGGGACGTTCATCAGAGAGCGGTCCTTCTTTTCGACGGTGCCCTTGAAGAGCTTGCTCTGATCCAGGAAATCGTAGAGGATCTTGGCTTTCTTCTGGTTATATGCCTGCATGGCTTCCAGACCGCCCTGCTTTTTCAGCCACTTGAAGACCTTGCCGCAGATGTAGATGCCGTAGGCAGGGGGAGTGTTGTAGAGGGATGCTGCGTCAGCATGGGTCTTGTAGGTCAGCATGGTGGGGGTGCCGGGGAGCACGTCCTCGGTAATCAGGTCTTCCCGGATGATGACGATAACCACGCCGGCGGGGCCGACGTTTTTCTGAACGCCGCCGTAGATGACGCCGTACTTGCTGACATCCACAGGCTCACTGAGGAAGCAGGAGGAGACGTCTGCAATCAGGGTCTTGCCCTTGGTGTTGGGCAGGTTCCAGAACTTGGTGCCGTAGATGGTGTTGTTCTCGCAGATATAGACATAGTCTGCATCCTCGGAGATGGGCAGATCAGAGCAATCGGGGATGTAGGAGAAGGTCTTGTCGGCGGAGGAAGCAATGGCGTTGGCCTTGCCGTACTTCTGGGCTTCCTGGTATGCCTTCTTGGCCCACTGACCGGTGATGATGTAGTCGGCAACGCCGTTCTTCATCAGGTTCATGGGGATCATGGCAAACTGCTGGGAAGCGCCGCCCTGGAGGAACAGAACCTTGTAGTTATCGGGAATGTTCATCAGGTCACGGAGGTCAGCCTCTGCGGTGTCGATGATTTCCTGGTATGCCTTGGAGCGGTGACTCATTTCCATGACGGACATGCCGGTGCCCTGGTAATCGAGCATCTCGGCGGCGGCTTCGGTCAGAACTTCTTCAGGCAGGACAGCGGGACCTGCGGAAAAATTATATACTCTGGACATAAATTGATCCTCCAATTCATTATTTCAGGAATTTATCCATCAGTTTGTAGCCTTCCGGCTCAAAAATGCCGGTGGCGGCAGCTTCTTTTTCACTGTAACATGCGATTTTCTTCTGCTCCCGGGTGGAATCATACAGAATATAGGGAACCGGGTCGGAAGTATGGGTGCGGCACCAGATGGGGGTGGGATGGTCGGGCATGATCAGCATCCGGTAGGGTTCGCCGGATGCATCCATTGCCATCTTGACCCGCTTGACAAGGCGCTGGTCCAGATACTCCACAGACTGGATCTTGTGACCGACATTGCCCTGGTGGCCCATCTCATCGGGACCTTCCACGTGGATATAGACGAAGTCCTGACCGTCTTCCAGCAGCGCCTTGATGGCTGCATCGGCCTTGCCTTCGTAGTTGGTATCAAGAGAGCCGTTGGCTCCGGGGACATTCACAACCTCCATGCCTGCGCCCACGGCGATGCCCTTGAGCAGGTCCACAGCAGAGATCATGGTGCCGTTGAGGCCGGTCTTTTCCTTGAAAGAGCCGAGGCTAGGCTTGGTGCCTGCGCCCCAGAACCAGAGGGAATTGGCCTTGTTCTTGCCGGCGGCTGCCCGGGCCACATTCAGGGGATGGTTGTTCAGAACATCGAAGCTCTTTTCCATCATATCCCGGAAAAGCTTTTCCTGGGGCAGGTACTTGCCGATCACTTCGCCCAGATGGTCATGGGGCTGGGAGAAGTCCAGAACGGTGCCATTTTTCCAGATGGTAATGTGGCGGTAGCTGGTACCGGTGTAGAACTGAATCTCGTCAGAGTTGAAAGCCTCCCGGATGGCATCCATCAGGATGTCGGCATCCTCGGTGGAAATCTCACCGGAACTGTGGTCCAGGATGGTCTTTTCTTCATAGGGTTCGGATTCCGTCACGGTGACGATGTTGCATCGCAGCACCACATCGGAATCCTCCATGCAGACGCCGACACTGAGAGCCTCCAGCGGTGATCGTCCTGAGTAATTCTTTTCAGGGTCATAGCCCAGCACAGCAAGGTTTGCCACATCGCTGCCGGGCTTCATGGATGCGGGAACAGTCTTTGCCAGTCCCAGCTCGCCCTTTGAGGCCAGTTCATCCATGGTTGGGATCTGGGCGCACTCCAGAGGGGTCTTGCCGCCTAAGGATTCCAGAGGCTCATCGGCCATTCCGTCACCCAGGATCACAATATACTTCATCGTCTTCTCACCTCGTTATCGTCCCCGTACTAAGGACAAATGTAACTGTATTGTATATTAGCACTTTGTATCCAAAAATACAAGATGCGTTTTTCAACAATCTTCGTGGAAATTTCGGTTCATTGTGGGCATAATGCCGATTTTACATTTTTTACCGGTTTTTTCCCGAAAATCCTTACTGCCGCAGCGATAATTTCTGTTGTATTTCTTTATAGATCGTGCTATAATGGTAAAGATTTACCGAATCAGACAGATACTGACACCCATAAGCGAAAGGAGCTGACGGTATGAATCGAAAAAAGAGCTTTCTGGCGCTTCTTCTGTGCGTCATTTTATTTGCAGGAGCCGTTCTGGGCGCCATGTTTTTCACCCGGGGCAGTGAGGGCGACGAAGCAAATTCCAACCCCATTGTCATGAGCGAAATTCTGGCAAGCAACCGGACCTACCCCAATGCTTTCGGCATGTATCTGGATTATATTGAAATCCACAACACCACCGATTCCGCCATGGATATCTCCGGTTATATGCTGGCCGACACCAGCGACAGCATCGGCTACACCTTCCCCAACGGCACCATCCTCCACGGCCACAGCTACATTGTATGCTGGTGCAACAAGGACAGCGACAGCGAAAATTTCGCCTCCTTCGGCATCTCCCGCAACGGTGAAGAGACCATCTACCTCTATAACAGCGCCAACGTTCTCATTGACCAGATTCAGGTTCCCCGAATCCATGACAACGTCCCCCTGGTCCGTCAGGCAGACAATTCCTGGACCACCGCAGTCTACGCAACTCCCGGCTATGAAAACACTGAGGAAGGCTTCAATGCGTGGCTGAAGTCCATGGGCGCAGATGACATCAGCGTGGTCATCAGCGAAGTGATGCCCGGTAGTGGCTACGCCGTCATCGACGGCGAGGGCAACCAGAGCGACTGGATCGAACTGATGAACACCGGCGACAAGGCCGTTTCCCTGGACGGCGGCTTCCTCTCCGATGATCCCGAGGACCGGACCAAGTATATGATCCCCGCCCTGACCATTGAACCGGGTGAACGTGTAGTGATCCGCTGCGCCGGCGACTACGCCCGGGAAGGCGAAGCAGACTTCGCCCTGTCCCGTGACGGCAGCACCGTGATCCTCACCGGTGCTCTGGGCAACACCATCAGCGAGGTGAATTATCCCGATCTGGGCAAGGAATGCTCCTGGGCTCTGCAGGAAGACGGCACCTATCTGGAAACCACCCAAACGACCCCCGGCTACGAAAATACCGAAGCAGGTTACAACGCCTGGCTTCAGGATCTGAACTACACCACCCCTGAGGTAGTCATCAGCGAAATCATGACCGCCAACCGCAGCACCATCACCAACCGCGATGGCGAGCTCTGCGACTGGATTGAGCTCTATAACCCCACCGGCGAAGCAATTTCCCTGGAAGGTCTGTACCTTTCCAATGATGCATCTGACCGGATGAAGTGGCCCATCCCCGCCATCACTCTGGGCGCGGGAGAACGGACCGTCATCTGCTGCTCCGGCAGCGGCGCCCCTGAGGGCGAAGCGGAATTTGCCCTGTCCCGGGCAGGCTGCAATGTACTGCTGTCCGGCAGTGTGGGTAACGTAATCGCTCAGGTGGATGTGCCCCGGATGGCGGAAGACCGCAGCTGGGCGCTGCAGTCCAACGGAACCTATGTGGAATCCAATATCCCCTCCCCCGGTTTTGAGAACACCGAGGACGGCTGCCTGGCCTTCCGGGAAACTCTGGAAGTCACCAGTCCCCTGATCATCTCCGAGGTCATGCCCTCCAACTGTACCTACCTGATGCAGCATGACGGCGAGTACTACGACTGGCTGGAGCTGACCAATGTGTCCGACTCCGACATTCGTCTGTGCAACTACGCCCTGTCCGATGATCCCGAGGAACTGCAGAAATATGTTCTTCCCGACAAGACCCTGGCCCCCGGCGAGCGGATCGTGATCATCCTCTCCGGCTACAAGGATCTGTCCACGGACGCCTATGCCCATGCTCCCTTCACCCTCAGCCGGGAAGAGAGTTGGGTCTACCTGAGCCGTGTCTCCGAAAGCGGCTGTGCCGATTACCTGCGGATCTTCGATGTGCCCTATCAGCACAGCGTCGGCCGTGTGGAAGGCGACAACGGTACCTACTACTTCACCAAACCAACCCCGGGTACCCTCAATGGATCCGGGGTTGCCTTTATCTCTGAGACCCCTGTGGTGGTCACGGAGGATGGCATCTATAACGATGTGATCAGTGTTTCCGTGGAGCTGAACGGCGAAGGCCCCCTGTACTATACCCTGGACGGCAGCATCCCCACCGCCCGCTCCAAACAGTACACCGGCCCCATCTCCCTGAATTCCACCAGTGTTGTCCGGGTGGTGAGTATCGAAGAGGGAAAGCTCCCCAGCGATGTAGTCACCGCCAGCTATATCATCAACGAAAACCACACCCTGCCGGTGATCAGCCTGGCTGCAAAGCACGATGACCTCTTCGCGGGCAACGGCATCTATGTGGACTACTACCAGGAAAAAGAAGTTCTCTGCAATGCCACCCTCTATGAAGACGGTGCAGGCTTCTCCATCGACTGCGGTCTGGAAATGTTCGGCCATACCGGCCTGAAGAATCCCAAGAAGAGCTTCAAGATCAATTTCCGGGGCCGCTACGGCAATAATTACCTGACCTACCCTGTTTACGGCGAGGATGGTCCCCAGGTCTATGAATCCCTGCTGATCCGCTCCGGTCAGGACTACCCCAAGAGTATTTTCCGCGATGAACTGTTCACCTCTCTCTGCCGGGAGGCAACGGACAATGTGCTGGCTCAGCGGGATAAATTCTGCATTCTCTACATCAACGGCGAATACTTCGGCATCTACTGTCTGAAGGAAGCATTCTCCGAAACCTTCTACGCCCAGAACAAGGGCGTCAGCGTGGGCAGTGTGGAAGTGGTGCAGGCTCCCTTCGGCACCTCTGCCGAGCTCTACACCCTCTATAAATATTGCCTCAACAACAATCTGCGCCACGATGAACCCTATGAGTACGTCACTTCCCAGATCGACATCGACAGTCTCATCGACTGGATGATCTTCGAAGCCTACTGCACCAACGGCGACGTCCAGCAGAATCTGCGCTATTTCCGCAGCACCGAAACCGGCAACAAATGGCAGATGGCCTACTACGATCTGGACTGGGCCTTCTACTATAACAACGGCTTCAAGCATGTGCTGTCCCCGGACAAGGCTTGGCAGCATCTGGGCTTCACCCGGGGCCTTGCCAAGAATCCCCAGTTCCGGGAAAAGCTGCTGCAGCGCTGCAGTGAATTCTACTACGGCACCCTCAGCGATGACAACGTCATCAAACGCATCGACTACTACTACGAACTGCTGAAGCCGGAAGTGAAGCGGGAGCGAGACCGCTGGTCCAGCAGCTACGAAGCCTGGGAGCGGGAAGTTCAGGGTCTCAAGAACTTTGTGGTCAAGCAGGATCACTGGGGCAATCTGATCAGCTCTCTGCGGCTGTACGTCAACCTGACGGATGCAGAAGAAGCTCAATACTTCGGGAGGTAATAAGCAATGGAACAAGGTTACCGACATGAACTGAAATACCTGATCTCCCGTCAGGATGCGGAGCTTCTGAAGCTGCGGCTGCCCCATGTGATGGAGCGTGACTCCCATGCAGGAGAAACCGGCCGCTACACCATCCGAAGCCTCTATTTCGATGATTTTGAATCCAGAGCCTACTTTGAAAAGGTAGACGGCATCAACGAGCGCACCAAATACCGCATCCGGTTCTATGACTACAATCCGGACCTCATCAAGCTGGAGCGAAAGGAAAAGCTGGGCAGCCTCACAAGAAAAGCCGCCCAGACCATCACTCTGAACGATGCCAGAGCCCTGGAATTTGCTTACACATCCGGCTGCCCCGACAATCCCGAAGGTCTGACGGAAGAGCTGCGGCTGGCCTGCACCGGCCGGGGTCTGCGGCCCAGAGTCCTGGTGGACTACGACCGGACTCCCTTCGTCTGCAAGGCAGGCAACACCCGCATCACCCTGGACGAAAATCTCCGAACCCGTCCCTACATTCCCCATCTGTTCGCCTCCCCCCGGGCCATGATCCCGGTGCTGGAGCCGGATCAGGTGATTCTGGAAGTCAAATTCGATGACTTCCTCCCCGGCTATCTCTCCGACGCCCTGGCGGATATTCCCAAGGCGCCCATGGCCATTTCCAAATTCGCACTGTGCATGAGCTTTATTTAAAGAAAGGAAGCAACGTCATGATCAATTTCTCCGACGTCATCAAGGGCAAGTTCCTTGAAGAATTCTCCGCCATTTCCATGAGCGATGCCATTGTCGCCATCGCCCTGTCCTTCGTGCTGAGCCTGTTCATCGTGTTCATCTACAGAGTCAGCTACGCAGGTGTCAACTACAACCGCAACTTCGCCGCCTGCCTGATGATGCTGAGCATGGTCACCTCCCTGGTCATTCTGATCATCTCCTCTGAGATCGTCCTGAGTCTGGGCATGGTTGGCGCTCTGTCCATCGTCCGTTTCCGTACCGCCGTCAAGGAACCCACCGACACCGCATTCCTGTTCTGGGCCATCGCCACCGGCATCATCTGCGGCGCAGGCTATGTGACCATTTCCATTCTGGCAACCCTGCTGCTGGGTCTGCTGTTCGTGGCTGTCCACGCCCTCAGCGGCAAGCAGAAGCACGGCAGCTACATGATCGTGGTCCGCTATGAAAGCGGCTCCGAAGTGGAGTCCAAGCTGGCCAATTACCCCGGCTACCGGATGAAGAACAAGACCCTGGCAGGCTCCTACACTGAGCTGGTCTGTGAGGTCAAGCTGTCCGATGCAGCACTGCAGAAAATCGACTTCCTGCGCACCATTCCCGGCGTTCGCGAGATCACCATCATGAACTCCGTGGGCGGCAGCGTTCTGTGAAAAAATACCTAAAAACCGATAAAGGCCCGGCTCTAATGAGCCGGGCCTTTTATACATTCTGCCGCAATTTCTATCTATTTTTTATCGTACCAAGGTATCTAGTATGAGAAAAAATCTCCAAGGTACCGTCGTCACCGCACCCGAACCGGGCAAACTGGATATCACCAGGAACAGCACCCCGGTGGATTACTGTTCACCTGACCCGGTTGTCACCCCGGATGGCGCTGCGCAGACCCAGTTCCGTGCCCTTGTAAATGCGCACATAGTTTACCCGGTGCTTGTAGATGATCACCGCTGTGGCAATCAGCATGATCAGCGCCACAACCCAGGAGGTAAAGGCGAAGAAAATGGGAGAAACCACGATGGTCGTGGTGGTAGCCATGACGATGTAGTCGGTAACAATGGTGATGACCACCGAAGCGATGATGATGGCAACGGCAAATTTCCAGTTCAGGGCAATCAGCATGCCGATGTAGCAGGCAAAACCCTTGCCGCCGTTGAATTTCAGATAGAAGGGAAAAATATGGCCCAGCACCGCCGCCACACCGGTGACCACACCCACATGGGGCGTATCCGGGAAGAGCCATTTTGCAATGATCACGGCGATCATTGCCTTGGCGACGTCATGGACCGTGGTCAGAATGCCGGCCTTCCAGCCCATCAGCACCGTCACATTGGAGCCGCCCAGATTGCCGCTGCCGCCACTGCGCAGGTCCACTTTCTTGATTTTGGAGAGGTAATAGGCCATATGGGAACAGCCGAACAGATAACCGAGAATAATCGCAGGGATGTAATTCATAAAAGCACCGCCTTTGACAGTTTTCTACATTGTATCACAGAATGACCCCATACACAAGAAAAAGGAGACGCCGAAGCGTCTCCTTTGAATCTTTTTCAGATTAGCTGGTGTAGTTATCGAAGTAACCCTGGATGTGGATGATGGGAGTACCCTTGTCGCCGGAGCCGGAGGTCAGGTCGCACAGGGAGCCGATCAGGTCGGTCAGGCGGCGGGGGGTGGTGCCCTGGGATGCCATGTTGCCAACCAGGCTGGAGCCGTCCTTTGCACGGATGGCGTCCTCGATGGCCTTTTTCAGAGCTTCGCCGGACAGTTCGGAGAAGTCGTTGTCAGCCAGATACTTCAGCTTCAGCTCGTTGGGAGTGCCTTCCAGACCTGCGGTGTATGCGGGAGAAACCACGGGGTCAGCCAGCTCCCAGATCTTACCCACGGGATCCTTGAATGCGCCATCGCCATAGACCATGACTTCGACACACTTACCGGTCTTCTCCAGGAAGGAAGCCTGAACCTCTTCAACCAGACCCTGGCAGTCTCTGGGGAACAGCTTGATGGTGGACTCGGTGGACTTGTTGGAGCCCAGCAGGCCGTACTTCTCGTTGTAGCCGTTGCCGTCGATGGATTCGTTCAGGATATCGTCCATGCCGCAGACCTTCTCAGCGCCGGCAGCGTACAGCAGCCGCTTGGTACGGGCGCGGGTATGGATATCGCAGTTCAGAACGTTCTTGGTGTAGGGCAGGATTGCACGGCAGTCGTTGGCGAAGATGATCTCAGCCTCAGCGCCCATCTCACGGATCAGGTCACCGTAGTACTGGACATAGTCAACACCGGTGAAGGGGTGCAGATTCTGGCCGAACAGCTCGCGGTACTTTTCCTCGGTCAGGACGTCGGAGAAGGGGTTAACCTTTGCAGCGTCCAGCTGATCGAAGGAAACCAGCTCGTTACCTACTTCGTCAGAGGGATAGCTCAGCATCAGGACGACCTTCTTGGCGCCCTTGGCGATGCCGCGCAGGCAGATGGCGAAACGGTTACGGGACAGGATGGGGAAAATGACACCGATGGTCTCACCGCCCAGCTTGTTGCGGACGTCAGTGGCGATTGCATCGACGGAGGCGTAGTTGCCCTGGGAGCGGGCCACAATGGACTCGGTCATTGCAACGACATCACGGTCGCGCAGTTCATAGCCTTCGCTTGCTGCAGCTTCCAGAACGCTGTCGACAACGATCTTAGCCAGGTCGTCACCTTCACGAATGATGGGGCAGCGAATGCCTCGGGAGATAGTTCCGACTTTTCTTTCCATATGAAAACCTCATTTCCCCGGCTGGTTAACCGGCCGGATAAAAATCTATTTAACACCAATTATTATATCGCAGATATGCTCATTTTCAATCATTTTTTTCTGGAAAATGCAGGTTCAATTAAATTTTGTAAAACTTCACAAAAATTGCTTTTTTGATTCTGCAATCTGTGACACATGGAAAAATGTGTGTATTTCATGTACTTTCCCATGCAAAATTCTGATTCTACCCCCGGTAGAATGGGCATTCTCCCGGAAGTTCCCCACAAAAACCATCTTTCCCTTTACAGTCCGCGCCGCCGGATGGTACAATGCATCCAACAAATCAAAAGGAACGAATCATTATGGCATTATCTGCAAAACTGATCCGCGCCCAGCTGCGTTTTTTCCGTCCTCTGGTAGACAGTCTCTCTCTGGAAACCACCCGGAAGGGCCAGGACAAAGTCGGTGAGCTGATGGGCTTCATCCACCGAAAAGACACCATTGTCAAGCACCACACCTTTGAGAAATTCGACGGTGCCTGGATCATCCCCAAGGACGAACGCCGCAGCGGCGTGATCCTTTATCTTCATGGCGGCGGCTATACTTGTGGCGATCTGGAATACGCCAAGGGTTTCGGCTCCACCCTGGCCGTCCAGTGTGGAAGCAGAGTTTTCTGCGCCGGTTACCGGCTGGCACCGGAGCATCCCTTCCCCGCCGCCCTGGACGATACCTTAATTGCATATACCTACCTTCTGGACAAGGGCTACAAGCCGGAACACATCGCTCTCTGCGGCGAAAGTGCCGGCGGCGGTCTGTGCTACGCCCTGTGCCTGAAGCTGAAGGAACTGGCTCTTCCCATACCCGGCTGCATCGTAGGCATCTCTCCCTGGACAGATATGACCGCTTCCGGCCCCTCTTATGAGGATAATAAGGAAGTGGATCCTTCCATGACAAAAGAACTTCTGGATTTCTTCGCATCCTGCTATACTGCCGACCGGAAGGACCCGCTGGTTTCTCCCCTCTTCGGCAACCTCACCGGCATGCCCCCCTCCCTCCTCTTTGCAGGCGGTGATGAGATCATGCTGGATGACACCCTGATGCTTCATCAGAAGCTTCTGGACAGCGGCTGCAAAAGCAATGTCCATATCGCTCCCGAGCGGTGGCACGGCTACGTCCTTTATAATCTGAAGGAAAATGAACAGGATTTCGTCACCCTCAATCAGTTTCTGAATAAGCATCAGTCCCAGGAACGGAAGCTGCGCTGGCTGCGGCTGGACAATGCCGCCAAGATTTACCCCGCCTCCCGCCGGAGAAACTGGAGCAATGTCTTCCGGCTGTCCGCCACCCTTTCCGAGGATGTGGACCGGGAGGTTCTCCAGTCCGCCCTGGATGTGACGGTACGGCGCTTCCCCTCCATCGGCGCGCGGCTGCGCCGGGGCGTGTTCTGGTACTATCTGGAACAGATTCCCAAAGCGCCGGAAATCCGGGAGGAGCTTTCCTATCCCCTGGCCCGGATGTCCAAGCGGGATATCCGCAAATGCGCTTTTCGGGTCATCGTCTACAACCGCCGCATCGCCGTGGAATTCTTCCACGCCCTGACCGACGGCAACGGCGCCATGATTTTCCTGAAATCCCTGCTGGCAGAATACATCCAGCAGAAATACGGCATCCATGTGACCAACGAAAAGGGCGTTCTTCCCCGGCTGGAGGAACCCTCCCCCGAGGAGATGGAGGACTGCTTCCTGAAATACGCAGGCGACTTCCCCGCATCCCGCAAAGAAAATAGCGCCTGGCATTACCGGGGTACCCCCGAGCCTGACGGCTTTATCAATCTGGTCTGTTTCCGGCTGAATGTGGCAGAGGTGATTGCCAAAGCTCACAGCTACGGCGTCAGCCTGACGGCTTTCCTGGTTGCCGCCATGATGCAGGCCCTGATGGACTGGCAGCAGGAGGTGGTCCACCGCCGCCGCAGCCGCAAACCCATCAAGGTGCTGATTCCCGTGAACCTGCGGAAACTCTTCCCCAGCAAGACCCTCCGGAATTTTGTCTACTACACCACACCCGAACTGGACCCCCGGCTGGGCAGCTACAGTTTTAAGGAAATTTGCTCCATTGTCCACCACAAGATGGGCATGGACATCAACCCCAAGGTTATGGCCAGCCGCTTCGCCACCAACGTCCGGGATGAAAAATCCCCCTTCCTGAAAATCGTGCCCCTGTTTCTGAAGAACATCGTCATGCGGGCAGTTTTTGATATGGTAGGCGAATGCAAGTCCTGCCTGAGTATGTCGAATCTGGGCGCTGTGGATATTCCTTCCGAGATGAAACCCTATATTGAGCGGTTCGACTTCATCATCGGCCCTCAGGCCAAATTTCCCCACAACTGCGGCGTGCTGAGCTACAACGGCACCCTCTATATCAACCTGATCCGCAAGATCAAGGAATCCGGACTGGAAGCCCATTTCTTCCAGGTGCTCCGGCAGCAGGGTCTGAACGTGCTTGTAGAGAGCAATCAGCCCGATCAAACATAAGGAGAAATAGATATGTACTGTATCCGATGCGGCGTGGAACTGGCGGACTCCGAAAAGCGGTGTCCCCTCTGCCAGACTCTGGTATTCCACCCGGAACTGACCCGCCCCGAGGGCGAAAAGCAATATCCCCCTGATCTCTATCCCGCCCCCCAGGCCCGGCCTTTCGGTCATCTGCTGATCATCACCATGGCTTTTCTGCTGACCGGCATGATCACCGCCCTCTGTAATATCCAAATCAGCGGTCACATTACCTGGGCAGGCTATGTCATCGGTGGTCTGCTGCTGGGATATGTGATGATTGTGTTGCCCTTCTGGTTTAAAAATCCCAATCCGGTGATTTTTGTTCCCTGTAATTTTACAGCCATTGCCCTGCTGCTTCTGTATGTGAACTGCGTCACAAACGGCAACTGGTTTCTCAGTTTCGCCTTCCCGATCACCGGCACCGCCGGTCTGATCGTCACTGCGGTGGTGGCTCTGACCCGCTACATCCGCCGGGGCAGACTCTATATCTACGGCGGCGCTTCCATTCTCTCAGGCGGCCTAATGCTGCTGATTGAGATGATGCTGAACATCACCCTGGGCCGGAAAATCATTTTCCTCTGGTCCCCCTATCCTTTCATGGCCCTGGAGCTTCTGGGTATCACCATGCTGATCATCGCCATTTTCCGTCCCCTGCGGGAATCCCTCCGCAAGCGGACATTCCTTTAAATCACGCAAAAAGGACGTGCCTTCAAAGCACGTCCTTTTCATTTTACTTTCCAGCGCTGTAGAAATATTTGACGAATTCCACAAATTCCCGGATGGGGGCATAGTCGCCGTGGTCGGTCCGATACGCCAGATACAGATTTCTGGTGTTGGTGTGTTCCGGCAGATCAAAGGCCAGCAGCCGCTTTTCCCGAATGAAATTCTGGGCGGCCCGCTGGGAGATGAAGCTGATGCCCAGGCCCTGGGCAACCAGATTCTTGATAGCCTCCGGGTCGTTAACACGGGCGGTGATGTTCAGCTGCTCATCGCTGATGCCCATTTCCTCCAGGAAGCGATCCACACTCTTTTTGCTGCCGCTGCCCTTTTCCCGGAGAATCACAGGCTCGGTGGTCAGCAGTTCCACTGCGGAAACACCCTTGCGCTGGAGCTTCAGGAATTGCTCTGTCACGGGAGTGATCAGAACCATCCGGTCCTCGCAGAAAGGCTCGCAGGTGAGAGATTCCTTCTCCACGTCCATGCCGATGAGGCCAACGTCAAAGATGCCATCGGTGAGGCCGTCCAGAACGCCCTTGGAGTCGCTCTGATGGATGACAAAGAAGGTGTTGGTATGTTTGCCGCCGAATTTGGGCAGAACTTCCGGCAGGATGTAGGCAGAGGGGATGGTGGAGGCGCCCAGGTGGATGATGCGCTTGGCTTCGGAGGAACACTCCTGAAGCATCCGGTCCCGCAGCTGCAGGATATTCACGGCGTACTCGTAGAGCTTCTGACCCTCGGCGGTGACCTCGATGCTCTTGGTAGTCCGCAGAATCAAGCGCATATTCAGTTCTTCCTCCAGTGCCCGGATGTGGGTACTGATGGTGGGCTGGGAAATATAGAGCTGCTCCGCCGCCCGGGTGAAGCTGCGCAGCCGCACAACGGCGGCAAAGGATTCCAGCTGTTTAAATTCCATTACAAATCTCCTTTAGTGCGGAAATGGCCGCATCTGCCTGCTCGGCGGTATTGAACCAGCCGAAGGAAAAACGGATGGTGCCGGTGGGATAAGTACCGAGAGTCATATGGGCAGAGGGGGCGCAGTGCAGGCCCACGCGGGTCATGATGCCGAAATTGGCATCCAGCTCGAAGGCCGCCTGGGAAAGTTCCTTCGTCAGGGTCTGGATGCTGACCACGCCGGTGCGTCTGCAGCAGTCACGTCTGCCGATAATTTTGATGAGTCCCTGCTGCTCCAGAGGTTCCAGATTTCGAAGGAGCCGCTCCGTCAGGACCAGCTCGTGGGCGCGGATGTTTTCGATACCGGTTTCCTGCAGCCATTCAAGACCTGCATGAAGGCCGATGATGCCCGGCAGATTCATGGTACCCGGTTCAAAGCGGTCAGGCATAAAGTCGGGGATTTCTTCCGTGTGGCTGATAGAACCGGTGCCGCCGGAGAGCAGCGGGTCAATAAGCGGAATCATTTCTTCCTTTAAAATAAAGCCGCCGATGCCCTGGGGACCCAGAAGGCCCTTGTGGCCGGTGAAGGCCAGGGCGTCGATGTGCATTTTCTCCATATCGATGTCCATGACACCGGCAGTCTGGGCGCAGTCCACGATGAACTTCAGACCATGGGCATGGGCAAATGCGCCCACTTCTGCAATGGGCAGTACCGTGCCGCAGACATTGCTGGCGTGCATGATGGCGATGGCTTTGGTGTTGGGCTTCACCAGGGATTCCAGCAAATCCAGCTTCAGATTGCCCTGGCCATCGCAGGGAATCCGGTCAAATTCCACGCCTGCCTTTTCCAGCTGGCGGATGGGGCGCATCATGGCATTGTGCTCCATGGAAGACACCAGCACATGGTCGCCGGGCTTCAGAAAGCCCTTCAAAATCACATTCAGGCTTTCTGTGACATTCTTTGTAAAGACCACATTTTTGCAGTCGCCGCCGTGAAAGAGGTCAGCGAGCATCTGCCGGGTCTCAAAAACCAGTTCCTCCACATCGTAGGCGCCGTCATAGCAGCCCCGGTTGATGTTACAGCCCTGGCTGGTCATATATTCATAAACTGCCTGGGGCACCGCTTCCGGCTTTGGAAATGTGGTGCTGGCATTATCCAGATAAATCTTTTCCATGAATTTTCCTCTGTTCATCCGACTGAATTATTCATCTATGATTTTTTATTATAACTCATATTTATCAAAAAATCAAATATAATCGTTATCTTTATCAATAATTTTTATTTGTCCCCGTTATCAGCCTGTGCTATACTGACAATATCCTATATACAAAAATATGGAGGTAGAAACAATGAAAACCAAAAATGAAAAGCTCGGCATTATGATCGCCGGTCTTCTCATCGGCGTCATCGCTGTGCTGCTGGTGCTGTTCGGCAACCCTAAGAACATGGGTTACTGCATCGCCTGCTTCCTGCGTGATACCGCCGGTGGCCTGAAGCTGCACACCGCAGCTGTTGTCCAGTACGTCCGTCCCGAAATCATCGGTCTGGTCCTGGGCAGCTTCATCATGGCAGTCCTGAACAAGGAATGGGCACCCAAGGGCGGCTCCGCTCCCTTCACCCGTTTCATCCTGGGCTTCTTCGTCATGATCGGCTGTCTGGCATTCCTGGGCTGCCCCTTCCGTATGACCCTCCGTCTGGCCGGCGGTGACCTGAATGCTCTGGTTGGCCTGGCTGGCTTCGTGGTCGGTATTCTGTGCGGCGTGTTCTTCCTGAACAAGGGCTACTCTCTGAAGCGTACCTACAAGCAGCCCAAGCTGGAGGGTGCTGTCGCTCCCGCTATCCAGGTTGTCCTGCTGGTTGTCCTGGTTGCTCTGCCCACTCTGCTGGTCTTCTCCGAGAAGGGCCCCGGCTCCATGCACGCTCCCATCATCATCTCCCTGGTCGCTGGTCTGGTTGTCGGCGCTCTGGCACAGCGTACCCGTATGTGCATGGTCGGCGGCATCCGTGACGTGATCCTGTTCAAGGAAACCAAGCTGCTGTCCGGTTTCATCACTCTGTTTGTTGCTGCTCTGGTCGGCAACCTGGTTCTGAACGCTGTCAAGGGCGGCGGCTTCTTCAAGCTGGGCTTCATCGGTGAAGACTGGGTCCAGCCTGTTGCCCACACCGCTCACATTTGGAACTTCCTGGGCATGATGCTGGTCGGTTACGGCTGCACCCTGCTGGGCGGCTGCCCCCTGCGTCAGCTGATCCTGGCCGGCGAAGGCAACACCGACTCCGCCATCACCGTTACCGGTCTGGTTGTCGGCGCTGCATTCTGCCACAACTTCGGTCTGGCCGGCGGCGCCGCTGCCATCACTGACGGCGTTGTCAGCACCGGCGGCGTTGGCATCAACGGTCAGGTTATGGTCGTTGTGGGCCTGATTGTCTGCACTATCATCGGCTGTGTCAACACTTTCAAGAAGGAACAGTAATAGGAGGAATTTAACTATGCTGGATGCAAGAGGTCTTTCCTGCCCCGAACCCGTTGTCATGATCCGCAAGGCCATGATGACCAAGGCCAACGAATACACCATGGTCGTGGACAACCCCACCTCCAAGGAAAACGTCACCCGCTACGCTGAGCATCAGGGCTACACCGTCACCGTTACCGAAAACGGCGACGAATACACCTTGACTATGAAGAAGTAATCCTATAAAATAGGAATACTTTCAAAAGTAAGGAAGAATCATTCATGACTTACATCGCAACTTTCTACTCCCACTTCGGCGCCATCCGGTTCAAGAAGCTCTGCTCCGGCAAGGGCTGGGCCGCGCGGGTTATGCCGGTTCCCCGGGATTTAAGCAGCAGCTGCGGCACCTGTGTCCGTTACGACGGCGATGGTATCTGCCCCTCTGATGAAATGCCCGAGGAAGTGGAGCAGATCGTTCAGGTCACACCTGATGGCTATATCCAGCTCCACCGGGCGCTGGACAGCTGAAGCAAAAACAAAGGGGCTGAGATTCTCAGCCCCTTTTCATCACTAAGGAGAAAATGCTATGGAAACTCAAGTGAAAATGACCAAGCTGGCCAAGTGCGCCGGCTGCGGCGCCAAGGTCGGCGCCGGTACTCTGGCAAAGATGCTGGAAGGTTTCAAGACCCACTATGATCCCCGCCTGATCGTCGGCTATGACAAGTCCGATGATGCCAGCGTCTACTATCTGGACAAGAACACCGCTCTGGTTCAGACCACCGACTTCTTCCCCCCCATCGTGGACGATCCCTACCTCTACGGTCAGATCGCCGCCACCAACGCCATTTCTGATATCTATGCCATGGGCGGCGAATCCAAGCTGGCTCTGAATATCATGTGCGTTTCCGATCAGATGGGCAAGGAAGCCGTTCAGCAGGTTCTCCGGGGCGGCTATGACAAGGCTTATGAAGCCGGTCTGATCATCACCGGTGGCCACACCATCAACGGCGCAGAGCCCATCTACGGTCTGGCAGTTTCCGGTTTCGTACACCCCGACAAGGTGCTGACCAACTCCGGTGCCATGCCCGGCGACGTGCTGATCCTGACCAAGCCCCTGGGTGTGGGTATCCTGACCACCTCCGCCAAGGCTGACATGGTGGAAAAGGAAGTCATGGACCGGATCTATGCCCAGATGGCAACCCTCAATAAGGCTGCCCGGGATGTGATGGTCAAGTACTCCGTCCATTCCTGCACCGACGTCACCGGCTTCTCCCTGATGGGCCACGGCTATGAAATGGCTCAGGGCAGCAACGCCACCCTGCACATCAAGTGCGCTGACGTTCCCTACCATCCCGAAGCTTATGAACTGGCTGAGATGGGCTTCATCCCCGCTGGTGCCTACCGCAACCGGGAATTCGCCGAAGCAGGTGTCAAGAATGTGGCCGGTGTCCCCCGTGCCCTGCAGGACATCTTCTTCGATCCCCAGACCAGCGGCGGTCTGCTCTTCGCCATCCCCGCAGAGGAAGCTGAAGAGTGCCTGGCTGAGATGCAGAAGGCCGTCCCCGCTGCCCGGATCATCGGTTATGTCACCGAAGAACTGGACGCAGCCATCTACCTGGAGTAATGCAAAAAACGAAAGCCACGACCCGAAAGGGCCGTGGCTTTTTTCGTTATTCGATGGGAGTTCTGGGGTAGAGTTCCTGATCTCTCATGTAGTAGCCGGGAGCCAGTGCGTTATAGCCGTCGATAAATTCATCCGTCACCAGGCAGAAATAGTTGTTGCGGTAAACCTTGCCGGAAGGAGTGGCATCATAGTGGTAATAATTCTCACCGCCGTCCACGCTGACCATACTCCAGAAATGGGTGGTGCGGCGAGGGGAATCCTTGCTGCGGATCACCGTAATGTTGGGAATTCCCAGCCGGTCGAACATCACCTTGCTGATGGAATAATAGCTGAAGCAGTCGCCCTGGCGGGTCTTGAGCATCTTGTAGGCTGCCTGAAGGCTGTCGGTCTTATCGGAGTGGTTGATGTAGGAGCAGTTGCTCTTGACCCACTTGTAGATTTTCTGAACCTTTTCCCGGACGGTCATATCTTCGGTGATGATGTCATCCAGAATATCGTCCACCATATCCAGAATGACCTGTTCCTCCACATAGTTCTCGGACTTTTCCTTGACAGTCACGGTGGTGGTAAAGGTGGACTCGTTGCCTGCGGCATCCGTTGCCTTGTAGATGACTTCGTAGGTACCGGGCTTACTCAGATCCACGCCGGTGGAATCCACCGTCAGGACAGGCTTTTCGTCCTTGTCATCCACTACCAGAACGCCGCTGCGGTAGGCAACGGTGCTGCCCTCGTAGAGGGAAATGGGGTTGATGCCCATGATAGTGGGAGCCTCGTTGTCCTCGATGACGGTCATGACCACAGACACAGCGGCTTCATTGCCGGTCTTGTCGCGGCCAGTGTAGGTCACCTCATAGGTACCTTCCTTATTCAAATCCACCTGGCTGTCGTCCACTTCGAGAACAGGTTCTTCGTCCAGATCATCGGAAATGGTCACGCCCTTGAGATAATCGGGAGTCTGTCCGATGTAGAAGGTAAAGTCTGCCGCGCCCTCAATGACAGGAGCCTGGGTGTCGATGATCACAGTCAGGACGCCTTCCACAGTGGCGGTGTTGCCGCTTTCGTCAGTCAGCAGCAGCGGAATCTTCTGCTCCCCCGCCAGGGTCATGTCCGGTTCTTTTTCAAACCGGACGGTAACGGCGGTTATGTCCTGGAACTCCTGAATAAAGTCCTCCGCAGCGGGCATTTCATAGGACATTACGGTGACAGGCACCAGCACCGCATTGGGGCTGACCGTGTCCCGGACGGACAGCACCGCATCGTAAACCCGTTTGCAGTAGTTCAGCTGCACCGGATAATCGCCGGGGCGGCTCAGATCGATGGTATTCAGATCCGTTGCAAATTCCACAGGGAAGGGCAGATCCCGAACCTTGTAGCCATTGGGATCCACGGTTTCAGTGCCTGCCTCCACGGTAATGCTGTCGGAAATGTTGGTAAAAACCATCCAGGCAGCAGCGCCCGCCACTGCCAGCGCCAGTACCAGCAGGATCATGACGATGGTCAGCAGAATTTTAGTCGATTTTTTCTTACGCAATTTTTCACACCTCGCTTACAGAATCTGTCCGCCGAAGTGATCGGTAAACCGGCCTTCCAGCAGGGCAGGCTTGCCCATGACAAAGACCGTATCCATGCCGGCGGCTAATGTGTCAGGTTTTGTCCAGGTGCCAGTCTGGTGGATGTTTTCAAGATCAAATAGGCACAAATCCGCATCGGCACCCACCGCGATTTTACCCTTGGTTTCCAGACCGAAGCGCCAGGCGGGCAGCCCGGAAATCTTGTGAACAGCCTCTTCAATGGTCAGAAGGCCCCGCTCTTTCACGTAATGCTCCAGAAGCCTCGGAATATTGCCGTAAACTCTGGGGTGCATCAGACCGTCCTCGGGATAGGTGGCATCGGAGATGACAGAGGAATAGGGTTCCTTCAGAATGGCATCGATGTCATTGTCGTGGGTGATCCGGTCGATCATGGCGGGAGTGCAGTGCTCGGAGGCCAGCAAATCGAAAAGGGCATCGTAGACATCCTTGCCCTGCTGCGCCGCAATCTCCACGATGGACATGCCCTCGTAGATCTTATTCTCCGGCATCCGCAGAGAAGTTGCCTGAATATTGTCAAAGCCAACCAGCAGGGAGATGTTCTCGAAGTCGCTACCTGTCTTCATCCGCTCTTTCATGATGGCCCGCTTCTCAGGGTCGCGGAGCGCATCGGTCAGGGCATCCATGCCGCCAGCCTGGAACTCGGGAGGCAGCACATGGATCAGCTGGGTGGACCCGGCGGGATAGGGATACACATCACAGGTGATGTCCAGACCCTCTTCCCGGGCGGCACGGAACATCTCCAGCATCTTGGGGACGCAGCGCTGCCAGTTGCGGGTACCGATGGCCTTCAGATGGCTGATCTGCATGGGAGTCTTCAGATCCCGGGCAACTGTCAGCATCTCCTCCAGTGCTTCCACCACCTCATCGCCTTCCTGGCGCATGTGGACCGTGATAACCTTGCCGGAATTGCGGAGGGGTTCCAGGGATTTGATCATACCCTTGGTGTCATAGAAGCATTCGGGGGCATAGCCAAGGCCCAGGGACACACCCAGAGCGCCTTCTTCCAGGCCCTGCTCCAGCAGCTTCCAGATAAACTTGTATTCCTCTTCCGTCAGCTCTCCGTCCCGGAAACCGGCGGCGCAGCCCCGAAGGGTGCCCATGCCCACCAGCATGCCGTTGTGAATCCGCTGAGGCACCCAGGAAAGCTGCTGCTTGTATTCAGCCACCGTGGAAAAATCGCAGCCGTCGGGCATATCGCCCACCACAGGGGCCAGATAATCCAGAATTTCCTGCCGGAAGGGACCCTGCACCGGAGTCATGGACAGGCCGCAGTTGCCGTTGATGACCAGAGTCAGGCCCTGAGCCAGTTCAGCCTTGCCGTAGCCTTCCCGGAAGGCGGCAGCCTCGCCGTGGCGGTGGACATCGATGAAGCCGGGGGTCAGGTATCTGCCCCTGCCGTCGATGGTATGTAACGCTTCGCAGCCGGCAAGATCGCCGATTGCGGCAATTTTCTCATTTTCAATCGCAACATCTGCCCGGAAGGGAGCCTTGCCGCTTCCGTCTACAATGTATACATTTTGAATTAAGTAATCAGTCATAACCATTTCTCCTTTCATGGAGTTTTGACCATTGTACCACCAAGTAAGCTTATTTTCAATCATGCATATGGAATCTTAACATTTTTTACAGGTTTCGGCTTTTTTCACAAGCGCTGCCGGGTATGCCCAGTCTTTTTCCTTATCTTTTCAAAAATACCACGATTTTATAGGCATTTTCAACAATTTTCAGGGGGCAATCTCGGTACGCCGGACGAAACTTACCCTTGAATTTAAGGCAGTCAAATGGTATACTTTAGATGTGCAACAATGTGTGGGCGTAGTGCGTCCAAATGCAAAAATATACCATTTGAATCCTGCTTTTGACCAAAAAAGCAGCAGCTCCGGATCTCCGAAGCTGCCGCCCGTATGTGATTCTTACTTATCCTTATCGCCCTTGGCTTCATCAATATAGCTGTACAGGGTGTACTTGGAAATACCGAAGAAGTTGCACACCCGCTGACCAGACTTGGTGATCAGGAATGCGCCGCTGTCGTTCAGGAAGCCGATAGCCTTGACCTTGTCTTCCTTGTTCATCAGTGCCACAGGCTTGCCGACCAGCTGAGCGCTCTGCTTGATCAGCTCTTCCAGCAGATCGTTGACATTGTGGGAAATGGTTACAGGCTCCTGAGCTGATGTATCCGCCGCGGTAAATGCATGGATCTGATCCTCAACCGCCTTCATCATGGTGATGTCGTAGTTGATGGCGAAAATGCCGATGACCTTGCCCGCTTCATCCCGCATGAACATGGTGCTGGACTTCAGGATCTTGCCGTCCTCGGTTCTGGTCAGATAAGACAGGCGGTCTTCCAGCTTGGAAGGATCAGCCTTCAGTGCCTCCCACACAACATGGGAAGGACCGTCACCCACCTTGCGGCCGGTCACATGGCCGTTCTCAATGGCGACGATGGAGTGCTCATCTTCCGTGGCGCACAGATCGTGGACAACCACTTCACAGTTGGAACCAAACTGACGGGCAACGCCCTTGGCCAGCTGGGTTAAAAAAGCAATTTCATTTGGTTTCATTGTTTTCAGTCCCCTTCCGAACTTCCTTTATGAAATGATTATATCAGTTTATCAAGGAATTTCAATGGTTCAAATAAAAAATTTGTAGCAAAAACTGAAATTTTGTCAAAGCCGCAGGCTGAAACGCAGTGCCTCGCGCACGGGCCGGCTTTAAGGAAGCTTCTCAGAACTTTTCTTCCGAAGCAGCGATCGTTCCGCTGCGGGAAGGATTTTGAAAAACACCGGAGTATCCGCCAATACTCAAGGCTTTTCAAAGTCCCGACTGCCCCGGACCGGCCGCTCCTTCAGACGAATCGCTCCCGGAGGCGACCATACATTATATATCCTTCCATTCAAATAAAGGAGGCAAAACAAACATGCTGATCGTAGGAAATGGTAAGCTCATCACCCGCGACCCCGCAAACCCCTATCTGGTGGACGGCGCTGTCGTCATTGACGGCGAACTCATCAAGGAAGTCGGTACTCTGGCTGACATGAAGGCCAAGTATCCCAACTCTGAGTTTGTGGATGCTCAGGGCGGCGTCATTATGCCCGGTCTGATCAACGCACACACTCACATCTACTCCGGTCTGGCTCGTGGCCTTTCCATCGCTGGCAAGAACTCCCGCAACTTCATCGAAGTTCTGGAAGACACCTGGTGGAACATCGACCGTCACCTGACCATGGACGGCACCAAGGCCTGTGCTTACCCCACTGTCCTGGACTCCATCCGCAACGGTGTCACCACCATCGTTGACCATCACGCATCCTTCGGCGAGATCCCCGGCACTCTGTTCACCATCAAGGACGTCTGCCAGGAAATCGGCATCCGTGCCAACCTGTGCTACGAAGTCTCCGAGCGTGACGGCGAAGTCAAGACCGCTGAGTCCATCCAGGAGAACGCAGAGTTCGCCCGCTGGGCAGCTGCACAGAACGATGACATGATCTCCGCCATGTTCGGCGGCCATGCCCTGTTCACCATCTCCAACAAGACCTTCGAGAAGATGATCGCTGAGAACAACGGCCTGACCGGCTTCCACATCCACGTGGCTGAGGGTCTGAACGACGTTTATGACTCCCTGAACCATCACATGTGCTACCCCATCGAGCGTCTGGAGCGCCTGGGCGGCATCCTGGGTCCCAAGACCATGCTGGGCCACTGCATCCATCTGACCGACTCCGAGCTGGACACCATCGCTGCCACCGGCACCATGTGTGTCAACAACCCCGAGTCCAACATGGGCAACGCTGTCGGCTGTTCCCCCGTTCTGAAGATGTTCGAGAAGGGCATCCACGTCTGCATGGGTACCGACGCTTACACCCACGACATGCTGGAATCCCTGAAGGTCTTCCTGATCATCCAGCGCCACAACGCAGGCAAGCCCAACGTCGCCTGGGGCGAAGGCACCACCATGCTGTTCCAGAACAACGCCAAGATGATGGCCAAGTACTGCAAGAAGCCTCTGGGCATCATTGCTCCCGGCGCTGCAGCTGACATCTGCGTCATGGACTACAAGCCCTTCACTCCCTTCTCCGACGAGAACATCGACGGCCACATGATCTTCGGCATGATGGGCAAGAACAACCGCACCACCATCATCAATGGCAAGGTCATCTACAAGGACCGCGAATTCGTCAACATCGACGAGGATGCCATCAATGCATGGACCATGGAGCAGGCCAAGAAGCTGTGGGGCGCTCTGAACAACCGCGTTTACTAAATAAAAACCACCGCTTATCTACCAACTGAATAATCCCTACCATATCAATTCATAAGTCTTTTTGGAGGCTGCATCCGGCACACATCCGGATGCAGCCCGACCCAAAATCACATAAACATTGGAGGAATAAAACATGGCTGATATTATGCGTCCCATTCCCTTTGGTCAGATGATGACCTGGATCCTGAAGGAGAACGAGGAAAAGGGCTCCATCTTCGGCGTTGCAAAGCAGGTCCACCACACCACCGGCAAGGCTCTGCCCATCTTCGACGAAAAGATCGAGACTCCCTACGGTCCCGCAGCAGGCCCCAACTCTCAGCTGGCTCAGAACATCGTTGCAGCATACGCAGCAGGCTCCCGTTTCTTCGAACTGAAGACCATCCAGCAGATGGACGGCGAAGAGCTGAGCAAGTGCGTCAACAAGCCCTGCATCACCGCAGGCGACGAGTGCTACAACTGTGAATGGTCCACCGAGCTGTACGTTCCCGAAGCCTACAACGAGTACGTTAAGGGCTGGTGGGCATGTAAGCTGATGGCAAAGGAACTGGGCATGGGCGACCCCAACGGTTTCGTTTTCAATATGTCCGTCGGTTACAACCTGGATGACATCAAGAAGCCCAAGACCAACACCTACATCGACAACATGATGGATGCTTCCAAGACCGAGATCTGGAACGAGTGCAAGTCCTGGACCCTGGCTAACCTGGATCTCTTTAAGAACGTCGATGCTGAGTACGTCGAGAGCGTTTCCGCCCGCGTTTCTAACTCCATCACCGAATCCACCCTGCATGGCTGCCCTCCCCAGGAGATCGAAGCCATCGCCCGCTACCTGATCACCGAAAAGCACCTGAACACCTACATCAAGTGCAACCCCACTCTGCTGGGCTACGAGTACGCACGTAAGCGCCTGGACTCCCTGGGCTTCGACTACATCGCTTTCACTGACAGCCACTTCGTGGAAGACCTGCAGTGGGCAGATGCAGTTCCCATGTTCGAGCGTCTGATCGCCCTGTGCGAGCAGGAAGGCGTCGAGTTCGGTCTGAAGCTGACCAACACCTTCCCCGTCGACGTCAAGGCCGGCGAGCTGCCCAACAACGAGATGTACATGTCCGGTCGTTCCCTGTACCCCCTGTCCATCTCCCTGGCACGCCGCATCACCGACCAGTTCAACGGCAAGCTGAGAATCTCCTACTCCGGCGGCGCAGAAGCCCGTAACATCAAGGCTCTGTTCGACGCAGGTATCTGGCCCATCACCATGGCCACCACCATCCTGAAGCCCGGCGGATACGAGCGTATGACTCAGGTCTACAATGCTCTGGGCGACTGCGGCGACAAGCGTTGGGAATCCCTGAATGTCGAAGCTGTCCGCGCTCTGGACGACGGCGTCGCTACCGATCCTCTGTACCAGAAGCCCATCAAGCCCCTGCCCGTCCGTCACATCGGCGAGCAGGTTCCCCTGGTTGACTGCTTCAATGCTCCCTGCCGCAATGGCTGCCCCATCGAGCAGGACATCCCCGCTTACCTGACCGCTGTTGGCGAAGGCCGCATGGCTGATGCTCTGAACATCATCCTGGAGCGCAACGCTCTGCCCTTCATCACCGGCACCATCTGCCCCCATCACTGCGGCGACAAGTGCATGCGTAACTACTACGACGAGCACGTTTACATCCGCGAGGCCAAGCTGACCGCAGCTACCGGCGCATTCGAAGAAGTCCTGGCTACCCTGAAGCCCGCCGCTCCCGTGGCCGGCAAGAAGGTTGCAGTCATCGGCGGCGGCCCCGCTGGTCTGGCAGCAGCTTCCTTCCTGTCCCGCGCTGGCGTTGACGTCACCGTTTACGAGCGCACCGACAAGCTGGGCGGCATCGTCCGTCACGTGATCCCCGAGTTCCGTATCTCCACCCAGTCCATCGACAACGACGTGGCACTGTGCAAGGCATACGGCGCCAAGTTCGAGCTGAATACCGAAGTCACCTCCGTTGCTGACCTGCTGGCTGCCGGCTACACCGACGTTATCGTCGCTGTCGGCGCTTGGAAGGCCGGTGCTACCGGTGTTGAGTACGGTGAGACTCTGAACGTTATCAAGTTCCTGTACGCAGCAAAGAACGCTCCCGAGACCCTGAACCTGGGCAACGACGTTGTCGTCATCGGCGGCGGCAACACCGCTATGGACGCTGCCCGCGTTGCAAAGCGTCTGGGCGCTGAGAACGTCCGCCTGATCTACCGTCGTACCAAGCGCTACATGCCCGCCGACGAAGAAGAGCTGGCTGAAGCTATCGAAGACGGCGTTCAGTTCATGGAACTGCTGGCACCCATCGGTGTCAAGGACGGCGTCCTGACCTGCGAGGCTATGGAGCTGGGCGCTCCCGATGCTTCCGGCCGCCGCTCTGTGGTTGCTACCGGCAACAAGGTTGAAATCCCCGCTTCCATCGTCATCACCGCTATCGGCGAGAAGGTCGAGACCGGCCTGTACGAGGGTATCGGTGTTGAGCTGACCAAGAAGGGCACTCCCGTCGTCGACGAGAACATGCAGACCTCCGTCGCTCACGTCTACGCTGTTGGTGACGGCCGCCGCGGCCCCGCAACCATCGTTGAGGGTATCGCTGACGCCGCCAAGGCTACCACCGCTATCGCCGGCTATGACTTCGGCAAGTACACCGAAGCCAACGTCGATCCCGACTACCAGAAGATCCTGGACAAGAAGGGCTCCCTGTGCTCCGACTGCGCTTCCTGCGAAGACAGCCGCTGCCTGGGCTGCGCTACCGTCTGTGAGACCTGTGCTTCCGTCTGCCCCAACCGTGCAAACGTGGCTATCGCTGTTCCCGGCATGCGTCAGCGCCAGATCGTCCACGTGGACGGCATGTGCAATGAGTGCGGCAACTGCCTGATCTTCTGCCCCTACGATTCCCGCCCCTACAAGGATAAGTTCACCCTGTTCTGGACCAAGTGGGACTTCGAGAACTCCACCAACGCCGGCTGGCTTGAGCTGGGCGACGGCAAGGTCCTGGTCCGTCTGGGCGACACTGTTGCCGAGTACGTCGTGGCCGATCCCGCCTGCGGCCTGTACGAGCCTCTGCGTCAGATCATCCTGGCTGTTGAAAATGACTACAGCTGGCTGCTGACCAAGTAAGCTTATCTACCCTGGAAGGGGGAGCAATCCCCCTTCCATCATAAATACTTTTTGAAAGAAGGATTCCGTATGAGCTATACCTTTACTGTCAACGGCGTCCAGCGTACTACCGATGAGAAGAAGTCCCTGCTTCGCTATCTCCGCGATGATCTGCGTCTGACCTCTGTCAAGGACGGCTGCAGCCAGGGTGCCTGCGGTGCATGTACCGTCATCATCGACGGCGTCACCTGCAAGTCCTGTGTTCCCACCACCGACCGCCTGGAAGGCAAGAACATCGTCACCGTTGAAGGTCTGACTGAGTGGGAAAAGGAACTGTACACCTATGCCTACGGCGAAGCCGGCGCTGTTCAGTGCGGCTTCTGCATCCCCGGCATGGTCATGTGTACCAAGGCACTGCTGGACGTCAATCCCGACCCCACCGAGGACGAGATCAAGTACGCTCTGCGCAACAACTACTGCCGCTGCACCGGCTACGTGAAGATCATTGCAGCTGTCAAGCTGGCAGCCAAGATCAAGAAGGCCGGCGCCATCCCCGCCCCCACCAGCGATGACTGGCACGTGGGCAACCGCGTCCATCGTCTGGACGTCGAGGAGAAGGTCCTGGGCTACGGTCAGTATCCCGATGACATCTACCCCGAAGGCACTACTTACGCCGGCTGTGTCCGCAGTAAGTACCCCCGCGCCCGTGTCCTGTCCATTGACACCTCCAAGGCCGAAGCTCTGAAGGGCGTTGTCAAGTGCATCACCGCAGCTGACATCCCCGGCGAGAACTTCATCGGCCACCTGAAGCATGACCAGTACACCCTGGTTCCCGTGGGTGAACTGACCCACTACCTGGGCGATGCCATCGTTCTGATCGTTGCTGAAGACACCGCAACCCTCGAGAAGGCCAAGAAGCTGGTCAAGATCGAGTACGAGGTCCTGCCCGCAGTCACCTGCATCGCTGATGCAAAGGCTCCCGGCGCTCCCCTGGTCTTTGAGACTGACAAGTCCAACGTCCAGGCTCACGAGCACATCACCCGCGGTGATGCCCGCGGCCAGATTGCCAAGGCACCTCACGTCATCTCCCATCACTTCGAGACTCCCTGGACTGAGCATGCATTCCTGGAGCCCGAAGCAACTACTGCATTCATCGATGAAGACGGCGACATCTTCGTCTACTCCACTGACCAGTCTGCTCACCAGACCCTCCACGAGTGCCAGCTGCTGCTGGGCACCAAGAAGGTCAAGGTTCAGAACGCTCTGGTCGGCGGCGGCTTCGGCGGCAAGGAAGACATGACCGTTCAGCATCTGGCTGCACTGGCTGTCTACCATACCAAGCGCCCCGTTAAGATGAACCTGACCCGTGCCGAGTCCCTGCTGGTGCACCCCAAGCGTCACCACTTCTCCATGGACTTCACCATGGGCTGCGACAACGACGGCAAAATCATGGGTGTCGTGGCTGTCTGTGAGTCCGATACCGGCGCATACGCCTCCCTGGGCGGCCCCGTTCTGCAGCGTGCATGTACCCACGCCGCTGGTCCCTACGCTTACGAGAACTTCGAAATCGAGGGCACCGCTTACTACACCAACAATCCTCCTGCAGGTGCATTCCGTGGCTTCGGCGTCACTCAGACCTGCTTCGCCACCGAGACCCTGCTGAACATGATGGCCGAAAAGATCGGCATCACTCCCTGGCAGATCCGCTATGTCAACGCCATCCGTCCCTGGGGCGTCCTGCCCAACGGTCAGATCGTTGACGACTCCACCGGTCTGGTGGAAACCCTGGAGGCTGTCAAGCCTTACTATGACGCAGCTGTCGCTGCCGGCAAGCCTGTCGGTATTGGCTGCGCCATGAAGAACGCCGGCGTTGGCGTCGGTATCCCCGATACCGGCCGCGTCAAGCTGCTGATTGAGAAGGATCAGAAGGTCCACATCTACTCCGGCGCTTCCTGCATCGGTCAGGGCCTGGGCACTGTCCTGGTTCAGAACGTTGTTGAGTACACTGGCCTGAACCGCGAGGACATCGTCTACGAGCGCTCCAATACCTGGTATGCTCCTGACTCCGGTACCACCTCCGGTTCCCGTCAGACTCTGGTCACCGGCGAAGCCTGTATCCGCGCCTGCCGCCTGCTGAAGGCTGAGCTGGATGCCGGCAAGACCCTGGCCGACCTGGTCGATAAGGAATTCTACGGCGAGTACCTGGCCAAGACCGATCCTCTGGGTGCCAAGGTTCCCAACCCCAAGAGCCACGTTGCTTATGGCTACGCAACCCAGCTGTGCATTCTGGACAAGAAGACCGGCAAGGTTGAGCAGATGATCGCCGCTCACGACGTGGGCAAGGCAGTCAATCCTCTGTCCTGCGAAGGCCAGATCGAAGGCGGCGTCCTGATGAGCATGGGTTTCGCCCTGCGTGAGGAGTATCCTCTGAAGGACTGCAAGCCCATCGAAAAGTACGGCTCCCTGGGTCTGTTCCGCGCTCACGAGATCCCCAAGATCATCCCCATCGTCATTGACAAGCCCGGTCTGGATGTGGCCGGCGGTGCAATTGGTATCGGTGAAATCACCTCCATCCCCACCGCTCCCGCCATCACCGAAGCTTACTATCAGCTCGACGGTGAGCGCCGTTACAGCCTGCCTATCCATGGCACGCCCTATAACAAGTAAGGAGGGGGAAAGAATTATGGCTATGAAGAAGAAGTTCCCCTACAAGACCGCTGTCGTGGCCTGCAACGGCGGCTGCCGCGCCAACAGATACGTTCCCGAGCGCTGCACCTACGGCTGCATCGCCTGTGAGCAGTGTGTCATCGCCTGTAAGTTCGGCGCCATCTCCATCAACGACATCGGTGTTGCCGAGGTCAATGAGGAAAAGTGCATCGCATGCGGCGCCTGCGTCAAGGCATGCCCCCTGAACCTGATCAAGGTTCACGAGTGCGCTAACTTCATCGTTGTCAAGTGCGCCAACAAGGACAAGGGCAAGGATGCCCGCGCTGTCTGCGAGAAGAGCTGCATCGGCTGCGGTATGTGTGAGAAGGTCTGCACCGCCAGCGCCATCCACGTTATTGACAACGTGGCCGTCATCGACGATGCAAAGTGCCTCAGCTGCGGCATGTGCGCCGTCAACTGCCCCCGTGGTGCCATCATCGACACCCGCGGTGTTCTGACCGGCAAGTATTAATTCCATTCAGGCGGCGGGTTCCGCCCGCCGCCCCATTCCTCTGGACCTAACTTTTTGTTTGGTCGGCTCCTTCCCAGGTTTTTCGAAACGACTCGAAATTTTGCACCTCAAATTTACAGTTCCATCGCCGCCTCCGGCCAGTAACTAAATTTGTCCGTCAAAAAACAGGGTTTTTACCCGGAAATATTCGAAAACCGATACAGCAAAATAGCCAAAAACAAGGGGCATTTACCCCCCTGAAACGAGAAATTTTCTCCAAATTCAGCAGACGAAAAAGCTTGACATTCAGCCTTTCGTTGGGTATTATAGATATATATCCATACAAAAAGTTTTGTAACCAAAAAAATTTTTAGCATACATATTAATTTAGGAGGCTAAGAAATAATGGAACCCAAGATGAAATGGAAACTGAATACCATGCCCAAGGGCGATGGTAACGAACTGGAAATCATGGCTCTGGAAAACGTTGCCAATGCCCGTGCTTTCCACGAGAGCTTCCCCCAGTACTGCATCACTCCTCTGGCTAAGCTGGACAAGATGGCTGAGTACCTGGGCCTGAACTTCCTGGCTATCAAGGACGAGAGCTACCGCTTCGGCCTGAATGCTTTCAAGGTTCTGGGTGGCTCCTTCGCAATGGCTAAGTACATTGCTAAGGAACTGGGCAAGGACGTTTCTGAGATGACTTACGAGTACCTGACCAGCGCTGCTCTGAAGGAAGAGTTCGGCCAGGCTACTTTCTGCACCGCTACCGACGGCAACCACGGCCGTGGCGTGGCATGGGCTGCCAACAAGCTGGGCCAGAAGGCTATCGTTCACATGCCTAAGGGCTCCTCCAAGTACCGCTTCGACAACATCGCCAAGGAAAACGCAAAGGTCACCATCGAAGAAGTCAACTACGACGAGTGTGTCCGTATTGCTGCTGCTGAGGCTGACGCTGTTGAGCATGGCGTTATCGTTCAGGATACCGCTTGGGAAGGCTACACCGAGATCCCCAGCTGGATCATGCAGGGCTACGCAACCATGGGTTCCGAGGCTCTGGAGCAGCTGAAGGGCTACGGCGTTGAGCGCCCCGACGTTGTCATCCTGCAGGCTGGCGTTGGCTGCATGGCCGGTGCTATCTGCGCTTACATCGTCAACAGCTATCCCGACAATCCTCCCAAGATCGTCATCGCTGAGGCTGGCATCGCTGACTGCCTGTACCAGGGCGCTGTTGCCAACGACGGCAAGTACCGCATCGTTGACGGCGATCTGCAGACCATCATGGCTGGCCTGGCTTGCGGCGAGCCCAACATCGTCTGCTGGGAAATCCTGCGTAACCATGTTACCGCATTCTGCTCCTGCCCCGACTGGATGGCAGCTAAGGGCATGAGAATGCTGGCAGCTCCCATCAAGGGCGACCCCGCTGTCTGCTCCGGCGAATCCGGCGCAATCGGCATGGGCGTTATCGCTTCCCTGATGACCGATCCCGACTACGCCGAACTGAAGGACGCTCTGGGCCTGGGCAAGGATTCCAAGGTCCTGCTGTTCTCCACCGAAGGCGACACCGATCCCGACAAGTACAAGAGCATTGTCTGGGGCGGCGAATACGCAACTGTGTAATCCCTTTAGCAAAAGCTATCCACATATTTTCATCTTTCAAGGAGGAAACTACCAATGGTCAATGCAAATCTGGACTACGCTCAGATCAAGGCTGCCGCTGAGGCATACAAGGCTGACATGTCCGCTTTCCTGCGCGCTATGATTTCTCATCCCTCTGAATCCTGCGAAGAGGGTGCTGTCTGCGAGTGCATCAAGGCTGAAATGGAAAAGCTGGGCTTCGACGAAGTTGAATTCGACGGCCTGGGCAACGTTATCGGCTGGATGGGCACCGGTGACAAGATCATCGCCATCGACTCCCACATCGACACTGTCGGTATCGGCAACATCAACAACTGGACCCATGATCCCTATGTTGGTTACGAAGACGACGAGGTCATCTACGGCCGCGGCGGCTCCGACCAGGAGGGCGGCATGGCTTCCGCTACCTACGGCGCTAAGATCATGAAGGACCTGGGCCTGATTCCCGAGGGCTACAAGATCATGGTCATCGGTTCCGTTCAGGAAGAAGACTGCGACGGCATGTGCTGGCAGTACGTTGTTAACAAGCACTTCCCCAAGAAGGGCATCAAGAAGGAACAGGTTGAGTTCGTTATCTCCACCGAGCCCACCGACGGCGGTATCTATCGTGGCCATCGCGGCCGTATGGAAATCCGCGTTGATGTCAAGGGCGTTTCCTGCCACGGCTCCGCTCCCGACCGCGGCGACAACGCTATCTACAAGATGGCTGACATCCTGCAGGACGTTCGCGCTCTGAACGAGAACGACGCTGCTGACGAGACCGAGATCAAGGGTCTGGTCAAGATGCTGGATCCCAAGTACAACCCCGACCACTACGAAGACGCTCGCTTCCTGGGCCGCGGCACTTGCACCACTTCTCAGATCTACTTCACCTCTCCCTCTCGCTGCGCTGTTGCTGACTCCTGCTCCATCTCCATCGACCGCCGTATGACCGCCGGTGAGACCTGGGATTCCTGCCTGCAGGAAATCCGCGATCTGCCCAACGTCAAGAAGTACGGTGACGACGTCGTCGTTTCCATGTACATGTACGATCGTCCCTCCTGGACTGGCGAAGTCTACGAGACCGAGTGCTACTTCCCCACTTGGATCAACAAGAAGGAATCCGCACACGTCAAGGCTCTGGAAGACGCACATCTGGCACTGTTCGGCGACACCCGTACCTGCCCCAACTCCGAAATCGCTCGCGCTAAGCGTGAGGGCCGTCCCCTGACCGACAAGTGGACCTTCTCCACCAACGGTGTTGCTATCCAGGGCCGCTACGGCATCCCCTGTGTTGGCTTTGGCCCCGGTGCTGAGTCTCAGGCTCATGCTCCCAACGAGATCACCTGGAAGTCCGACCTGGTTACCTGTGCCGCTCTGTACGTCGCAGCTGTCAACCTGTACGACGAGTCCAAGAAGATCGACGTCTACGAGTTCCGCGCTGGCAAGACCGACAACGAGATCCTGTAATCCAGCTTCTCACAACAAGTAATCCCCGGCACCTCTGGATCCGGACTGCAATTCGGATCCTGAGGCTAAGTAAAAAACTTTATTTAAATTAAAATTAAAGGAGACTACTCAAAATGGACAAGACCCTGCAGCAGTATATTGACAAGCTGAACTCCCTGAACTTTGCTGAGATGTACAACGGCGACTTCTACCTGACTTGGGACAAGACTCAGGACGAGCTGGAAGCTGTTTACACCGTCGCTGATGCTCTGCGCTACATGCGTGAGAACAACATCTCCACCAAGATCTTCGAGTCCGGCCTGGGCATCTCCCTGTTCCGCGACAACTCCACCCGTACTCGTTTCTCCTTCGCTTCCGCCTGCAACCTGCTGGGCCTGGAAGTTCAGGATCTGGACGAGGGTAAGTCTCAGGTCGCTCACGGTGAGACCGTCCGCGAGACTGCAAACATGGTTTCCTTCATGGCTGACGTCATCGGTATCCGTGACGACATGTACATCGGCAAGGGCCACACCTACCAGAAGGAGTTCATGGACGCTGTTACCGAAGGCAATGCAGCTGGCATCCTGGAGCAGAAGCCCACTCTGGTCAACCTGCAGTGTGACATCGACCATCCCACCCAGGCTATGGCTGACGCCCTGCACATCATCCACGAGTTCGGCGGCATCGAGAACCTGAAGGGCAAGAAGATTGCTATGACTTGGGCATACTCTCCCTCCTACGGCAAGCCCCTGTCCGTTCCCCAGGGTATCGTTGGTCTGATGACCCGCTTCGGCATGGACGTCGTCCTGGCTCATCCCGAGGGCTACGAAATCATGCCCGAGGTCGAGGCTGTTGCTAAGGCTAACGCTGAGAAGTACGGCGGCTCCTTCACCAAGGTCAACACCATGGCTGAAGCTTTCGTCGATGCTGACGTCGTTTACCCCAAGTCCTGGGCTCCCTTCGCTGCTATGGAAAAGCGTACCGTCCTGTACGGCAACGGCGACATGGCTGGCGTCAAGGCTCTGGAGCTGGAGCTGCTGGAGCAGAACAAGGAGCACATGGATTGGTGCTGCACTGAAGAGCTGATGGCTACCACCAAGGACGGCAAGGCTCTGTACATGCACTGCCTGCCCGCTGACATCAACGACGTTTCCTGCGTCCACGGCGAAGTCGAAGCTACCGTCTTCGATCGTTACCGCGATCCTCTGTACATGGAAGCTTCCTACAAGCCCTACATCATCGCTGCTATGATCTTCCTGGCTAAGGTTAAGGACGTTCAGGGCACCCTGAAGGCTCTGGAAGAGAAGAGCACCGCTCGTTGGTTCCAGGCTTAAGTTTCCGCTCTTAGGAGACTCCTAATCTAACCCAAACCGGGCCCGTACACGCCGCACACGGCAGTGTGCGGGCCTTTGGTCATTGATATGACCACTTTCTGCCATATTTAAAAATTATTACGAGGTGTTATAAATTATGGGCAAGCGTATCGTTATCGCTCTGGGCGGCAACGCTCTGGGCAGCAATCTGCCTGAGCAGATGGAAGCTGTTAAGATCACTGCTAAGGCTATCGTTGACCTGATCGAAGAAGGCCACGAGGTTATCGTCGCTCACGGCAACGGCCCCCAGGTCGGTATGATCAAGAACTCCATGGACAAGTCCATCCCCATGTCTGTCTGCGTCGCTATGAGCCAGGCTTACATCGGCTATGACCTGCAGAACGCTCTGCGTGAAGAGATGCTGGGCCGCGGCCTGAACAAGGCTGTCTCCACCGTCCTGACCCAGGTCGAAGTTGACCCCGCTGACCCCGCATTCCTGAAGCCCACCAAGCCCATCGGTTCCTTCATGACCAAGGAAGAGGCTGAGGCTCTGGAAGCTAAGGGTTATACCTGTGTTGAAGACTCCGGCCGTGGCTACCGTCAGGTCGTTGCTTCTCCCCGTCCTCAGGGCATCGTTGAGCTGGAGACCATCAAGACTCTGGTCGACGCTGGCCTGGTCGTCATCGCCTGCGGCGGCGGCGGCATTCCCGTTGTCAAGACCGATGGCCATCACCTGAAGGGTGCTGCAGCTGTTATCGACAAGGACTTCGCTTCCTGTGTCCTGGCTCAGCAGCTGGATGCTGACTGCCTGATCATCCTGACCGCTGTTGAGAAGGTCGCTATCCACTTCGGTAAGCCCGATGTTGAATGGCTGGCTGACCTGACCCCCGCAAAGGCTCAGGAGTACATCGAAGCTGGCGAGTTCGCTCCCGGCTCCATGCTGCCCAAGGTTCAGGCTGCTGTTATGTTCGCAGAGTCCAAGCCCGGCCGCACTGCTCTGATCACCCTGCTGGAGAAGGCTAAGGACGGCGTTGCTGGCAAGACCGGTACCTCCATCCATCAGTAATCTTCTGATTCAGCTGAATTAGGCAATTTATGACCCGCCCTGCGAAGCAATTCGCCGGGCGGGTTTTTTACTGATATTTTTCAATTTGTCATTGACAAAAGCCGACTTTTATAAGAAAATTAAAAAAGATACCTATGCCCCGGATGTTCTGTCGAAATTTGGCATGATTCCTGTCCGGGATCCATGATTATTGCAAAATATCAGTATCAGAAAGGTGAACGAAACTATGACGATCCTGAAAAACGGCACCCTGGTTACCCCTGAAGGCCTGAAGATGGCCGACCTGGCCTTTGACGGCGACAAGATTACCGCCATCGGCGAAAATCTTCCCGTTTCCGAAGGTGACACCGTTGTCGATGTCGGCGGCTGTATTGTATTCCCCGGCTTTATCGACGGCCACACCCATCTGGACCTGGTCAATGACCTGGGTCATACCGCTGACAATTTTGAAACCGGCTCCCGCGGTGCTGTCTGCGGCGGTACCACCACCTGCATGGATATGGCTACCCAGGAAAAGGGCGACACCTTGGTTCACACCATGGAAGTCTGGAAGGACCTGGCTCAGAACATTTCCTGCAACTACGGCATTCATATGTCCATCACTGACTGGAACGAGACCACCAAGGCCGAAATCCAGACCATGGCTGAAGAAGGCATCACCACCTATAAGACCTACACTGCCTATGGCATCGCCATCGACGATGTGGACACCATGGCAGTTCTGAAGGAACTGAAGACTGTGAACGGCATCTGCGGCATCCACTGCGAAAACGGCCCCCTGATTCCTGTTCTGCAGAAGGAAGTTCTGGAGTCCGGCATCACCTCCCCCGCCGGTCATCCCATCAGCAAGCCCGACTATCTGGAAGCTGAAGCTATCAACCGCGTGTGCTATATCGCTGAAATTCTGGACTCCCCCGTTCATATTGTCCACCTGTCCAGCAAGCTGGGTCTGGACGAGATCCGTGCCGCCCGTAACCGCGGCGTCACCGTCTACGCCGAGACCTGCCCCCAGTATCTGCTGTTTAACGACAGTGTTTACTCCCGTCCCGACGGCTCCAAGTTCGTTCTGAGCCCTCCCATCCGCAAGGATGAGGACGCTGCAGCCCTCCACGAGGCCGTTGTGAACGGCGAAATCGGCACCATCTCCACCGACCACTGCCCCTTCAACTTCACTCTGAAGCAGGCTCAGGCTGCCAAGGGCTTTGATAAGATCCCCGGCGGCGGCGCAGGTGTTGAACATCGCCCCGCGCTGATGATGACCCACTTCAAGAACGATCTGGATTACGTCCAGATGAACAAGATCCTCAGCGAAAACGCAGCAAAGCTCTTTAACCTGTACCCCAAGAAGGGCTGCCTGCAGGTTGGCTCCGATGCTGACATCACTGTTTGGGATCCCAGTGTCAAGTGGACCATCTCTGCTGATAATCAGCACCAGAACGTGGACCACACCCCCTACGAAGGTTTCGAAGTCGAAGGCAAGGCAAAGTACGTCTACGTCAACGGCCAGCTTGCTGTTGTCGACGGCGAGCCCACCGGCGTTCAGGCAGGCACCTTCGTCCGCGCTGACTGCATCTAAAAAACAGCCTGATCCAATCATAAAACACTTGTCTTATGGCTGGATTGGCGGTATAATAGAGTTATCCAAAACTTACAAAGGAGATTGATTTCAATGAGCAACGTCGCTATCAACACCCCCAATGCTCCCGCCGCTATCGGCCCCTACTCCCAGGCTATCCAGGCTGGCAACACCATCTATGTTTCCGGTCAGCTGCCCATCGACCCCGCTACCGGCGCTTTCGCTGGTGACGAGATCAAGGCTCAGACCCGTCAGAGCCTGACCAACATGAAGAACATCCTGATCGAAGCCGGCACCGATATGTCCGCTGTCGTCAAGACCACCGTTCTGCTGGCCAACATCGCTGACTTCGCTGCTATGAACGAAGTTTACGCAGAGTTCTTCACCGCTCCCTATCCCGCCCGCGCTGCTTTCCAGGTTGCTTGCCTGCCCAAGAACGCTCTGGTCGAGATCGAGTGCGTCGCTGTTAAGTAATTAACACCAATATTTAAAATAAACACCCCGAACCGATGGTTCGGGGTGTTTTTCTGATAATAATCCCGGAGATCCGGAGATCTCCGGGATTTCCGATTTTATTTGGTCATAATCTGGACATTGTCCTTCATATTGAAGATAATCCTCACGGATGCATCCGCAATGGCTGAGGTGCCGCCCAGAACGTAGCCCTTGATGATCTCAGCACATTCAATGTATGCAGCAGCCATATCCTCACCGCCCTTGCTTGCCAGCAGCAGGGGGGCACCCATGGCATAGGCCAGAGGACCGCCGCAGAGGCCATCAGGGAAATTCCTGGAATAGGCCACCAGCGCATACTCGGGAGCTTCGAAATACTTGTCTGCAAACAATGCAGAGGTCTCCTCACGGGATGCGCCGGAAATGCGTTCCACGTTGCCATAGCCGCTGAGAACTTCTTCCAGAGCTTCGCTGACGGAATTGACGCCGCCGATGATGGTGAAGTCATTACCGTCCTGAACTTCCAGGAACGCCTTCTGGCCTTCGGTCAGCTTTCCGGTTTTGTTGTTTACCAGCAGAATGGGAAGACCTGCAGCAGAGGCAGACAGGGAATCTGCGAAGTTGTAGGCAGTGCAGACCAGAATCTCCTTATCCCCCACACCGGCGGCTTCCAGAATTGCCAGGTTGGTTTCAAACCGGTCGGAACCGGCGAAGCGCTGCACATGAATTCCCTCAGCCTTCAGTGCCTCATCCAGCTTTCCGGAAACAGAACTGGTACCGCCCAGGATGCAGACTCTGCCGCCCTCGGCCAGGTTCTCGGTGATGTAGGCCATATTGTCTTCCAGAACCTTGTCATTGTACAGCAGAATGGGAGCCTCACGGACTGCAGCCAGATAGCTGCCGGTGAGGGCATCGGCAAAATTCTCGCCGCTGGCAACAATGATGGTATTAAACTTCTCAAGTCCCAGAGTTTCCTTCAGCACATCCGCTGCCACGTAGGCAGTGTCGTAACGGGATGCGCCGGAAATGCGGTAGATTGCGCCTGCGCCGCAGCCGGTGCAGACATCATCCTCGAACACATGGGGCACTGTGGCAATGGCTTCGGTATAGGAAGCGCTGCACTCAGTACAGGTATAGGTCCGGACGCCCTCTTTGTCGCAGGTAGGCTCCGTGGTGACGGCAGATTCATAAGTATGGTTAAGCAGCGCCAGTTCGTCGGTATAGGTGTGTGCGCAGACCTGGCAGGTATAGGTCACCTGGCCTTTTTCGGAACAGGTGGATTTCTTAGTCACTTCGCTGGTGTAGTCATGACCGGTGGGGTCAGTCTTTTCGGTGTAAGTACCGCCGCAGACGGAGCAGGTGTAGAGCACCTCACCCTCTTCCGTGCAGCTGGGTTCCCTGGTCACCGTTCCCTGGTCATAGTCATGACCGACGGCGGGAATCGCTTCTGTTTCCTGATAACCGCAGGTGGTGCAGGTATAGGTCATAATGCCGTCTTCGGTGCAGGTGGGTTCGGCAGTCACCACACCCTGATCAAAGGTATGGCCAAAGTCTTCCTTACTGATGGGATAGCTTGCAGTAAATTCTTCCGTAGTATAATCTTCGTAGAGAATGTGGTCGGCAAAGCTGTCAGAACCCTGCAGGAAATGCTCATACTTGCCGGTTTCAGCATCCAGGGCGGCATCTGTATGGTAATACTTGCCGTTCATTTCCACGATATTCCAGTACCGCTCCACGCCGTCCACAGTGCCGCAGACAATCCGGCAGTCGATGCCGTAATCCAGGGCCATCCGGTAGAGCAGAAGGGCAATGGCATAGTCCGTACCGGCTGCATCATAAAGAGGCGCCCGGGCGGTGCAGTCTGCAAGCAAGGTATCCTCAGTAATGGGTCCCAGATAGGTAACGCCATTGTTCAGGTAATTATAGACGGTCAGGAGCTTGTCATATTCGTCTTCATCATCGATGTCCCAGCCGTTATAGAATTCTTCCAGCAAAGAAGCGATCTCGCTTTCCTGCGCACTGTTGGTCAGATAAGTGAAGTCAAAGTAATAGTCCACCAGGGCATTGCCGCCTTCCCCCTCGGGAGGATCCACAGCAGCGGACAGTTCCACGTAGAGCGTGTTGAAATACAGGTAGTCGCCCTCGTTGGAAACGCCGGTGTGAGCCATTGCGATGTTAAGCATCTTATTGGCATAGAAACGCAGGGAATCTTCGCCCCAGTATTTGGCAACAAGACCAACCTGAACGGTACTGCGGCGGTTTACCATACCCTCGCGCAGAGTGGGCGCTGCATCCTCAGGGGTGGCATAATAGGTGTTGTTCAGGGTCTCCTGCTCCCGGGTCGCCACAATGTTGATCATTTTCTCGCCGTGCTCCGTCTCCGCTGCGAGGGAAGTCACAGGCAGTGCAGTCAGCACCAGGCACAAAGCCAGCAACAGTGATAATACTTTCTTCTTCATTATTAAACCCTCCTTTGTCGGTTTTCTAAATTATATCATATATTAACAGTTCTGCACAATAAAAAAACGGCGCAAAAAGTCGATTCCTGCGCCGTTTTTTCTTAAGATTCCTGGAAAATCACACCGGCCGTGCGATCAGAAACAGAAGCGGTACCGCCCAGGATGATGCCCCGGGTGATGCCCTGCTGCTTTACGAATTCCGCTGCCGAAGTTTCATTTCCTTCCGCAGCCAGAATCAGAGGTGCGCCCATGGTAAATGCCAGCGGACCGCCGCACAGACCGTCGGGGAATTTCAGCGCGCTGGCCAGAACCGCCGCCGTGGGCCGGTCAAAGAAACGCTCTGCGATCAGCACAGAGGTCTCATACCGGGAGGAGCCGCCAATGCGCTCCACAGTACCGTAGGCTGCCAGTTCCTCCGCAATCGCCCGGCTGACGGAGTTTTCTCCGCCGAGAATCGTAAAGCTGCCGCCGGAAGAAGCCAGGAACTGCTTCTGATCTTCCGTCAGCTTCTTACCCACCAGCAAAATGGGTTTCCGGACAGCAGAAGCGGACAGGCTATCTGCAAAATTTGCGCCGGTACAGACCAGGTATTCCTGGTTGCCTGCCCCTGCTTCCCGGAGAATTGCCAGGTTGGTACCAAACCGGTCGGCGCCTTCCAGCCGCTTCACCGTGTAATCATTCAGGCCAGTTGCCAGCACGGCAGGCAGAGAATTGACGCCGCCCAGCAGATACACTGTGCCGCCGATTGCCAGATTCTCCCGGATATAGTCCTTCACAGACTCGGCGTTTTTGCTGTTTGCCAGTAGGATGGGCGCGTTGGTTCTGTTCGCCAGATAGCTGCCTGCCAGAGCATCGGCAAAGTTGTCGCCACTGGCCACCACAACGGTGTCAAACCGGGCAAACCCCAGCTCCTTCTTCAGAGCATCGGCAATCAGCAGAGATGTTTCAAACCGGTTTTCGCCGCTGATACGGACGGTTTCCGTTGCGCCGCAGACGGTGCATTTGCCGTTTATGTAGTCATGGGGCAGCTTTTCGCTGGGATTGTCAGTGTAGCTGTCACCGCAATTATCGCATGTATGGGCAGTATAGCCCTCGGCGGTACAGGTGGGAACTACAACAGTTTCCGTATAACTGTGACCCAGTGCTTCAATATCTTCCGTGTAGGCGTCGCCGCAGTTTCCGCAAGTGTAGGTCATGGTACCAGCTGCCGTACAGGTGGGTTCCAGGGTGACCGTGCCTTCGTCATAGCTGTGCTCCAGAGCAGGGATTTTTTCGATTTCCTCCGCACCGCACTCAAGGCAGGTATAGGTCAGAACGCCCTTCTTTTCACAGGTCGGCTCCGTTGTCACCACACCGTCATCATAGGGCATGGGGTATTCGTCATAAAATTCCTCGGTGACATACTCATCGTAACGGACATGTCCGGTAAACTCATGGTCGCAGACCAGGAAATAGCCGTATTCCTCCGCACCGGCATCCCAGGTGGAGTCTACATTATAATAATAGTCCCCCAGATTGACGATGTTCCAGCCGTGGGCTTCTCCGCCGCCCCTGCCTGCAATCAGCCGGGCATCCACATCCAGTTCCAGCGCCAGCCGGTACAGCAGTACCGCATAACCCTGACAGACAGAAGTACCGTCAATCAGCGCGCCGTAGGCGGTGTACTGAATCTTATAGTCCGAATTGTCCACGTGTTCATGGTCATACACCACATTGGCGCAGATATAATCATAGATGGCCCGGATCTTGTCCCGGTCAGCTGCATCATATACATTCAGCTGTTCCAGAAGCGCTGACACCGCTGTATCCACTTCTGCTTCCTGCTGGGCGGAGGTGTAATAAGTAACGGTGTAGGTATAAGCTGCATAAGCAATACCATCTTTCCGCTCACCGCCGATGTCAACCCGCCAGCCGGCATACTGCCACATCAGGTAGTCGCCCTCGGTAGGCTGACCGGTATGGACCATGGCCGCTGTGTTGATTTCATCCGCAAGGGCAACCAGCTCATCATTGGAGACGTTGGGAATCTGCAGATAGACTGTGAAAACCGCCTGCCGCTGCTTCATGAATTTGCGCATCTCTTCGCCTGCGGCTTCCACAGAGGTGGCGTATTCAATCTCCTCTCCATCCGCTTTCAGCACCGGTCGGGAATAGACCAGATCCGCCTCCGAAACCACATCGGCGTAGAGCTCGTTGATGTGGGTCCGCTGCAGGGAAATCGTATCCCCATTCACAGCCGCCACCGTGTCCGGCAGCAGGCCAAATATCATCAGCAGCGCCAGAATCAGAGATGTCCACTTTTTCATATTGACTGTTCCTTCCTGTTTCAGTTTTAAATATATATTGATAAGTATATTCCAATTTCCGCTGTTTTTCAAGAGCATTTGATTTTGTTGTTTTCTATTGAAACTTCAATTTTTGAAACAAATTGTGTCCTATTTGTTTTTATTATTACATATATTTCCAGAACAATTACAGCCAAAAACAAATTGCCAAAAAATGTAATCGTTGCAGCACAATTTGGGAAAATAATTACGTTTTTTTAACTTGACTATTACTGCCATCCGTGGTAGAGTTTAACTGATACTTTTTGTAACTTTTCGCTGGTTGCCAGGAAAGCTGCGGAAAGTACCAGAGCTGCGAAATATCCGCCCGACGGGATGGATCAAGCGGCCCTTGTTTTTGTCCGGTCAAGGGTCCCGGACAAAGGCATATCCAGTCCATCCCGGAGTTTTGGGCTGCTTATATCCGGCAACTACATCCGTGCAAACAATATCATGAAAGGAAGTAATTCAATGAAGAAGATTGCAATGCGACTGCTGAGCATGCTGATCGTTCTCTCCATGGTTATGAGCTTTGCTCCCCTGACTGCTCTGGCCGCCAATGAGAATCCTGCACCCGCAGCAGTTAACGACTCCTTCGACCTGTCCGCAATCAAGGGCCTCAATCTGCTGAAGACTGAAGGCGTTGATCTGGACGAAGATGATCCTGCTATCATCGCGGCATCCAAGGAACTGGATAACATGAAGGTTCTGGGCGCTGACGGTGACCCTGTGCCTCTGACCGAGGAGCAGAAGCAGCAGGTCCTGTACCTGTTCCAGCAGTATCTGGACCAGTGGGAAGACAACGCCGACATTCTGGGCGTTCAGACTCCCTTCTTCCTGGCCTACAATGACAACAACGACGAGCTCGGTATTCTGGGCGAACTGCTGGCCATGAACAACGTCCCCGTTGATGCTGTCCGCGCAGGCTACATGTCCTTTGACGACCTGACCGGTATGATCACCACCTTCTACTATGCTGATCAGCTGGGCATCAAGTACTACGGCTCCGCCGTTAAGAATGCCCGTGACGAGATCCTGGACCTGGTCGAAGCATCCGGCGCCAAGACCGATGCTCAGAAGTACCTGGTCATCAACAACTGGCTGGCTCAGAATGTCACTTTCGACATGGAGTTCATTATGAACGCCGACAAGGACACCAATGGTGACGGCGTCATCGACGCAAACGATGACAACACCGATACCATGATCGCCCCCAACCCCCAGAAGCGCGATCACTATGACGACGTTTACAATACCATGTACAATCTGTACGAGAAGCAGATCCGTGACCAGTTTGAGGGTCAGATTCGCACTGCTCTGGAAGCTGAGTTCAAGAACCGTTACTACAACGAAGCTATCAAGCAGGGTTACTACCAGGCCGTTTACGCCGAAGTAGAAACCCAGGTCGAGCAGTCCATCTACCAGCAGGCTTACGATGCCGTCTACCAGGACGCATACGATCAGGCTTACGCTGAGTACATGGCTGAAAACGGCCCCCACACCCACGAGTACACGGAAGAGATCACCACTCCCGCTACCTGTGAAGAAGCCGGCGTGAAGACCTTCACCTGTGCATGTGGGCATACCTACACCGAGGAAATCCCCGCCACCGGCCACACCGACGCCGATGAAAATGAGATTTGCGACACCTGTGAGAAAAACCTGCACGAGCACAGCTACACCGAAGAGATCACCACTCCCGCTACCTGCGAAGAAGCTGGCGTGAAGACCTTCACCTGTGCATGTGAGCATACCTACACCGAGGAAATCCCCGCCACCGGCCATGCTGATGCCAACGAAGACGGCACCTGCGACAACTGCAATGAGCCCATGCCCATCGTGGGTGACGGCGAAGGCGAAGGCCAGGAAGGCGTGAACGCTGATGGCGACGAAATGACCGAGCTGGAAGCTGCTGCTGACGCTTACGCCAAGGAGCAGGCTGAAGCCGCTGCTGACGCTGCCGGCAACGCTGCTGTCGAGGAAAATGCTGACGCCATCGCCGAGCAGGCTGATGCTGTCGCTACCGACGAGACCAACAAGTTCCTGGAAGAGAATGCTGACGCCATCGCTGCCGATCCCGTTGCATTCTGCGAGACCGCTTTCGGCGCTGATGCTGCTGCACAGATCGCAGCTGGCTGGGACCAGTTCTGGGCCGATGCTCAGACCAACGGTGTCGAAGTTGACCCCGTCAATGCTCCCGGCGTCAAGATGACCGTCGATCAGATCGTTGCTCAGCAGATGGACACTCCTCAGGAGGATCCCATGCTGCAGAAGCCCGACGGCTCCTACATGACTCCCAACGAAGCTATCCCCGTCTTTGCTGACCAGGCTGCTGTTGGTCTGACCAACGGTGTCTTCCAGTACTGGCAGGGTTCCCAGTTCGGCGCTCTGGGCTATGGCAACGCTGTCTGCCTGGGTTACACCAAGGCTTTCACCTACCTGGTTCAGTGCATGAAGTCCGACATCTACACCACCAACGGCAACATTGACAACGCCGCCAACTGGAAGACCGCTGAAGAGCTGTACTACACCAACGGCGAGCTGGACGTCACCAAGAATTATCCTGTCGACACCGTCCGCATCAGCTTTGACTCCGATGTTACCATGTTCGGTGAGACCCAGGCCAACTTCACCTCTGACCACTTCTGGAACGCTGTCCAGATCGACGGCCAGTGGTTCTACGTTGACCCCTGCTACGTTGACGTTTACATCGAAGTCATGATGCGTGACCGTGTTGAGACCGACGGCAATGTCAACCACATGTACTTCCTGTTCAGCCACGACACCGCTGCTGAACTGTACGACGGCAACTACTCCGACATCAAGTCCCTGTACGGCACCGGCACCGGCATGGGCACCGATCTCGAAGCTTCCGCTTCCCCCGCCGATTCCACCGCATACGAGGATTCCTGGATTTCCCGCATCAAGAGCAATCCCGCCTTCGAAAATGGCGTTGCTTACTATGTCTACAACTCCACTGACCTGATCTCCCTGATGCAGGACAACAACATGAATAACCCCGGCAGCGGCAACGGCTCCAACCCCACCGAAGTCGACCTGAACGATTTCGAAGTCAAGCTGGTCTCCCACGCCCTGACCAACACCGACGAGCCCGACATTGGCGATACCGACTACACCACCTACATCGAGTTCAACTACTTCGAGAATGAGGATGATGAAGAGTCCGAAGCCCGCGTCCGCGATGCCAAGGGCAACATGGTCAAGAGCGAGATGCTGACCGCACTGTACGAGGACCACAAGGCTGCCTGCGAAATCTACCCCTCCCTGGCCATCTCCAGCGCACTGTACAACGGCAAGCTGTACTTCAACCTGGATACCTCCCTGCTGTACTACGACCTGGAAACCTGTGAAGTTGTCCGCGTCAAGGAGTACAACACCGTCTACGGTGTCCGTGATGACACCATGGCCTTCGGCGGTATGGCTTTCTCCGCCACCGATAATGCCGACAGCGCTGACTTCACCGTCTACAACCACCCCATTTCCGGCATTTCCCTGAAGGATGACGGCAACCTGTACGTCTCCGTTGCTACCAACTTCGCACACATCTCCGGTAAGGACAGTGTTGATGATGCTTCCAGCTACGGCTATGAGTTCGAAGAAAGCAACTACAATCCCAATTATAACTCCTATGTCGCTTCCATGTACGGCGGTATGGGCAGCCAGGAAACCAACGACAACGACGAGTTCATGTGGGCTACCAACTTCGTGGAAAAGCTCTCCATGAGCGAGCTGGCCGGCACCCGCCACAGCTACGAGGACGTCTCCGTTGCCGCTACCTGCCGCCACAATGCCTTCACCGAGAGCCGCTGCTCCGACTGCGGCCTGATCGAGGCTGACACCCGCGTTGAGGAAGAGGGCACTGCCCACGATCATCACTTTGTCTACTTCGAAGAGACCTACTACACCAAGGACGACAACGGTAACCCGAACACCGGCAACTGCTACGTCTGCACCGAGTGTGGTTACGCAATCTCCGAGCCCACCAAGCCCGAGGAGAACGACCAGTACGGCAACTACGGCACCAGCTACGAAGAGCAGATGGAAATCTACGAAGCCGAGCTGGCTATCTACAACGCAGCTAAGGAAGCCGCAGGTCACACCTACGTGCCCACCGACGCTACCTGGGCTTCTGACAACTCCACCGTTACCTTCCGTAACCTGGAATGCTCCGCAATCTGCCCCGAGCGTGCAGCTACCCTGGACTGCCTGGTGGTCAATGACCAGTACAACGCTCCCATCTCTGTCCGTCTGAGCAGCTCCCGTACCGTCAATGCTTCCATCATCGAAACCATCGGTACCTGCCCCGAGGGTCTTGTCCAGGTTTGGGATGCTTCCGGCACCGTTACCGAGAACAACAAGGATTACGCCTACACCCTCACCAGAACTGTGACTCTGGACAAGACCGAATGTAAGTTCGAGGGCGGCTTCTGCCCCGTCTGCGGCGACTGCACCGTCCACCGTATCTCCGGTGAGGACCGCATCACCACTTCCCGCGTCGCAGCTGAAGCCCTGAAGGAAACTCTGGGCGTTGAGAGCTTCAACACCATCATCGTTGCAAACGGCTGGAACTTCGCTGACGCTCTGACCGGCAGCTACCTTGCAACCGTCAAGAATGCTCCCATCCTGCTGCACGACGACAAGAACCTGGATGCCAACGTCGCTTACATCACCGGCAACCTGGCTGACAACGGCACCGTTTACATCCTGGGCGGCATCAACTCCGTCTCCGCTTCTCTGGAAGATGCTCTGGAAGATCAGGACATCACCGTCAAGCGTCTGGCCGGCAATGACCGCTTCGAGACCAACCTGGCCATCCTGACCGAAGCCGGTGTTGATGACGAGGAAATCCTGGTCTGCACCGCTTACAACTTTGCTGACTCCCTGTCCGCTTCCGCAACCGGCCTGCCCATGCTGCTGGTTGACAAGACTCTGACCGAGAATCAGGTTAAGTTCCTGGCTGCCCTGGAAGGCAACGCCATCACCGTCATCGGCGGCGTTAACTCCGTTCCCGAGACCATCGAAACTGCTCTGGCCGAGTACAGCGACACCGTGACCCGTATCGCAGGCGAAACCAGAGAAGAAACCTCCATCAAGGTTGCTGCCAAGTACTTCGATGATCCCACCTCCATCGTCCTGGCATACTCCAGAAACTACCCCGACGGTCTGTGCGGCGGTCCTCTGGCCTATGCTCTGAAGGCTCCTCTGGTTCTGACCAATGCCGGTGCTGAGGCTGTTGCTGTCGAATATGCAGCTGAGCACGAAATCACCAGCGGTCTGATCCTGGGCGGTGTCAACTCCGTCTCCGATGCAACTGCAAAGAAGGTCTTCAACCTGACCGGCGAGGGCGTCATCCCCGCTCTGTAATTGCTGAGTTTCGGTAACTGACACAGTAACAAACGCAAAAACCCCGGGAACCCAAAAGGTTCCCGGGGTTTGAATTTTCCCTGAAAAAACTCCCGCGCCAATCTGGCGCGGGAGTTTTCCTTTTTACTTGCTGAAGAATGCAATGGCTACAGCGCCGGGACCTGCATGGACACCCACAACTGCGCTGACAATGGTGGAATGGACCTCATGGCCTGCCCACAACTCACCGTTTTCTTCCATGTACTTACAGAGCAGATGGTCATCGGTGCCGGTATAGCCCAGCAGGAACGGCTTGCTGAAATCAATACCCAACTTTTCTGCTTCCTTGTTCATCATGGCATTTGCCTGCTTATTGCCCCGGGCCTTGCCCACCATCTGGATGACGCCGTCTTCAATGGCGATGATGGGTTTGATACTCAGCAGACCGCCGGCAATTGCCACGGTCTTGGACACACGGCCGCCCTTCTGCAGATATTCCAGAGTATCCACAACGCCCATCAGATGAACCTTATCCCGAACCCGCATCAGTTCCTGAGCAATGGCTTCCGCATTCATGCCCCGGTCTGCCAGCTGAAGGGCATACTCGACCATGATGGCGCTGGACAGGGCAATGTGTCGGCTATCCACTACAAAGACCTTACCGGGGTAATCATCTGCGGCAATCTCAGCGCTCTGGAAGGTACCGGACAGGCCGGAGGAACAGGTGATGCACACTACCTCGCAGCCTTCCGCCACTGCCTTTTCATAAGCTTCACCAAAAGCAAAGGGGGTAGCCTGACTGGTGTGAGGCAGCTCTTTGCTTTCGCTCAGCTTTTTATAAAATTCCCCGGGGGTAATGGTAACACCGTCCACATACTCCGTTTCGCCGAAGTGAACGGTCAGGGGCACTACGTCCACCTGCTCCTTCAGGGAAGGAATCAGATCCGCAGTAGAATCAACGATAATTCTTACTTTCATAGTTACTCCAAAAATTAAATTACTCTTCTTCCAGGCCTTCGGCGCAGATGCTCTGCAGATTGCCGGCAATAAGGCCAAGGACAGAGTAGAAAACACTCCGCTGTTCATCAGACATACCCTCTCCTGCCTTCTCCACGGCCACTCTGGCCCGGTCCGCCACATGATGGGCGGCTTCTTCGCCCTGTTGGGTCAGCTTCAGCATGGCCCGGTAGCGGTTGCCGTTGTTGGTTTCCCGGACGACCATGTCTTCTTTTTCCAATTCTGCCACGGTACGGGAAATTGCCGCTTTGTCCTTGTCACAGATGGTGCGCAGCTGGCTGGAAGTAATGCCCTCGGGATAACGGCTCATAGCCAGCAAACACTGGGCATGGGGACCCTTCAGACCGTACTTTTCCATTTCCACCCGCTCAATCTTCTGAATACAGCGGTTAATACAGAAAACAGCAGAAGAAAACTGCTCAAATCGGCTGATCATAATATCCCTCCGGATTCATATTGTTGACTTATCAACATGCAGAGTATAGCATAAGTATGTTGATTTGTCAACTGATGTTGACGTTTTTTCTTCCAAAATGTTTCGGTTCTGTAAATTAATGGATTTCCCCAAGGATATTTACCGTCTTTTTGTACTATCCCGTTGTCATTCTATAAAAACAGTGCTATAATAACGTTAATTTACGTTTGGTAAACTTCTTCCAAGGAGGTTTTTATGAATATCATCATTGCCGGTCACGGTCGGTTCGGCGCAACCCTGACCCGTCTGCTCTCCGCCGAGGGCCATGACCTGACCATCATCGATTGTGACTCCCAGCTGCTGGAGGCCACTCAGGAACAGTTTGATGTCATTGCTGTCCACGGCAACTGCGCCGCCATGGATACCCTGCTGCATGCAGGTGTCAAGGATGCAGACCTGCTCATCGCCGTTACCAATGCCGACGAAGTAAACCTGCTCTGCTGCACCACCGCCCATGGCCTGAATCCCAAGCTGCACACCATCGCCCGGATCCGAAATCCCGAATACACCCAGCAGATGTTCACATTGCAGCACATCTTCGGCCTTTCCATGGCCATCAATCCCGAAAAGCAGGTCGCCACCGAGATTAAGCATCTGCTGGAATATCCCGGCTTCCTGAAGCGGGACAGCTTTGCCAAGGGCCGCACTGAAATTGTGGAACTCCGGGTTGACAGCAGCAGCAAGCTGAAAGACATTGCCCTGTTCGACCTGAACCCCATCGTCAAATGCCGTGTTCTGGTCTGCGCCGTCATCCGGGGAGGTCAGGCCATTGCCCCCAAGGGTAATTTCATCCTCCGGGAAGGCGACCGGATCTTTGTCACCGCCCCCACCCAGAACCTGACCACCCTGCTTCGGAACTTGGGGATCATCACCCGCCGGGTCCGCCGGGTTGTCCTCTGCGGCGGCGGCCGTGTCAGTTTTTATCTGGCCTCCATGCTTGAAAAAGCCGGAATCTCTGTCCTGCTGGTGGAACAGGATCCTGACCGCTGCCAGGAGCTGGCAGCCCAACTGCCCAATACTGTCATTATCCACGGCGACAGCTCTGACCAGACTCTGCTGGACAGCGAAGGCCTCGCCGATGCCGATGCCATGGTCAGCCTGACCGGTCAGGATGAACAGAATATGATCATGTCCCTCTACGGTCAGAGCCGGGGTATCCCCCAGGTCATTACGAAGCTGAACCGGGTGGAAAACCGCAGAATTATCGACGCTCTGGGTCTTGGCAGTGTAGTCTGCCCCAAGGAACTGAGCTGCAACACCATCGCCCGCTATGTCCGGGCCATGGACAATCAGAGCGGCGCAGCCGTTTCCGTCCACGCCATCGCCGATGGTCAGGCGGAAGCCGTCGAATTCCAGGCAGACAGCCGCACCAGGAACTGCGGCATACCCCTGAAGGAGATCAAGCTGAAGTCCGACGTACTTCTGGTCAGCATCACCCAGGGTTCCCAAACGGAAATCCCCAGCGGTGATTCCCGGTTCTATCCCGGCGACACCGTCGTGGTGGTCACCAGCGACCGGGGCTCCATCCGCCAGCTCAACGATATCTTCGCATAAGGGAAACGTCTATGAATTATAAAATGATGGGGCGTTTTATCGCCCAGATCCTGTTTGTGGAGGGATTCTTCATGATTCCCGCCCTGCTGATCAGCCTGTTTTGCGGCGATACCATGGCCGTCCGGGGCTTCGTCTGGACCCTTGTCCTGATTGCGGTCATCTCCGTTGGTCTTTGGCTTCTGTGCAAGGGCGCGCCCAGCGCTTTTTACGCCAAAGAGGGCCTGGTCTGTGTTGCTGCCAGCTGGATCGTCCTCAGTCTGATCGGCTGTCTGCCCTTCTATATTTCCCGGGAAATCCCCAGCTTTGTGGATGCTTTCTTTGAAATCGTCTCTGGCTTTACCACCACCGGCTCCTCGATTCTGCCCAATGTGGAAGCTTTGACCAAAGGCATCCTTTACTGGCGCAGCTTCAGCCACTGGTTGGGCGGCATGGGTGTTCTGGTATTCCTGCTGGCCTTCACCGGCGGCAAGGGTCAGGGTTTTACCATGCATCTGCTGCGGGCAGAAAGCCCCGGCCCCGATGTGGGTAAGCTGGTACCCAAAATGAGAAAGACAGCTTCCATTCTCTATCTCATCTATGTGGTGATGACCATCCTCAACATCATCTTCCTGCTCATTGGCGGTATGTCCCTGTTTGAAGCCGTCTGCACCGCCTTCGGCACTGCCGGCACCGGCGGCTTCGGCATCAAGAACGACTCCATTGCCAGCTGCTCCCCCTACCTGCAGAATGTGACCACCATTTTCATGGTCCTCTTCGGCATCAACTTCAGCTGCTACTATCTGCTTCTGCTGCGGCAGTTTAAGAGTGTCTTCAAAGACGAGGAGCTGCGGATGTATTTGGGTCTTGTACTCGGCAGCATCCTGCTGATTACCCTGAATCTGAGAGGCTTCTACCCCACTCTGGGGGAGACCGTCCGGCACGCAGCCTTCCAGGTCTCCACCATTATCACCACCACAGGTTTTGCCACCACGGATTTTGACCAGTGGCCTGCCTTCTCCAAATCCATTCTGGTGCTGCTGATGATGATCGGCGCCTGTGCCGGTTCCACCGGCGGCGGCTTCAAGTGCGCCAGACTGCTTTTGGTCCTGAAGAATATGGTTCGCAACATCCGCCAGATTGTCAGTCCCCGGCAGGTGAAGCTGGTCCGGAACAACGGCAGTGTGGTCAATGAAAAGATCCTGGACAACGCCAATGCGTACCTTGCTGCCTATGTGATCATTATCTTCCTGAGTTTCCTTGTAATCTCTTTGGACAATTTCTCTGTAGGCACCAATTTCACCGCGGTTCTTGCCTGTTTCAACAACATCGGCCCCGGTTTGGAGGCTGTTGGCCCCACCTGCAATTTCAGCGGCTTCAGTGTCCTTTCCAAGCTGGTGCTGGCCTTTGACATGCTGGCAGGCCGTCTGGAAATTTTCCCCATGCTGGTGCTCTGTTCCCCCAGTACCTGGAAAAGAAAATAAAACCTTCTACAAATGCAAAACGGACGTACCGAAATTGGTACGTCCGTTTTTTACTTTCAATTACTTTAGCACTGCGGCGCAGACCTGCTCCAGAACAGAGCCTGCGATGCATCTTGCCTTGTCGGAAATCAGCCAGCAGTTTTCCAGTTCTTCCTTCCGGGGATCGATATCTGCGATCTTGAATCCCTTGGTGACGGGATAGCCATCCCGGATCAGGCCCCGGATGATGCCGGTGATGGTGGCATAAACGGGGACATGGCCCTCTGTAGACTCGATGTAGGCAATTTCCGTGCCAGCTTCCACAATATCGCCGATGGCATGGACATTCCGCAGAACACCCTCAGCAGGAGAATGCATGACACGCTCCTTGCCATAGCCGCCGATGATACCGGGGATACCGGTATTGGCCTTGGCCATACCTTCCTTGATGACACGGCCCAGCTTGTGGCCGCGGCTGGTTTCGATAACAGTGTCCACATCCACACCGGCGGTAAATCCGGGGCCCAGTGCGATGGTAGCAGGGGCCATGTCGCGGGTGGTACCAAGATTGACCTTGGCGATAATGGCGTCCACCAGTACGGCGGGCTTCACGGTTTCCAGACACTTGCCCTCGGGGTCAACCAGCATGGGAACCTTGCCCTCTGCCCAGACTTTTTCCATTTCACTGACATCCTTGATCAGCACGGCAGTCAAGCCCTCGACCGTTGCGGTGCCTTCATAGACAGCTTCACAGAGGGAAACCTGACGGCGGATGGCCGCAGGATTGGGAATTTCCAGCACCAGGACGTTGAATCCTGCTGCCCACAGACGGTGGATGGTGCCGGTGGCCAGGTCACCGCCGCCGCGGACTACGATGGTCTTGTTCATAATCTATACCTCAATTCTCCCGCCTGACTCCCGCCATGGCGTTGTATTTTACCCGTTCATCGGGGTCAAAGGCGGTCATCACCACCTGGGGAACCCCTAAAAGCGCCAGCCTTGCAGCGATCTCATTGCCGATACGGCGGCGTTTGCCGTCATCGCACTGATTCAGCACCACGCAGTATTTACGGTCTCCCACGTCCTTCATGGCGCCCATGGGCGAGGACAGGATTTCAGCAGCATCCGCTTCCGTCAGCAGATGGTCTTCCTCCACACCCAACAGCTCCATAGCCTGTTCCAGCCGGAAACAGCAGTTTTTCAAAGGCTTTCCGATGGCGCTGAGACCGAACACACCGATCACAAGATCGCTCTCCGGCAGCAGCACCGGTTCGCCGTCTTTGGGGACCTTTGTAGGAAAATGCTTGGCGCCGTCGGATTCAATGAAGGCAACATCAGCCTTGGGGAGCAGTTCCCGAAGCATCGCCTCATCGGGCTTTTTCAGCTTGCCCTTGCCGGGCATGGGCGTTCCGATGACGGCAATTTTCTTTTCCTCCCAGAGTTTCTCAGCTTCCTCGCTGGTTCGGGCATAATAATCGGGATGGGGTTCAAAAATATTGGTAGTAGTGGTAACAAGGACTTTTTTTCCCTCTTTGGCGCAGGTGGATGCCATGAAATACATCAGCGTACTTTTTCCTCCGCCGCCCACAATGGAGACAATCTGCTTCGCCGCGCCGAAGAAGCCGAAGGCCTGCTTCAGAGCCCAGGGCGTCGCCGCAAAGATCCTCATAAATCCACCTCCATTGCATTTTCCAATATTTTCATTACTATCATACATAATTATACCAGAAATTTCAACCACAGATTCGGTCCAAGCGCTTCCGTTTCTTGGTAATTCCGCCACTGCTTTTGTGTTGACAGAAAACCGAAAACATGGTATAATGCACTGGTACAAATGCGAAGACCGCCCTGCAGGACCGGAACGCGCAAAGCGTATAAATCCCCCGTCTTGCCGGAACTGCGGCAAGGCTTTTTTTATGACAGAAAGGAGAACACCCATGGCTGAGCAGATGAAGGCAAAGGTTTACGAGACCGCTCTCGCTGCGGACTTTGGCACCAGTGTTGCGTCTTGTGTCGTGTCCAACCATCTCGATGTTTTCAATTCCCCCAGATACGCAATCTTTCCCGGCTTTTGTGATGTACATGTACATTTCAGAGAGCCGGGTTTTTCGTACAAGGAGACCATCGCAAGCGGTTCCTACAGTGCAGCCAGGGGCGGCTACACTGCAGTTTGCACCATGCCCAACCTGAATCCCGTTCCCGACTCTGTGGAGCATCTGAAGGCTCAGACCGATATCATCGAGACTGACGCCTGCATCCATGTCTACCCCTACGGTGCCATCACCGTGGGCGAAAAGGGCGAGACAATGGCAGATCTGGAAGGTATGGCTCCCAATGTATGTGCCTTCTCCGACGACGGCAAGGGCGTTCAGTCTGATGCTATGATGCGCGAGGCTATGATCCGGGCCAAGGCTCTGGACAAGATGATCGTCGCCCACTGTGAGGTCAATGACCTGCTCCACGGCGGCTACATCCACGACGGCGAGTACGCCAAGCTCCACGGCCACCGGGGCATCTGCTCCGAAAGCGAGTGGGCCCAGGTCGCCCGTGACATCGAACTGGTGAAGGAAATCGGCTGCAAGTATCATGTCTGCCACATCTCCACCAAGGAAACTGTGGACATCATCCGCAAGGCCAAGGCCGAGGGTGTGGACATCACCTGCGAGACCGGCCCCCACTACCTGGTCATGAATGACATGGACCTGCAGGAGCACGGCCGCTTCAAGATGAATCCCCCCATCCGCTCCGAAGAGGACCGCAAGGCTCTGCTGGAGGGCATCCTGGACGGCACCATCGACATGCTGGCCACCGACCATGCCCCTCACTCCGCCGAGGAAAAGAGCAGAGGTCTTGAAAAGAGTGTCTTCGGCATTGTCGGTCTTGAAACCGCATTCCCCATTATGTACACTTATCTGGTAAAGCCCGGCATCATGACCATGGAAAAGCTGGTGGACGTAATGGTGGATGCTCCCAGAAAGTGCTTCGGTCTCCCCCTGGGCTGTGACTTCACGATCTGGGATCTGGAAGCCGAATACGAAATTGACCCCGATGAGTTCGTTTCCCTGGGCAAGGCTACCACCTTCAACGGCTGGAAAGTAAACGGCCGCTGCATGGCCACCGTCTGTGACGGCAAGGTAGTCTACCGCGAGAAAAATTAAGAGGTGAATTATGAAACAGAGTATTTTTACGATCCTTGAAAATACCGCGCTGACCAAGGACGTGTTCAAGATGGTTCTGGAGGGCGACACCTCCCCCATCACCGCTTCCGGTCAGTTCGTCAACATCCTGCTGGACGGCTTCTTCCTGCGCCGTCCCATCTCCGTCTGCGACTGGGATGAGAAGACCCTGACCATCGTCTACAAGGTAGTCGGTCACGGTACTGAAGCCATGAGCAAAATGGAAAAAGGCAAGCAGCTGGATATCCTCACCGGCCTGGGCAACGGTTACGATCTGACTCTGGCTGGCGAGCGCCCCGTTCTGCTGGGCGGCGGCGTGGGCGTGCCTCCCATGTACGGCTGCGCCAAGGAGCTGGTGAAGCTCGGCATCAAGCCCTACGTCATTCTGGGCTTCAACGTCAAGGACGAAATCTTCTATGAAGAAGAATTCAAGGCACTGGGCTGTGAGACCGTGGTCACTACCGTGGACGGCTCCTACGGCATCAAGGGTTTTGTCACCAACGCCCTGCCTGAAGACTACACCTATTTCTACACCTGCGGCCCCGAGCCTATGCTAAAGGCCGTCTACAAGGCAACCAATACCTCCGGCCAGATGAGCTTTGAAGAGCGCATGGGCTGTGGCTTCGGCGCCTGCATGGGCTGCAGCTGCAAAACCCTCACCGGCTACAAGCGCATCTGCAAGGAAGGCCCCGTCATGAAGAAGGAGGAGATCTTATGGGAAAGCTGAGTGTCAATCTGTGCGGCATTGAAATGGATAACCCCATTATCCCTGCTTCCGGTACCTTTGGCTTCGGCTATGAGTTTGCCGAACTGTATGACATCAACGAGCTGGGCACCTTCTCCTTCAAGGGTACCACCAAGGATCCCCGCTTCGGCAACCCCACTCCCCGTATCGCAGAGTGCTACTCCGGCATGATCAACGCCGTGGGTCTGCAGAACCCCGGCGTGGAAAAAGTCATCTCCGAGGAACTGCCCAAGCTGAAGAAGTGCTTTAACAAGCCCGTTATGGCGAATGTCTCCGGTTTCTCCGTGGAAGACTACGCCTACACCTGCGAAAAGCTGGACAAGGAAGAGCAGGTCGGCTGGCTGGAAGTCAACGTCTCCTGCCCCAACGTCCACGGCGGCGGCATGAGCTTCGGCACCCAGCCTGAGGCTGCAGCCGAAATCACCCGTGCTGTCAAGGCCGTCACCACCAAGCCCGTCATCATCAAGCTGAGCCCCAATGTCACCGACATCGTCTCCATCGCCAAGGCCTGCGAAGACGCCGGTGCCGACGGCATCAGCCTGATCAACACCATGCTGGGCATGCGCATCAACCTGAAGACCCGCACCCCCGTCATTGCCAACAAGATGGGCGGCTTCTCCGGCCCCGCCATCTTCCCCGTTGCCGTGCGCATGGTCTACCAGGTTGCCCACGCCGTTAACATCCCCGTTGTGGGCATGGGCGGTGTCAGCTGCGCCGAAGACGTCATCGAACTGATGCTGGCAGGCGCCACCGCAGTTGAAGTCGGCGCTGCAAACCTCGTCAATCCGTATGTCTGCCGTGATATCATCCGGGATCTGCCCGAGGTCATGGCCAAGTATAGAATCAACACCTTAAGTGAAATTATAGGAGGCGTAAAATAATGGGTAAAGACGTAATCGTAGCATGTGACTTTGCTTCCGCTGAAGCAACCTATGCATTCCTGGACAAGTTTGCAAACTGCGCCCGCAAGCCCTTTGTCAAGATTGGCATGGAGCTGTACTACGCAGAAGGCCCCGCCATCGTCAAGGGCATCAAGGCCCGCGGCCACAAGATCTTTCTGGATCTGAAGCTGCATGACATCCCCAACACCGTCAAGAAGGCCATGGCTGTTCTGTCCCGCCTGGATGTTGACATCACCAACCTGCATGCCGCAGGCGCCACCGCCATGATGCAGGGCGCTCTGGAAGGCCTGACCCGCCCCGACGGCACCCGTCCTCTGCTGATCGCTGTCACCCAGCTGACCTCCACCGACCAGGAGACCATGGAGCGCGACCTGCTGATCAAGGAGCCCATCGATCAGGTCGTTATGCACTACGCTGAGACTGCCAAGAACGCAGGTCTGGACGGCGTTGTCTGCTCCCCCCTGGAAGCCGGCAAGGTTCACGACCGCTGCGGTCAGAATTTCCTGACCATCACCCCCGGCGTCCGCTTTGCTGACGGCGACATCGGCGACCAGAAGCGCGTCATGACTCCCGCCGCCGCCAAGGCCATCGGCTCCGACTACATCGTTGTCGGCCGTCCCATCACCGCTGCTGCCGACCCCGTTGCCGCTTACGAGCGCTGCGTCGCTGACTTCGTCGACTAAGATTGTTAATACGCATGTCATGGAGGATCTTCGGTCCTCCATGGCAGAGTCCAAATAAAAGGAGATAAATCATGGAAGCTTATAAGAGAGAGTTTATTGAGTTCCTGAAGAGCGCCAATGTTCTGAAGTTCGGCGATTTCATCGCCAAGTCCGGCCGCCGGATCCCCTACTTCGTCAACGCAGGCGAAATCAAGACCGGTGATCAAATCTGCAAGCTGGGCGAGTTCTACGCCAAGGCATACGCAGACAAGCTGGGCGACAAGAAGACCGTCCTGTACGGCCCCGCTTACAAGGGTATTCCCATCGCTGTCGCTGTTTCCGTCGCTCTGTCCAAGGAAGGCATGGACCTGCCCTTCTTCTTCAACCGTAAGGAAGCCAAGGACCACGGCGAAGGCGGCATTTTTGTCGGCTACAAGCCCCAGCCCGGTCAGGAAGTCGTCATCGTTGAGGACGTCATCACCGCCGGCACCGCCATCCGCGAGAGCATGACCAACCTGAGCAGCCTGGAAGGCATTAAGGTCGCTGCATGCTTCGTCATGGTTGACCGCAAGGAAAAGGGCCAGACCGAACTGGCTGCCACCACTGAAGTCACCAAGAACTTCGGCTTCCCCGTCTACTCCGTCATCGATGTCTACGACATCATCGAGTACCTGGAAGAGGATCCCGCCAACGAAGAGAACGTCACCCGTATCAAGAACTATCTGGCTGTGAATGGAGCAAAAGAATGAGAAATTTGATGAATATCACTGACCTCACTCTGGAAGAGATCGACGAGCTCATTGCCACCGCTGAGGACATTATCGCTAACCCCGCCAAGTATCAGGATGCCTGCAACCACAAGCTGCTGGCCGCCCTGTTCTTCGAGCCCTCCACCCGTACCCGTCTGAGCTTCGAGGCTGCCATGCAGCGTCTGGGCGGCAGAGTCATCGGCTTCTCCGAGGCCGGTTCCTCCTCCACCGCCAAGGGCGAAAGCCTGTCCGACACCGTTCAGACCGTCGGCTGCTATGCTGACATCATTGTCATGCGTCACCCCAAGGAAGGCGCTCCCGTGGTCGCTGCCCGCCGCGCAGGCGTGCCCATCATCAACGCAGGTGACGGCGCCCACAACCACCCCACCCAGACTCTGACCGACCTGCTGACCATCTGGCGCAGCAAGCACACCTTCGAGAACCTGACCATCGGTCTGTGCGGTGACCTGAAGTTCGGCCGTACCGTTCACTCCCTGGTTGCTGCCATGGCCCGCTACACCGGCATCAAGTTCGTCTTCATCGCTCCCGAGGAGCTGAAGTTCCCCCGCTATATCATCGAGGAAGAACTGGAATCCCGCGGCATCGAGTACAAGGAAGTTACTTCCATGGAAGAGGCTATGCCCGAGCTGGACGTTCTGTATATGACCCGTGTGCAGAAGGAGCGCTTCTTCAATGAGGCTGACTATATCCGTCTGAAGGATACCTATATCCTGACTCCCGACAAGCTGGAGCCTGCCAAGAAGGACCTGATCATCATGCATCCCCTGCCCCGCGTCAACGAGATCTCCGTCGCTGTGGACGATGATCCCCGCGCCACCTATTTCCCCCAGGCCAAGAACGGCATGTTCATCCGTATGGCCCTGATTCTCAAGATGCTGGAGGTTAACGTATGATTATCGGACAGATTAAGGACGGCATCGTGCTGGATCACATCACCGCCGGCCGTTCCATGGCCATCTACAACGCCCTGAAGCTGGATCAGCTGGACTGCTCCGTTGCCATGATTCAGAATGCCCAGTCCACCAAGATGGGCAAGAAGGACATCATCAAGATCGGTACCCTGCTGGATATCGACTTGGACGTTCTGGGCTATATCGATCCCGGCAGCACCGTCAACATCATTCGTGACGGCAAGGTCGCCAAGCGCCACCACCTGTGGCTGCCCGAGCGCATCACCGGCATCATCAAGTGCAAGAACCCCCGCTGCATCACCTCCACCGAGGTCAATGTTGTCCACGAGTTCAAGCTGGTTGACAAGGAAAAGAAGGTCTACCGCTGCATCTACTGCGAGCACAAGGCCGAGCGCTGAAGGTAAAAACACCCCGGAGTTCAAAAGCTCCGGGGTTTCTTTTTTGCCTCATCCGTGTTACAATTGGGTTCAAGAGGTGATTGATATGAAAATCGGCTGCGTGATTATGGCTTCCGGCATGGCCCGGCGCTTCGGCAGCAACAAGCTGCTCCATGATTTCCACGGAGAACCTATTATGGTTCGGATCCTTCGTTCCATGAAGGCTGCTCCGGTGGATCTTCCTGTGGTGGTAACCCGGCATCCGGAGGTGGTGGAAATCTGCAATAATGAGAGCATTCATGCCATTCTTCACGATCTTCCCAAGCGCAGCGACACCGTCCGGCTGGGTATGGAATATCTGTTGGAAAAGGATGCTGAACTGGATGGTATCATGTTCGCCGCCTCCGATCAGCCCTGCCTGAAGGCTGAATCCATCACCGCTCTGTGTGATACCTTTGCTGAAAATCCCAACCTGATTTATCGGCTGAGCTATCAGGGTATTGAGGGCAACCCCGTCCTGTTTCCGAAAGCCGTTTTTGAAGAGCTTCTTCATCTTCCCGAAGGCAAAGGCGGCGGCGTGGTGATCAAACGCCATCCGGAGCTGCTCCGGCTGGTGGAAGCATCCGATGAAAGAGAACTGATCGATGTGGATACCCCCGAAATTCTCGCCTCGCTGCTTTGATGCAGACAACTTGCAGTTTGTGGAGCCAATGCCCTCCCCTTTGGGGAGGGTGGCCGAGCGATAGCGAGGTCGGGAGAGGTTTCAGAAAAATGTACTGCATGCACCCCTCTTCCGTCACGGCTTACGCCGTGCCACCTTCCCCAGAGGGGAA
>JAFXAV010000076.1 GCA_017516785.1 Oscillospiraceae bacterium
AATCCGTTTGTCAAGAACTTTTTTCATTTCTTTCAAACTTTTTTCGATTCGCTTCGTCGCAAAGCTTCTTTTGTTGCAGCTTTTTCAGTCTACCACAGCTTCCGTCATTTGTCAAGAACTTTTTTCATTTCCTGTCAAATTTCTCCGCTTCAGTTTCCCGGCCGCCCGGTCCCCCGAACGACTTGCATATACTAACACACACCTAACTTTTTGTCAAGGCCTAATTATAAATTTTTAGGATTATTTTTTCGTCTTTTTTCTCCTGCTTCAAAACAGACAATTTGTCTGTTTCTTTCAGTGTCCTGAGTGTCTTTTCAGGCTGGTGTACACCCAGATATTCGGCCGCCAGAACCAGATCTGTTCCCTTTTCAGCCTGACAGACTCCTGTGTTCACTTTCATATATGCTGCCATTTGTGGTACCAGAGTCCGTGCGCTGCGGGCGACCAACAGGTAATCCGCAGTGTCCAGGAACAGTGTACCAGGGGTTGTGTCTTCCAGATCCTGATATGCTTCCGCCAGCGTTTCCCCTCTGCCCATACCCCCCGTATCTGTTTCCAGCACGATTTCGCCTTCATCTTTATATAGGAATATCAGCTCCACCGGCTGCAACTTTCCTACATCCGTTCCCTGCTCCGGGATCAGCAGCGCTGCGCCTATTACCATTATATACAGGAGGAGTCTTTTCACTTTTGATTCCTCCTATCTTTGGGCCTCAATGCACTGTTGCGCTGTTTTGATGCTTTCAGCATCGGGCGAAGGATCCCTGCGCTTTCATCTTCTCTTCTGTTGATCATCAGATAGGGAATCCCCATACAGCGGAGCGATGCCAAATGGATGATCAGGCAAATTAATCCGGCTGCCACCCCAGGCAATCCCGCAAAGGAAGCCAGCACCGCAATTCCAAATCTCCAGACACGAATTCCCTCTGCAAGATCCCTGTTGGGCAGCACAAAGCCGCATATTCCTGTCAGGCTCACTGCGATCAGCGCCACCGGTGAAATCAATCCCGCTTCCACCGCCGCACTGCCCACTACAATACCGCCTACCACCGATACAGACTGGCCGATTGCCTGAGGCAGATGGACGCCTGACTCCTGCAGCAGTTCAAAGGCTATCAATAAACCCAGAATTTCCGCAACCGTTGAAAACGGTACCGATCTTTTACTTTCTATAATTGCCCGAAGCATGGGCAGCGGAATCAGTTCCTGATGAAATGTGGCCAGAGCAATATAGATTCCCGGCAGCAGCAGTCCGGTGATCAATGCCATATACCGCAGTACCCGTACCGAGGATGCCGTGATAAAATCCCGGCTTCGGTCTTCCGCACTGTCCATCAGATATCCCAGATCCGTCGGGGCAAGATACGCCAGAGGCAGTCCATCCACGATCAATCCGACTCTGCCGTCCAACAGCCCCTGACAGAATTTGTCGGTACGTTCTGTATACTGTATCAAAGGAAAGGCAGTCTTTCTGGAACCTGTAATGTATTCCTCCACCGCCGCCGGGGTGATGAAGCCGTCGATATCAATTTCGTCCAGACGGGCCTTCATTTGCTCCACCAGTTTTTCGCTGGTGATCCCCTCGATCCAGGCCACTGTCACATTGGTAAGGCTGCGTCTTCCGACCTTCGTTTCGTACAGCCGCAGATCAGGGGTTCTCAGATGCCGCCGGATCAGGCTGGTATTCACCCGGACAGATTCTACAAAGGAGTCCTTGGGACCCTTGACTGTATTCTCCACCTCCGGCGTGGAGGGAGAGCGCTGCTGCCCGGTCTTTACCTCATAGGATACCGCACCAACACCCGGAAACAGCACCACACAGAAACCGTTGACCAGTTTTAATGCCGCGTCGTCCAGATTTTTGCATTCTGAGGTGGAGGCACAGTAGACACTACCTGTCAGCGCTTCCTGATAAGCCTGCCCCATATCCCCGGTCAGATTCTGGAATAGCGGTTTGAATACCAGATCCGCAATATCCCCGCCGGAGGTCAGGCCATCAATATAATAAGTATATACCTTCCCTGCGCGGCACTGCAGTTCCCGGGCAACAAAGTCCCCCGCCCCACAGAAAATGGCGCGGATGTTCCCGTCATTCAGTTCTCCCGGATACATGGGCATTTCCATTTCCTCACCTCCCGGATATCTTGCCCGAACTTATTGCAATTTATACAGTTAAGTGTTATATTGAATATATTATATAGTGGGAGGTTATGCCATGAACCGGGTAAAAGGTATCAGAAAACAGACCAACAATCGATTTTTGAATCTCTATGAGCTGGATGCCCAGTTCCGGGACGGTTCTTCCGCTCCTTACTATGTGGCATCCCGCCGGAAAGACGAACATTCCCTCAAGGCAGCCACCCATGACAACCACCCCGACGGCGTGATCCTCTACGGTGTTCACGGTGAAAAGAAGGACAAGGTGGTTCTGATCCGTCAGTTCCGCTATCCCATCAACGGCTTCGTCTACGAATTCCCCGCAGGTCTGGTGGAGCCGGGCGAAGATATGCTGGATGCCGGCATCCGGGAGATGTACGAAGAAACGGGACTGCAGTTCATTCCCGTGGAGGCCGGTTCCTACTCCCGTCCCTTCTTCACCACCATCGGCATGACCGACGAAAGCTGCGGCACCGTATATGGCTACTGCTCCGGCGAGCCCACCAGCTCCCATCAGGAGGGCACCGAGGATATTCAGGTGGTGCTGGCTGACCGGGAAGAATGCCGCCGGATATTAAAAGAAGAGAACGTTGCCATCATGTGCGCCTATATGCTGATGCACTTCATCGCCACCGAGGGTGATCCTCTGGCGTTTCTCAATAAATAAAGGAGAATTCCTATGTCTCAAGTGATTGCTGCCGTATCCACCGGCAACCAGATTTCCGCCATCGGCATCATTCGGATGTCCGGCGACAGCTGCGCCGCCATCGGCGGAAAAGTTTTTACCTGTAAAAGCGGCAAGCCCCTGACTGATGCTCCCAACCGGAAGCTGATTCTGGGTGAGCTCCACGACAAGTTCGGCAGAGTCATCGACTCCTGCTGCGCCATCTACACCCGGGGGCCCCACAGCTACACCGGCGAGGACACTGTGGAATTCCACTGCCACGGCTCCCCTGCCGTGCTGGCAGCTGGTCTGGAGGCCCTGTATATCGCAGGCGCAAGACCTGCCAAGCGGGGCGAATTCACCAAGCGGGCCTTTATGAACGGCAATCTGGACCTGACTCAGGCAGAAGCCGTCATCGATCTGATTGAAGCAGACTCCGCCGAGGCAGCTGCCAATGCAGCCGGTCAGGTTGGCGGCAAGCTCCAGAAGAAGCTGGCACCCATCTATGACGACCTGACCAACCTCTGCAGCCATTTCCACGCGGTTCTGGACTATCCCGATGAGGATATCGAGGACTTTGGCCTCGATAGCTATGAAAGCTCCCTCCGTGCCGATGCCCAGGCACTCCACAACCTGCTGAACACCTACGGCCAGGGAAGAATCCTGCGCCAGGGCGTGGCCGCCGCCATTGTGGGTAAACCCAATGTTGGCAAGTCCAGCCTGCTGAATGCTCTGGCCGGCTACGACCGGGTCATCGTCACGGAAGTGGCAGGCACCACCCGTGATACCGTGGAAGAAACCGTTATGGTGGGCCACACCCGCCTGCGGCTCATCGACACCGCCGGCATCCGTGAAACGGAAGATAAAATCGAAGCCATGGGTGTCGAGCGCTCCCGTCAGGCTGTGGAGAATGCCGATCTTGTGATTTTCGTCTGCGACGGCTCCGATGCCCTGACGGAAGAAGACCGGGCAGTCATCGAATTCTGCCGTAGTCTCCCCAACGCCATCGCCCTCATTAATAAGTCCGACCTGGGCGCTGCCGTTGAAACTCACGACCTGCCCTTCTCCACCGTCATTCCCATCTGCGCCAAAACCGGCGAAGGTCTTGACCGGCTGGCAGAAGTGGTGGACCAGATGTTTGCAGGAAACGCCCCCTGCGACGGCTCTATCCTGACCAATGCCCGGCAGCATGATGCCATCCGCAGAGCTTACGATGCCATGAACACCGCTCTGGACGGTCTCAGCTTCGGCCTGACTCCCGACGCGGTGCTGACCGACGTGGAGGAAGCCATGGAAGCCATGGGCGAAGTCACCGGCGCCACCGTCCGGGAAGACATCACCGCCCGTATTTTTGAACGTTTTTGTGTAGGAAAGTAAGACTATGATTTATTTAGACAATTCTGCCACCACCCGCCCCTGCCCCGAAGCGGTGGAGGCCATGACCAAAGCATTGACCGAAAACTGGGGTAACCCCAGCGCCCTCTACAATTTCGGCTTCGATGCCGCCCACAATCTCCGGGATGCCCGCCATAAGGTAGCCGCTGCCATGGGCGCTGAATATGACCGGGTGTTCTTCACCTCCGGCGGCACAGAAGCGGACAACTGGGCCATCTATGGCACCATCAAGCGCTTCGGCAAGCGGGGCAAGCACATCATCACCACCGCCATCGAGCATCACGCCGTTCTGAACTGCATGAAGGATCTGGAAAGCCAGGGCTTCGAAGTGACCTACCTGCAGCCCGACGAACTGGGCCGCATCACCCTGGATTCCCTGAAGGCAGCCCTTCGCAAGGACACCATTCTGGTCTCCATCATGATGGTCAACAATGAGGCAGGCTCCGTGATGCCCATCTCCGCCATGGCAAAGCTGACCCACAAGCTCTGCCCCAACGCTGTGTTCCACACTGACGCGGTTCAGGGTTTCCTGAAGGTTCCCTTCACTGCCAAAACTCTGGGCGCTGACCTGATTTCCATTTCTTCCCACAAGGTCCACGGCCCCAAGGGCTGCGGCGCGCTGTACATCTCCCCCAAGCTGAAATCTTTCCCCGCCCTGCTCATTGGCGGCGGTCAGGAATCCGGCTACCGCAGCGGCACCGAGGGCACCCCCGCCATTTTCAGCTTCGCCGCCGCCTGCACCGCCGGCGCTGCCACATTTATATCTGACATCGCCCACGAAAAGAAGCTGCTGCAGCAGCTTGTGGAAAAGATCTCCGTCCTTCCCGGCGTTCAGATCAACGGCGCCCATGAAGCGCCCCATATCCTTTCCCTGTCCGTCCCCGGCGTTCCCACCCAGAATACCATCAATATTCTGCAGGATCACGGCATCTGCGTTTCCGCCGGTTCCGCCTGCGCCAAGGGTCACCGGAGCCATGTGCTGGAAGCCATGCACGTCTCTCCTGAGGCCATGGACTCTTCTTTCCGGGTGTCCCTCTGCAAGGACAACACTGAAGAAGAGCTGGAGACCCTTATCCGCGTCATTGAGACGGAGATTCTGCCCAGAGTGCGGTGAAATATTGCACAAATTGAATTTCAAAACAGAAGTGTCAATCGTTCAGATTGACACTTCTTTCATTTTCTGGTGCAAGTTGGGCAAAAAGTACTTGTATTTCTGCATCCAATCTGCTACAATACCCACATGAAAATTCTTCCCAGGGAGGACATTTGTTTATGAGTTATGTAGATGATATTCTGGCACGGGTTGCCGCACAGAATCCCAACGAGCCTGAGTTCAACCAGACCGTTCAGGAAGTTCTGGAATCTCTTCGTCCTGTGATCGAGCAGAACGAAGCCGCCTACAAGCGTGAAGCTCTGCTGGAGCGGATCACCACTCCCGAGCGCGTGGTCATGTTCCGGGTTCCCTGGGTGGATGACCAGGGTCAGGCACAGGTCAATGTTGGCTACCGTGTGCAGTTCAACAGTGCCATCGGTCCCTACAAGGGTGGCCTGCGTTTCCATCCCAGTGTCAACCTGAGCATCATCAAGTTCCTGGGCTTCGAGCAGACCTTCAAGAACTCCCTCACCAGCCTGCCCATGGGCGGCGGCAAAGGCGGCTCCGATTTCGACCCCAGAGGCAAGTCCGACCGTGAGATCATGGCATTCTGCCAGAGCTTCATGAGCGAGCTGTACCGTCACGTCGGTGCGGATACCGACGTTCCCGCCGGTGACCTGGGCGTCGGTGCCCGTGAAATCGGCTACCTGTTCGGCCAGTACAAGCGCCTGGTCAACCGTTACGAAGGTGTTCTCACCGGCAAGGGCATCCCCTACGGCGGCTCCCTGATCCGTCCCGAGGCCACCGGCTTCGGCGCCGTTTACTACACCAACGAAATGCTCACCGCTCTTGGCGACAGCATCCAGGGCAAGACCTTCGCTGTCTCCGGCTTCGGCAACGTTGCCTGGGGCACCGTCAAGAAGGTCACCGAGCTGGGCGGCAAGGTCATCACCATTTCCGGCCCTGACGGCTACATCTATGACGAAGACGGTGTAAACACCGAAGAAAAAATCAACTTCATGCTGGCTATGCGCGCCTCCGGCCACGACAAGGTCAAGGAGTATGCTGACAAGTTCGGCGTTCCCTACTTCCCCGGTCAGAAGCCCTGGGGCGTCAAGGCTGACATTCTGATGCCCTGCGCCACCCAGAACGAGGTCGGTATGGCCGAAGCTGAGCAGATTGTCGCCAACGGCGTCAAGTACTATGTGGAAGTTTCCAACATGCCCACCACCAACGAGGCTATGGCATACCTGAAGAAGAACGGTGTCATCGTTGCTCCTTCCAAGGCTGTCAACGCCGGCGGTGTTGCCGTTTCCGGTCTGGAAATGAGCCAGAACTCCATGCGCTACAGCTGGACTGCTGAAGAAGTGGACGCCAAGCTGAAGCAGATCATGCACAATATCTTCTGGAACTCCTACAATGCCGCCAAGAAGTACGGCATGGAAGGCGACCTGGTTGCAGGCGCCAACATCGCAGGCTTCCTGAAGGTTGCCGATGCCATGATGGCTCAGGGCATCGTGTAAGTACATCAAAAAGCATAAATCCAGGCTGCACTTCGCAGCCTGGATTTTTTATTTGGTTTCGTCAATCCATTTCCTAGACCAGGAAAAAAGAGTTTCAGACATCTGTTGAAAATCAACCGCTCCGCCCTGCTTTAGGCTCAAAAAAGTATCTACGATCCCCTGTTCATCTTCGGAAACCACCCGCAGCAGCTCTTTTTGATGGGTCACATAGTTTCCAGTCTGCTGAAAGCAGATTGCCTGCACCACAAAGGATGCCGCTTTGTAGAGTCCTCTCAGAATCTCCCCGCTCTTCTCATAAAGCATATTGTGCACACAGCCATGATAAATATTGCAGGCACCGACTTTGATCGCTTTTCTGACTGCCGCATCATCAATCAGGGGCAGCAGTTCATCAAGATTTCCCTTGATGGGTTTCGTATCATAATAAAACTGAAAAAGGTCGGAAGGTTCCCAGTTCAGAATCTCCCTTTTCCCGGAGAGAAAACCGCAGACCAGTTCCCTGTGGGGCAGAGTATCCAGCATATCACAGTAAATCCCAATATCCCCAGCGGACAATTCATCCAGAATCACCACAATGTCCAGATCGCTGGTTTCCGTCGCCTCACCCCTGCCATAACTTCCCTGCAAACCCACAAACCATACACGGTCTCCGAACCTACCATGGAGCGCCGGTAAAAACTGATTCATCCATCCATTCATATCAATCATCTCCGTCACCTCTTCAACACTGCTCCAGGAATTTCTTCACCGCCCGACGGTTTTTCAGAACGATTGCTTCCACGCCCTCCGCTTCGTTCAGCATACGGTAATTCTTTTCCCGCTTGTTTTTGTTATAATTCCATACCCACTGCAAAAAATCCCAGTCAATGCGCTCGGGGCAGCCCTCCCCCATGTCGGGACGAACCGTTCCATAGGTGGTGAGAATCCGCATGCAGACACCCATCAGGCAGGCAAACCGGCTGAAATCCAGATAGATGACCGTATCACACCTCTTGATTCGCTCACTCATGGTGCGGTCAAAATTGCCGTCGATGATCCACCTCTCCCCCGCCAAGGCTTCCCGGTGGAGCTGGTCAAATTCCTCCTTCGATACATTCACCCAGCCGGGCCGCCAGAACAGCTGATCCAGATGGATCACCGGAAGTCCTGTTTTGTCTCCCAACTGCCGTGCCAGGGTGGACTTTCCCGCGCCGCCGCAGCCGATAATCATGATTCGTTCCATTTTACACCCCTCCTTAAAAAACAAACGACGCAGCGAGAAAAATCTCACTGCGTCGTTTTCAGAATTCCTTAAATACGACTTTAAATTGATGAATTAGTAGGCAATACCCCAGTAAATCATCTTGTCAGCAGGCTTGCCGCAGCAGGCGCAGGTTTCGCCCAGCTTTTCCTGTGCGAAGGGGATGCAACGGGAAGACATACCGGCCTTTTCCTTCATAGCCAGTTCGCAGTCCAGCTCACCGCACCACATGGTCTTGATGTAGCCGCCGTGCTCATCCTGCAGAGCCTTGGCCTCTTCCAGAGAATGGGCCTCGTAAATGTGCTCGTCCAGGTTCTTCTTAGCCTTGTCGAACATCTGCTGCTGAACTACAACCAGCTGCTCGGCAACGGCTGCTTCCACATCCTCCAGCTTGACGACGACCTTCTCCCGGTCGGTACGGCGAACCAGCACGCACTGGCCGTTTTCCAGATCACGGGGGCCGCACTCGATGCGCAGGGGAACACCCTTCATCTCGTACTCAGCGCACTTCCAGCCCATGGAGTTGCTGGAATCGTCCATCTTGACGCGGACGCCGGCATCAGCCAGGCGGTCACGCAGAGCGGTTGCACCTTCCAGAACGCCGGGCTTGTGCTGGGCGATGGGCAGAACCACAACCTGAACAGGAGCAATCTTGGGAGGCAGCACCAGACCGTTGTTGTCGCCGTGGGTCATGATGATGCCGCCGATCAGACGGGTGGAAACGCCCCAGGAAGTCTCGTGGGGAGCAACCTTCTGATTGTTCTTGTCGGTGAACTCGATGCCGAATGCCTTGGCGAAGCCGTCGCCGAAGTAGTGGGAGGTACCGGCCTGCAGAGCCTTGCGGTCATGCATCATGCACTCGATGGTGTAGGTAGCCTCGGCGCCATTGAACTTTTCCTTCTCGGTCTTCTGGCCGCGGGTAACGGGCATAGCCAGCACGTTCTCGCAGAAATCGGCGTAGACGTTCAGCATGGTCTCGGTGAAGTCCTTTGCCTCTTCAGCGGTAGCGTGGATGGTGTGACCCTCCTGCCACAGGAACTCACGGTGACGCAGGAAGGGACGGGAAGTCTTCTCCCAGCGCAGAACACTGCACCACTGGTTATACTTCATGGGCAGGTCTCTGTGAGACTGCAGAACATTTGCGAAATGCTCGCAGAACAGGGTCTCGGAAGTGGGACGGATTGCGTACTTCTCTTCCAGACGCTCGCTGCCGCCCATGGTGACCCATGCGCACTCGGGAGCGAAACCTGCAACGTGGTCCTTTTCCTTCTGCAGCAGGGACTCGGGGATCAGCATGGGCATGTAGACGTTCTCAACACCCTGCTTCTTGAACTCAGCATCCATGATGTGCTGAATGTTTTCCCAGATGGCGTAGCCATAGGGACGGTAGATGAACACACCCTTGATGGAAGAGTAATCGATCAGCTGCGCCTTCTTGCACACGTCAGTGAACCACTGCGCAAAGTCGACCTCCATATCGGTAATCTGTTCGACCTTCTTATCTTTTGCCATATCTTTTCATCCTCTCGAAAAAATATATAATTGCGTACATTATATTTTAGCACATCTGTCAAGACTTTGAAACCCCAATAATTTACGAAAAATCATTGTAATCTGCCCCCGAATTTGATATACTTGAAAGTAGAGTACAGAATACGGAGGTATTTCCATGAAATCCATCCGCGATATTTACAAGATCGGCAAGGGTCCCTCCTCCTCCCATACCATGGGTCCGGAGCGGGCCGCCCGCCTGTTTAAAGAAAAATATCCCAATGCGGACAGCTACCGGGTCTACCTTTATGGTTCCCTGAGCAAAACCGGCGTGGGACACGGCACCGACCGGGTCATCCGGGAAGTCCTCTCCCCCATTCCCACAGAAATTGTCTTTTCTGACCTGACCATCCCCGATTCCCATCCCAACACCATGGATCTGATCTGCCTGATTGGTGGTGAAGAAACCGGACGGCTTCGTGTGGAGTCCATCGGCGGCGGCGATATCCGGCTGGCCGGTAATTCTGCCGCGGTTTCCGCAGCGGAAGTCTATCCCCACAACACCATGGCTGAGATCATGCAGTACTGCAAGGATCATCAGCTGCCCCGGCTCAGCGACTATGTGGAAAAGTTTGAAGACGAGGCAATTTGGGAGTATCTTGCTGAGGTCTGGGACGCCATGAAGCAGGCCATCGAGAACGGCCTCCGGTCCGACGGCATTCTGCCCGGCGGTCTGAACGTCCAGAAGCGGGCCAAGAAGCTCTACGAACTGCAGCCCCCTGAGGAAACTCCTCAGCTGTGGGAATGCCGCATCCTCAGCGCCTACGCCTTTGCCGTTTCTGAGCAGAATGCGGACAACGGCACCGTGGTCACCGCCCCTACCTGCGGCGCCTGCGGCGTTCTGCCTGCATCCCTGCGCTACATCCAGCAGACCCGGAACCTGACCGACGAGCAGATTCTCCGTGGCCTTGCCACCGCCGGTCTCATCGGTGCCCTGACCAAGCACAACGCCTCCGTCTCCGGTGCCGAATGCGGCTGCCAGGCGGAAATCGGCACTGCCTGCGCCATGGCGGCTTCCGGCCTGGCTGAAATGTTCGGCAACACCCTGGAACAGGTGGAATACGCCGCCGAGGTTGCCATGGAACATCACCTGGGCCTCACCTGCGACCCCATCTGCGGTCTGGTGCAGATTCCCTGCATCGAGCGCAATGCTGTCGCCGCCCTCCGGGCACTGAACGCCTGCAACCTGAGCTACTTCCTCTCCGACAGCCGGAACATCAGCTATGACATGGTCTGCAAAGCCATGTACGAAACCGGTCTGAACCTGAGCCACATGTACAAGGAAACCAGCGAAGGCGGTCTCGCCCGTGTCTATCCCACGAGACTTGAAAAGATGGTGGCCGAGCTTCCCAAAAACAAAAACTGACGAAAAGTGCCGGATGCAGTCGCATCCGGCATTTCTTTTTGCCCGAAAGATATTGAAACTTCCTTTCTTTTATGCTAGAATAAATTGTCAAGTTATGCGCATTGGCGCTTTTAGGATATAATGAAAACAAAGGAGTTTTGAGATATATGAAACTTGGTATCGTTGGTCTGCCCAATGTGGGCAAGTCCACCCTGTTCAATGCCATTACCAACGCCGGCGTTCCCGCCGACAACTATGCTTTCTGCACCATCGACCCCAATGTGGGCGTCGTCTCCGTTCCTGATGAGCGGCTGCAGTGGCTGAGCGACTTCTACTCCCCCAAGAAGACCACCCCCGCTGTTGTAGAATTCGTTGATATCGCAGGCCTCGTGAAGGGCGCTTCCAAGGGCGAAGGTCTGGGCAACAAGTTCCTGAGCAACATCCGTACCACCGATGCCATCGTCCATGTGGTCCGCTGCTTCGAGGATTCCAATGTCACCCACGTGGAAGGCACCACCGATCCCCTCCGCGACATCGACATCATCAACCTGGAGCTGGTCATGGCCGACATCGAAATGGTGGAACGACGCATCGATAAGGCACAGAAGGCCATGAAGGGCGGAGACAAGAAGTTCGCCCGTGAGGTGGAAGTCTTCACCGAACTGCTGGCCCATCTGAACGAGGGCAAGCTGGCCCGCACCTTCACCGATGACAAGGAAGATCTGGCCCTCATCAGTACCTCCGACCTGCTGACTCTGAAGAAAACCATCTATGTTGCCAACCTGGCTGAAGATGAGATCAACAAGCCCGAGGGTAACCAGCACTACATGGCCGTCAAGGGTCTGGCCGACGAAGAAGGCAGCCAGCTGCTGCCCATCTGCGCCAAGCTGGAGGCTGACATTGCTGAGCTGGACGACCCCGAAGAGAAGGCTATGTTCATGGAAGAGCTGGGCGTTGCTGAGTCCGGTCTGGACCGCCTGATCAAGTCCAGCTATGCGCTGCTGGGCCTCATCTCCTTCCTGACCGCCGGTACCGACGAATGCCGTGCATGGACCATCAAGCGCGGCACCAAGGCTCCCCAGGCTGCCGGCAAGATCCACACCGACTTCGAGCGGGGCTTCATCCGCGCAGAAGTCATCGCTTTCGACGATCTGAAGGAACTGGGCACCATGGCAAATGCCAAGAGCCAGGGCAAGGTCCGCTCCGAGGGCAAGGAATACGTCATGAAGGACGGCGACATCGTCAACTTCCTGTTCAACGTCTAAGAAAAAATCCCGCCGGGGAATCCCCGGCGGGTCTTTTTTATTTGAGCAGCAGCAAAATTGCAAGATGCACTGGATAGAACAGGTAAAATGCCCGCTGAATCCAAACATTCTGTGTGGTTTTTTCTCCGGAATAGAAATAAATCGGCACCATTGCCAGCAGTGCAAACAGCTGAATCGGCACACGAACCAGACCAATCGCGACCTCCATACTGTTCATCATGCACATGGTCACCGCCAAACCGATCAGCTGAATCAGGAACTTCTGCGGATGTTCCCGGCTAATATAGAACAGCGCGATTAATACCACACCAAATCCGCCGTAATCCGTGTTGAGAAATTCTGCACTCAGGAAGCAAACCGCAAAGGGTAGCATGATATTGCCGGTCTTTTTCATCCACTGTGCCATCAGAAAACCAAGGAGCAAAGTCACCATCACATTCTGATGTTCAAAGGTCAGGCGGCCGTAAAAGAGCAGATCAAAGGGAATCTCCGCCAACAGCGCGCCAATCAGCAGCCGGAGGCCGTATTTTTTCGGATTTCTTGTATAGGCAATGCCCTCCGCCAACAAAAAACAGAAAATCGGGAAGGAAGCTCTGCCGATCATCCGAAGACCAGTCGAGGGCAGAATCGTCGCGCCGATATGATCCAGCAGCATGGTCACGCAGGCGATCAGTTTCAGCATCTCCTGCGACAATTTTTTCTTCATCATCCCCAGCCTCCTTTTCTTTTTATCATACCACAATCAGTCTTTTTGCTCAACAGCAGATTTTTTGATTGCTTTTTTCTTTTTCCTGGTGTATAATATTTTGCGTTATATGTTATCCGGGCGTAGCTCAGTTTGGTAGAGCGCTAGCTTTGGGTGCTGAGCGATCCGATCTTCCCGGAAAAATCCGCAATCCGAAAAACCGTTGCGGCTCTAGCACTTTTCTCCCTTGACTTTTCAAAATCTGCGGTCTAAAATGGCTTTTGACCACATGTTTGACCACATCTGAAAAATCTTTAACTGAATATCCGGGCGTAGCTCAGTTTGGTAGAGCGCTAGCTTTGGGAGCTAGATGCCGCAGGTTCGAATCCTGTCGCCCGGACCATTAAAAAACGGCTGATTTCCTGTGAAATCAGCCGTTTTCTTAACTTTTGATATGAATTTAGTGTCCGCCAGCGGTGACTGACCACATAAGTCCTTTTTCTCATTTTCGGAGTTATCCGAATCTTTTTGAGTTTAGTATTTCTATTTTACAGCAGATATCATGTGCTATTCCCATTTTCGATCGTCTTTTGCTTGACCACTTCAGGATTACCTCCCGCAGTCCTTTTCTTTGTTTATTGCATACCAGCTTTTGACCGTGTAAATACTATTCCCGAAAGGGGTAATACAAAATGGAAGATCATAATCTCGTCAAAAATACATTGGATCAAATCCCTCAGGCAAATGCCAACGCAAAGCGGATTGTAGGTCTCGTGAAAGAGGGCGACAGAATCACCGGTGTCGGCATCGCCCACCGGGGCGATACCGAATACCTAAAATCCATCCCAGACGGTAGTGAAAACAACAACCTCGGCAACCTCCCCTCTGTTTCTCCTGATACCCAAGGATAATAATTCGACCTTTAGCATTCACTCCGAATGCTGAAGGTCTTTTCTTTGTTTACAGCATGTCAATTTTTGATGTTCTGTTTACAGAACCCGCTCCATAACGATTTCATCACCGTCACGTTCAGTTTCAACGAAGCCAAATGTCTCATACATTTGCTTCGCCACATCATTGCCCTCGACATAGCACAGAGCAACCTTGTCATACTTTCCATCCTGTTTCATGGCATCAAGCACAAATTGCGTTGCAGCTTTGCCATATCCTCTGCCCTGGTACCGCTCGTCAATAAAAAGCTGACTCAGATCATAGCATTCCAATTCCGGTAGGTCATAGTACAATCCCATGCCAACAGGTGTTTCGTCATCATAGATTACGAACGCACGGCTACGGTAATCCCGATAGGCATAAGCCCTTGCCAGTAAAGTCGCAGAATCCGCCACATGAGTTTTCTGGGATTCCGCTACTTTCAAACCTAATCTCCAGTTATCCGGGTCGATATCAACTAAGTGGATCATCTTGTATTCACCATCCCTTTTAGTAATCGAATTCATGTTCGCCCACGGTAATTACTTGCGTCAGCATCTCTCCTTGGTATGGCTTACGGATTTCAATCAGATTCAAGACCGTGTAACCTCGTTTCCGCAGAAACGCAATCATCCGGTGGTTATTGGGATGAACATAGTTGTAAACGGTTTCTTCGCCGTAGAAAGCTGCGATTTCCTCTGCCTTGCTATGTAGAGCAGAAGCAACACCGCACCGGCGATATTCTTCCCGAACGAAGATGGACTCCACCCAGACAACTTCGTTGTCAATCCTACAGACCATATAGCCTGCGTACTTACCGTCTATAATGGCGGCAAACACTGGGAATTTGGCTGCAAGGTATTCCTCCATCTCTTCTCGCCCAGTTTCAATATTAGGTTTTGAGACGATGCCCTTATAAGCGCGCAGTTCCACCCGGAACAGGGCAACCATCTGCGCCAGAGCATCATTGACTTCTGTAATACCAATCAATTTCAAGTTACAGTCCTCTTTCCTTTACGATATCCGGCAGGCAAGTTCAAACGCCAACAGCGCAATCTTTTCTTTATCATCCAGTCGGGCCCTGCCGGACAGGGATCTGGGATCCCAATTGGAATGATCCAGGTTATCTCCTGCATAGAGGAATTGGAAAAACTCCACGCCACGGAAATTGCACATAGCCTGCATGGCAGCGCACTCCATCTCTACGCAAATTGCTCCCATCTTCTTTCTGGCTTCCACCTTCGCTCTGGTCTCCCGGTAGAAAGCGTCCGTGGTCCAGGTTGTGCCTTTTACATGGGGGTATCCGAATTCATCCAGTACCGATGTAAACTCGTCCACATACTTCGAGTTCACTTCAATGTAGTCAGCGGCGGGAGCATAATGGTAACTGGTGCCCTCATCCCGGATAGCTTTCGTGGGGATGATAATGCCACAGTCTTGGATATTTTTATCCAGAACACCGCAGTTTCCCAGCAGGATGATCCGCTTTGCTCCCATGGGAATCACATCCTCAAAACAGCCAACGCAGGCAGGTGCGCCCAATCTGGCTTTATAAAACGCAAAGCGCTTTTCCTTGTATGTAACCTCATAGACAGGCCAAATACCGTCCACATCATGGGTTTCCGCAATCACCTTTCCACCCAGGAAGTTCAGAATCGTCTCAAACAGCTGATGGGAGAAAATCGAAACGACTGTCTCGGGAAAATCAGGAATTTTGTGGAACATAATATCAGGGTCAATGACTGCGTTTCTCGCAGGGTCAAATTCCGTTAACAGCATAACTCATACCTCTGCTATAATTTTCTCAACCACGGTACCTAAGTCTGTTTCTCCCGAAACCACATGGATATCATGAAGCTGAGCATCGAAGCAACCGTGCTTCTTTTCCAGCATGGCTGCTACGGGCGCAGGTAGATTGCCATGCATCCGCTGGGCGAACCGGGTCTTTATCAGCTCCAGATCCGCAGTCACAAGAATCCGCAATGCTCCCTCCGGGAGCAGAGAAAGATGCTCCTTCTCAGAAATCACATAGATAATATTCTCGCCATTGACTGCGGCAGTCAGTTTCTTCTGGAACATCACCTTAGCAATGTTCTCGTTTTTGGCAAGGCGCAGATAATCTTTGCCGGTAAATACTTCACAAGGAAAGCTGGCAGAAATCTTCTCAGCAAGCGTGCTCTTGCCGGTGCAGCTTTCACCAAATATTCCGATAACCATAATAATCCTTTCCTACATTGCACAATGGAACTACTGCTGTCCATCTGTGCCTCATCTTTTATCTGTCACGAAATGCCTTACAGTATCCGTTGGATTCTTCAACTCCGTTCTGAAGAATGTCGGATACATTATGATATTCTCATCGAGAGAGACCCATCTGAGGAATTCTTTGCAGTTATCTTCCGTAAAGCTGTCACTAATCGGTTCGAAGTCATTCGGGACTTTCATATAAAAGAAGAAAGATATCTCGTAAATCTGCTTACCAAGATTCGTAGGCGCATCTCCATAGAAATAGTTCTCATGGACGAAACCAAGGCGGTCAACATCCATCTTTACACCGGTTTCCTCGTACACCTCTCTGACAACCGCTTCTTCCGCCGTTTCACCAAACATAATTCTGCCACCGACAGAATAGAGATAGTTCGATCTTCCATTGCCAACCATCAGGATTTTGCCATTTTTCATGATAATCGCACCGACGCGAATATTCAAAATGCCGTCATCACAGGTCACACACATATCTTGTTTCATTTTCTTGCCTCACAAATCACAGTTTCATAAATCCACAGCAGCCGATCTCTGACATTTCACGGAAGCCCATAGACTGGAAAAAGCTATGGTTTTCGGTGTGTTGTCCGTTGCCAGTTCGATCTGGCTAACATGGCTGTATCTATCCAGAATTGCTTGCAGGAGTGCCGAACCGATGCCTTTTCGCTGATGCTCCGGGAACACCAAAATGTCCTGAACAAACACGATGGTATGCCCATCACCCACGACACGAATGATACCCAGAAGCTGATCGTCCTCGTAAGCTGCAAGGGTCAGCATGGCGTTTTCAAATCCTTTTCTCAGCACCTCCGGGTGGTCGGTATAGGCAGTCCAGCCAACGCTTGCATACAGGGGCAGGATCTCTTGTGCATTGTATGTTCTGTATTCTCTGATTTCCATATACTTTAACCCTTTGGAAAGTTAGTTTTTCTTACAACTGCATACATTAGGCTGTTGAAATTAGGAAGTGAGCTGGTAATCCCTTTCTCGATAATGCTCAAGTCATTGCGTGCCAACTCGTTTTCAAATGTGCTGAAGGAAACCATCCTACACGATGTTCCGGCTACCATCATTTTTCCCGATTCGTGATTTCTTTCCTGGAGAGTAAAAGCCTCAGAAATATCACTTTGGGTTTCAAACTCTCCATCGCCCATCGTACAGATCAATGCAATTCCATCTAGGCTTAAATGCTTATGGATAAATTGATAGAATCCATTCCTGTCCTCGTCAAGCACAAGCATATGGATAACTGCAATTCCTAAAATGAAATCAAACCTAGAATCCAAATCATCAGATAGACAGTCCAAAACGCTGAAATTGCTTTCATATCGGGGCATTCGCTTTTTGCAGTAAGCAATGGCTTCGCTTGAAATATCCGTCGCCATTAGCCGGTACCCGTTTTCCAACACTGCTCTGGAATCTCTACCTTCACCGCAGCCAATCTCTAATAGCTGCTGATCACGACTGATACTATATTTTTCAATCACTTCCATTACAATTGGTGTGCTGACATCGCTTGACCAACTGACACCGTGTGCATGAGCGGTTTTGTAGCGCTCATTATAAGCGGCGTAATACTTTCTGCTGTTATTGTAGTTTTTCATGATGTACCGGCTGTCCTTTACTGTTTCAACAACCGCAAATCCCAATCTATTATACAGTGAAACCGCTCTTTGATTTTTTATGAATACATAGAGCATCACCGGCTCATCAACTTCTGAACAGCACTTTCGGATTACACTTGAGCCGATGCCTTGGTTTTGAAAATCTGGGAATATGTACAAGTCATCTATTTCGTATTCTCCATCCTCGTTTTTGTAGAAATGATAGTAGCCAGCCTTCTTTCCATCTACAAAGACTGTCGTGTATTCATTAATGTAATTTGCTATCTTTTTGCGAACCCAGCTAAGCACCCTATCCAAATCAATACGGTCGATGTTTTCGTAATCATGGATCAGTTGCTTGCATAGTTGATAGACCCGCTCTACATCCTCAATTTTCGCTGAATCGTAAGTTATATTCATACTGTCCTCCCTCAAAAGCAAAAATGGCGCAAGCCGAAGCTTGCGCCATGCAACACACCTATCCCAAGTTTTACCGGGCAAAAGTATAAGGAGCAAGTCTTCCGCTATTGAGATTGAAGTTAGAATAATTCAGGTACAGCATGAAGTTCACTCCTTTCTTTCAAATTTATGGGATAAGCATAGCACTTAAGGTAATGTTTGTCAATTACCGGGTTTCTCACAGTTTCTTGAAAAGTCTTGCGCTCCAGAAATCCATTCCCAGCTCGTCAATGTAGAAATGCAGGATGCTCTTGTAGTTCTTCGTTGCGGTGCTGAGCATGATAAATTCGATACCTGCAGCTTTTACAGCCTGCTCCGCATAGTAGAACAGCGCTCTGCCGATACTCTCGCTTCGGTGATTGGGAACCACATAGAGTTCCTCGATTTCAAAATAAGGGGTTCCGTCCGTCATGATAGAACTGGGTCGCTCCGACTTTTCCTCATGCCCGAACAGGTAACCCAGAATCTCGCCGTCCTGCTCCGCCAGAAAGATTCGATTTCCCTCGATGTCGCTGCGGTCATTCTTGCGGTAGCCATAGGTGATGTTTTCCGCTTCCCAGTCCCCAGACATGGCAATCAGCTTTTCCAGCAGTTCGTCATTCAGTTTTGCTTCGTAGACGATCACGTTCCACACCTCACTCTTACTTTTCACCATTATATCACGCTGCATCGTCCATTGTAAACTTGCCAACCACATCTTTTTACGATATACTTGTTACGATTAGTAACGCCACCAAGGGGAGAAACACATGGGCAAATTCGCTGTCATCGACACAGAAACCAACTGGGCAGACCAAGTCATGTCCATCGGCACCGTGATTGCCGATTCGGACACCTTTGAAGCTGTTGAAGCCAAATATCACATCCTGCCCATTGAGTATGAGATCGGCGGTATGTACTATGACACTCTGTTCTTGGAAACACCAGTAAAGCCTATCCTCTGTACACGAGCCGAGGCTATTGCTGATCTGCGCGCTTGGTTCCAGCAACACGATGTCCATTCCATCTTCGCATACAACGCCTGCTTTGACCGCAATCATCTGCCTGAGTTTCGAGATTATGACTGGTACGATATCATGCGCCTTGCTGCCTATCGCCAGCACAATCCCAAGATTCCTGCTAACGCCGACTGTTGCTCCACTGGCCGTCTGAAACGAGGCTACGGAGTAGAACCCATGCTTCGCCTGCTCTCCGGGGACCGTACTTATCACGAAAGCCATAATGCTTTTTTCGATGCGTTGGACGAGCTGGAAATTATACGTCTATTAGATCACCATTTGAAGGACTATATCCGGTTATAATTGCTAACCCGGCATCGTGAGCGATGCTGGGTCATTCGTTATTTCTTCGCTTTCAACTTTTCCTTCTCCACCGCAATCTCCTTCTTCATTTCCTCGATCATGACTGCCAGTTTTTCCTCGCATTCCTCTTTGGTGGGGGCGTAGACATTTCTACGGATGCGCTTGCCGTCGGCGCCTTTGGGGGAGTATTTCCCCTCCCAGAGGTGGTCATTGATCTGGTAAATACAGCCAGTTCCCCGCTTGCGGTGCTTCGGCTGGTAGGGCTGGAAGTTCCGCTGATCGGTGTGTTGCTTCTTCTCCTCCTGCGGCATGGGTGCATCGGTTTTGCCGATTTGGTGGTCGATTTTCACCGCCGCCTGCTTCTGCATGGTATCCGTAACGTGGGAGTAAATGTCCAGGGTGGTTGCCGAGGAAACGTGGCCAATGATGGTGGACAGGGTCTTTACATCCATGCCGTGTTCCAGTGCCATGGTGGCGAAGGTGTGCCGCAGATCGTGAAACCGCACCTTTTTGCACCCCGCCCTCTCCAGGGTCTGCTGCATCCGCCGCCGTGCGTAGCTGGGTGTGATCGGCGCATCCTCCTTCACCGGGGACGGGAACATCCACCGGGAATTCAGCGTCTTTTTGTACTCCCCCAGCACTTTCAGGAGGCTGGGCGGCAGGATGATGGAGCGGATGGAGGACTTGGTTTTCGGCTCTGTGAGAACCAGTTCCTTCTCGATAAAGGTGGCTGATTTGGTGATCCGCAGCTCCCCGGTGGTGAAGTTCAGATCCGTCCATTGCAGGGCCAGAATCTCCCCCAGCCGCAGCCCCGTTCCTAGCTCCAGCAGAAACAATTCGTAGTATCCATCCTGCTTCGCCTGGATCAGAAACCGCTGCATTCCCTCCTGGGTCAGGATCTGCATTTCGCCGCTTTTCTTCGGCAGCAGCTTGCATCCGGCGGCGGGATTGAACCGGATCAGCCCCTCCTGCACTGCCCGTTTCAGGGCGGCACTGCAGCTTGCGTGGCAGACCCGAACCATCCGGTCGGACAGTCCGGGGCCGTGCTGTTCTAC
>JAFXAV010000077.1 GCA_017516785.1 Oscillospiraceae bacterium
AATCCGTTTGTCAAGAACTTTTTTCATTTCTTTCAAACTTTTTTCGATTCGCTTCGTCGCAAAGCTTCTTTTGTTGCAGCTTTTTCAGTCTACCACAGCTTCCGTCATTTGTCAAGAACTTTTTTCATTTCCTGTCAAATTCCTTCGCTTTGGTTTCCCGGCCGCCCGGTCCCCCGAACGACTTGCATATACTAACACACACCTAACTTTTTGTCAAGGCGTGATTACAAATTTTTTGGCAAAAATTTTGGGAGCCTCTTTCGAGGCTCCCAAATATCCTAACGAAGCTTATTCCACATCATCAATCAGGCCGTAGCCACCGTCGTTTCTGCGATAAACGACGGCGAAGGATCCACCATTGTCCTCATCACGGAATGCGAAGAAGTTGTGCTCCAGCAGGTTCATCTGCAGAACGGCTTCCTCACGGGTCATGGGCTTGAAGTAGAAACTCTTGATCTTGACGATGCTCAGGTCATCTTCAGCTGTTTCGGGAGCAAAAGAGGTTTCTTCCTGCACACTGCGAACGAATGCATCCTGACGCAGGCGGCGGGCCAGGCGGGTCTTGTTTTTACGGATCTGGCCCTCGATGGTGCCAACGGCGGCATCAATGGACGCGAACATGTCGGAAGTGCTCTCACTGGCGCGGAACCAGGTGCCTGCACCGTGAACGGTCAGCTCAGCCTTGTTCCGGCCCTTCTCGACAGAAAAGACGACAAGTGCCTCCGCATCCTCCCCGAAATAGCGTGCCAGCTTCATAACCTTCTTTTCAGCATAAGCATGGACGTTACCGGGCAGCTTAACTTTCTTTTCACTGTACTGGAATTTCATATGCGGCAGCTCCTTTCGTTTCACCGATCTATCGGTGTAGCTATAGTATAGCACACAATAGCAAAATACACAAGGGGTTTCTTGCATTTTCTTCCATTTCCTGTGACAATGCACAAAAGCGGCCATTTCCATTGGAAACAGCCGCTTTTTCTCAGTCATTCAGTTCATCTTCCTCGTCCAGAAGCTCCGCCATGGTCAGATTATAGACCATTTCAGCCTTCTTTTCAAAGAGTTTTCCAAGCCGAACCGCCTGGCGCTGATCAGGGGCCACCAGTTCCAGGGTCATCAGATTACCGAATTCGTCGTCCAGAGCCATAATGATAGAGAAATCACCGCTCTCTCTGGGGATGATCTGGGTCTTGACGAAGCTGCTTCTGCGAATCTGGCGGTTAAACCGGGCAACAGCATTTTCTGCCCGCTGTTTGACGGTAAAGGCGATGGAATCCTCCGTCAGGGAGCCGTCAGCCTTGCCCTTATCGGTAATGACGTATTTTTCATCCTCCACTTCCTTCAGATGGCCGGATTTGACCATTTCGGGAATGGCGGTGCAAACATCAAAATAGCTCAGGCAATCATCCTGATAGCACAGTTCATAAATCTCGCCGTTGGTAACGGGATAACTGACCCGGGCCATAACAAACAGGATCAGAACCTTAACGTCCAGCATATCGTGAATAAATCCTAGTCTCTGCATAAACTTCACCTCTTACCTTCATTATATCCATCGGTTAAAAAAAATCAAGCACAACCCTTCCCTTCCCGGCATATTCTGGCGTGAAAGGGTGATGCCTGTGTCAAAGGAAACCATCTGCTGCATCTGCCGCAGTGAGGCAATACGATATGCGGCAAAATATTTACAGGATTGCGGTTTTCATGTTACATATAAAGCTGCTCCCGATGTGACTCATCTGCTGCTGCCGATTCCAAGTTTCAAGAATGGAACTCAGTATCTTGCCCATCTGCTCAGCGATCTGCCCGATGATGTGATCATTGCCGGAGGAAATCTGTCCACTCCTCTGCTGGATCATTACCGGACTGTGGATTTTCTACAGGATCCTTATTATCTTGCAGACAATGCAGCCATCACAGCAAGGTGTGCACTTCGGCTTGTGGAAGAAAAGACAGAGCTTTCCGGTGCGAAGGTTCTGGTTCTCGGCTGGGGGCGGATCGGGAAATGTCTGGGGAAACTGTTGCAATTCAAAGGCGCTGATGTGACCATCGTTGCCCGGAAAGATTCGGATCTTGGAATGATCAATGCGCTGGGGTACAATCCTTTGCAAATTCAATCTGTGGAAAAAAATCTTCAGGAATACGATGTCATTCTGAACACGGTTCCTGCCATGATTCTTCCGGAAATGATCGCATCTTCAGACTGTGTAATTTTGGAGCTTGCTTCCAAACCCGGCATGATTGGCCCTAATATCGTCTCGGCTCTTGGATTGCCGGGAAAATTTGCTCCGGTGGAGTCAGGAAAACTGATTGCCGATACCTTTATTCGTTTATTAATGTAAGGAGGCACACTATGACTATCGGATTTGCCCTCTGCGGCTCTTTCTGTACTTACTCGGAGGTTTTTCCTGTGATGGGAGAATTGGCTAAAAGCTATGATGTCATCCCCATCTTCTCCTTCGCCTCAGCCAGCATCGACAGCCGTTTCGGAAATGCTGAAGAACATCTACAGAAAGCGGAAGCAATCTGTGGCCGCGCTCCTCTTCGCACCATTGAAGCTGTGGAACCCATCGGCCCGAAAAAGATGCTGGATGCACTGATCATCGCCCCCTGCACCGGAAACACACTGGCAAAGCTCGCCCACTCCATCGCCGACACTCCGGTAACCATGGCGGCAAAAAGTCATCTGCGGAACGGCCGTCCGGTACTCGTTGCAGTCTCCACCAATGACGCTTTGGCTGGCGCAGCGGAGAATATCGGCAGGCTCCTGGCGAGAAAGCATTATTATTTTGTTCCCTTTGGACAGGATAATGCCGGTGGGAAGCCCACCAGTATGGTAGCGGATTTCAAAAAAATCCCCCAGGCACTGGATGCTGCGCTGGAGGGAAAGCAAATTCAGCCGATACTATTATAATAAAGTAAGGGCGGGCAAATTGCCCGCCCTGTGATTTTACAGATTGTCCACTTCCTCCAGCCAGATGCGGCCGCTGGCATCGCTGGGCATTCTCCAGTCGCCACGAGGACTTAGAGAGATGTTGCCCACCTTCACGCCGTCGGGCATGCAGCTGCGCTTGAACTGCTGGGTGAAGAACCGGCGATAGAAGGCCTTCATCCACTTCTTGATGGTTTCGGTATCGAAATCATTTTTGAATGCGCGGCAAGCCAGGGTAAAAATCTTGGTGGGACTGAAGCCGTAGCGCATCATATAGTAAATGAAGAAGTCATGGAGGGCATAGGGGCCAACCAGGTCTTCGGTATACTGGGCGATTTTGCCGGTCTCATCGGGGGGCAGCAGTTCAGGACTGATGGGGGTATCCAGAATATCCTGAAGCACCTCACGGGAGGAAGCAAACATGGGACTTTCGGAAATGGCATCGATCATCCAGCGCATCAGGGTCTTGGGAATGGATGCGTTGACGCCGTACATACTCATCTGGTCGCCGTTGTAGGTGCACCAGCCGAGAGCCAGTTCGCTGAGGTCGCCGGTACCAACCACGATGCCGCCCACCACACTGGCGTAATCCATCAGAATCTGGGTACGCTCTCTTGCCTGGGCATTTTCATAGGTTCCGTTGAAAACCGTGGGGTCATGGCCGATATCCCGGAAATGGAGGGTCACCGCGTCCTTGATGCTGATTTCCTTGGCATTGACACCCAAGGTTTCCATCAGCTTCCAGGAATTGTTGTAGGTACGGTCGGAGGTGCCGAAGCAGGGCATGGTTACCGCGTACACATCCGAGGCGGGTCTTCCCAGCTGGCGCATGGCTTCCACAGTCACAAGCAGTGCCAGAGTGGAGTCGAGGCCGCCGGAAACGCCGATGACGGCGTTGGTGTTGATGGTTGCCAGACGCTGCTTCAGGCCTGCCACCTGAATCTGGAAAATGGACATGCAACGTTCCATCCGGTCAGCCCGGGCAGAGGGCACAAAGGGCAGCTTGTCCAGTTCATAGAGGGTACCGTCGGAACGAAGGGCGCCGCACTTGCAGTCGATGTGGCGCATGGGTTCCAGCTTGCCGTAGAGGGAAGCAGCATCCTTGACACTCTTGTTCTTCCGGCGGGCGGAGCGGATCTTGCCCAGGTCAGCATCATAGACCATCATATAGTCGGTGTCGATGAGATTCTTGTTCTCGCAGAGAACGGCGCCATCTTCAGCGATGACGCTGTGGCCGGAGAAGACCAGATCCTGGGTGGATTCGGTGCAGCCGGCAGAAACGTAGGCATAGACACAGCTGCACATGGAGGACTGGTGCTGCACCAGACGGCGGCGGTATTCCCGCTTGCCTACAGTTTCATTGGAAGCGGAGAGATTCACAATCACTTCCGCACCGTTCAGGGCAAGCAAAGTAGAAGGAGGCAGGGGTGTCCACAGATCTTCGCAGATTTCAACGCCCAGCATGGTGCCGTCGCCCAAGCGGAACACCACGTCACGGCCCACGGGGATCGGATAGCTGTCATCCAGGCCCAGGTCTGCTGCATCCACAGTTGTCGCAGCCAGGTCAGCAGAGGAGGAGAACCAGCGGCGCTCATAAAATTCATTGTAGTTGGGCAGATAAGTCTTGGGCACCAGACCGTAGACCCGGCCGTTGGAAATCACCGCGCCGCAGTTGTACATCTGACCGGCAATGACAGCGGGCAAACCCACCACGGCAGTCACATCGGGATAGGCAAAGGAGCAGTCCACAATCTGCTTCAGACCCTCGCTGCAGGCACGCAGCAGAGTCTCCTGGAAAAAGAGGTCCGCGCAGGTGTAGCCGGTGAGGGCCATTTCAGGAAAAACCACCAGGTCGGCTTTCTCTGCATCGGCTTTTGCAATATAATCGCAGACATCCTTGACATTTTTCTTCACCTCGCCCACCTTCACAGAAGGCACGGCACAGGCAATTCGAATAAAATCCAGCATAGGATTCCCTCCAACGCATATTGATGAGAATATCATATCATATTTTGTCACGATTGCAAAGGGAATATAAAAAGGACGGCGAAAAATCGCCGTCCTTGGATTTTTTTAGATGCCAGCCAGTTCCTTCAGCTGCTCGACCAGGTCGGTCTGCTCCCAGGGGCGGTCTTCGATGCCGAAATGGCCGAATTCAGCGGTGGGGGCATAGATGGGGCGGCGCAGCTGCAGCTTGTTGATGATGCCGGCGGGGGTCATGTCCACCAGCTTGCGCAGATACTCGGTCATCTTCTCATCGGAGACAATACCGGTGCCGTGGCTGTCCACACGGACGGAAACAGGCTCTGCAACGCCGATGGCGTATGCCAGCTGAACCTGAACCTGCTTTGCAAGACCTGCGGCAACCAGGTTCTTTGCCATGTAGCGAGCCAGGTAAGCGCCGGAGCGGTCAACCTTGGTAGGGTCCTTG
>JAFXAV010000078.1 GCA_017516785.1 Oscillospiraceae bacterium
CATGTCCGGCAAGGGCGGCGATACCATCCTGCGGGTCACCAACGAGATCCTGGCAGAAGAGTATCCCGAACTGGCAGCAAAGTGCTGCGTCACTCTGCCCGACGAGAAGATGCGCCGTGTTGGCCAGGCTGTGGCTGCTGCCAGCCTGCCTGAGCTGAAGAAGTAAGAGTCCCACAAGAGGCAGCGTTTCCGCTGCCTCTTTTTGTCTGAAAGGAGTTAATTTCATGTTCTACAAAAATGCCAGAATTTACGGCGCTGACCACCAGTTCCACATGGGCGCCTTTGAAGTCACCGAGGAGGGCAAGTTTGGCATCGTCCTGGGTGAAGTTCCCGAATACGCCATTGACCTGGAAGGCGCCACCGTCATTCCCGGTCTGATTGAAGTCCACAGCCACGGCAACTCCGGCTACGACTTCTCCGACGGCGATTACGAAGGCCTGAAGAAGATGGCCCAGTACTATCTCAGCTGCGGTGTCACCTCCTTCGCTCCCGCCTCCATGACCCTGCCCTACGATATCCTCGAAAAGGCATTCGCTACCGGCGCCCGCCTGGCAGAAGAGAAGCCTGAAGGCTGCTCCCGCATCCGCGGCATTCAGATGGAAGGCCCCTACTTCTCCTACAAAAAGCGCGGTGCCCAGAACGCCGACTACCTGAAGGAGCCTGATTTTGAAGGCTTCAAGAAGCTGTTCGAAGGCTGCGGCGGTCTGGTGAGAATCGTGGACATCGCTCCCGAGCTGCCCGGCGCTGCTGAATTCGTCAAGCAGGCAAGCAAGCTCTGCACTGTCTCCGTCGCCCACACCGACTCTGACTATGAGCATGCCCGGGCTGCTTTCTCCGCCGGCGCCACCCATCTGACTCACCTCTATAACGCCATGCCCGGTATCAATCACCGGAACCCCGGTGTCATTCCCGCCGCTGTGGAATGCCCCAGTGTCCGCGCCGAAATCATCTGCGACGGTCTGCACATCCATCCCGCCTGCATCCGTCTGGCCTTCTCCATGTTCGGCGGCGAGCGCATGATCGTGGTCTCCGACTCCGGCCGCTGCGCCGGTCAGTCCGAGGGTTACCAGTTCGATCTGGGCGGCCAGATGGCTGAAATCCGCGGCGGTGTTGCCAAGCTGGTTGGCTCCGACACCATCGCCTGCTCCGCCACCAACATGTGGCAGTGCCTGGTCAACTGCATCTCCTTCGGCATCAAGGAAGAGGATGTGGTCCGCGCCTGCACCTACAACCCCGCCTGCGCTCTGGGCGTTCAGAACGAGGTCGGCTCCATTGCCACCGGCAAGCAGGCAGACTTCATCATCTGCAGCCCCGACTATGCCAAGAAGCGTGTCTTCCTGGCAGGCAAGGAAATCTGAATCTGATAGGAAAAGCGCGGGGACTTGTCCCCGCGCTTTTTCTATGCTATGATGTAACTTACAGTTTGTCGAGCCGTTCGGTTGCGAAGCCGCCCTTGGCCCCCTCTTTGAGGGGGCTGGCAAAAATCTCTGATTTTTGACTGGGGGAGTGTCGTAAAGTCGATAGGACACTCCCTCCGTCAGCCCTTTGGGGCTGCCACCTCCCTCAGAGAGGGAGGCAAGTGGTGCGGTGCAAACTCACAGACAAACTGTAATTTGACAACTTCCCCAGGAGGTTTCCTCATGCTTCAGAAATTCATCGGAGACCGTGCCTTTATCCGCCGGGTACTGGCGGTGGCACTGCCGATTATGGTTCAGAATGCCATTACCAATTTCGTATCCCTGCTGGATAACGTGATGGTGGGTCAGGTGGGCACCGCCCCCATGAGCGGCGTTTCCATCGTCAACGGCATCTTGTTCGTTTTCAACATGTGTGTTTTCGGCGCGGTGTCCGGCCCTGGCATCTTCACCGCCCAGTTCTTCGGCAGTCAGGATCACGAAGGCATCCGCCATACCTTCCGGTTCAAGCTGCTGATTGTCTCTTCCCTGGCATTCGTTGGTCTTGCGGTATTTTATTTCGGCGGTGGCTGGCTCATTGACCTGTATCTTCAGGGCGAAGGCGACATCACCGCCATCGAAGCCACCCGTGGCTATGCCATGGAATACCTGCAGATCATGCTCATCGGCATGATTCCCTTCGCTTTGACCAATGCCTATTCCGGCACTTTGCGTGAAACCGGCCAGACGGTGGTTCCCATGGTGGCCAGTGCTTCTGCTGTGACTGTAAACCTGAGCCTGAATTATGTGCTGATTTTCGGTAAGCTGGGCCTGCCCGCCCTGGGCGCCAACGGCGCTGCCATCGCAACTGTTGTTTCCAGATTCGCAGAGCTGGCAGTGGTAGCCGGATGGACCCACCTCCACGCAAATAAGAATCCCTTCATCCGGGGAGCCTACCGCAGCTTCCGGATTCCCTGCAAGCTCTGCAAAGCCATGTGCCTGAAGGGCCTTCCCCTGCTGGTCAACGAATTCCTCTGGTCCTATGGCATGGCTTTCCTGAATCAGTGCTACTCCACCCTGGGTTACGACGTGGTAGGCGCCATGAACATCACCCGGGTGTTGACGGATATCTCCAGTGTGGCATTCCTTGCCATGGGCGTGTCTGTGGGCATCATCGTGGGACAGCTGATGGGTTCCGGCGCTTCCGAAGCGGAAATCCGGGATGCAGACCGGAAAGTCATCACCATCGCGGTACTGGTCTGCTTCTTCTTCGGCAGCCTGATGGCAGCCGTCTCCGGTGTCTTCCCCCTGCTCTACGATACGGAAGCCTCGGTCCGCCATCTGGCCACACGGCTCATCTGGGTAGGCGCTGCCATCATGCCCTTCAATGCCTACACGACTTCTGCCTACTTCACCCTCCGCTCCGGCGGCAAGACCGCTGTTACCTTCCTCTTCGACAGCTGCTTTGTCTGGGTGGTCATCGCCCCGATTGCCTACTGCCTGAGCCATTTTTCGAGTCTTTCCATCGTCCCCATTTTCGCCATCTGCCAGGGTACCGACCTGATCAAATGCGTTCTGGGTTACTGGATGCTCAAAAAGGGCAGCTGGATTCAGAATCTCACCACATAACAAAAATGCCACCCTTGCGGGTGGCATTTTCTTATTTCAGGGAATTGCTGTTGTTGAGAATCAGGGTGCTGTAGAGCATCAGCACATCCTGACCATGGAAGTCCACGAAGTTCGATAGAAGATCTGCCGCAATATAGCGGGTATCCACCACCGTCACAGTAGCATAGTCCTTCAGCAGCAGCGGGATAATGCTGCTTCCGAAGGAATCCCGGAAGACGATCAGCTCTTTGTCCGTGGCAGCCGCGGGATTTTCGATGGTCAGCAGCGCAGCGGCGCCGGAAAGATACACATCATAAAGATCCTGGGCTTCCAGCTTCTCCATATCGTAAACGGAAGTCGTCTTGCCAGTTTCGTGGTTATAGACGGTGCAGCGGTCGAGAACATCATTTGTCATAACATACATAGGCTCCGGTTCCATTGGAAGGGCCGCCTGACCGTAGTAGACACCGTAGAAAGGCCGTTCGATGGTTTCCGGGGCAAGTTCCCATTCTTCAAAGGCCGCCACGCCCAGGGCCTCGCAGAGCCTCTGAGCCACATCCAGAATCTGTTCCTGCCGCCAGTGAGTGTCGGTGCGGTAGTAATCTTCAATATCCAGAAGACCGGAAATGTCCGCGAATTCTGCCCAGGGCATTCCTGTCTGAACAGCTTCAAACAGCGCCTCATAATCCATGGCGGGATAGCCGTTTTCCTCTGCAAGATACAGACCCTTATCGGGCACCACAGTCATAACCACCTTGCTGTCCTGCAGGTACTTTTCATAGATGGAGTTGAACTTATCCACCGCATTGGAAACGGAACCCTGATTCAAAGGATATTCCAGCTTGGCGGCATAGCCGTTGGCAACGTAGATGTCGTTGTTGTCCTTCTGACCCAGCACATTGTAGTGGAACAGCGCCTTCATCTGCCGGAAAGTATCCCGCAGGGGGAACTGGTCCAGGGTGTAGTCCTCGAAATCCGTCATAAACTTGCCGCCAAGGACAGTTTCCAGAGAAACCTCCGGGAACTGGGCAAGCTTCCGGCGTTCAGACTCCGAAATGTCCTCCGCCGGAGAAAACCAGGCAAGACCCGTCAGCGCAAGCCACAGGGCCGCCAGAATGATCACATTCACTTTTTTCATTCCGCCACCCCCTTAGAATCTAAAATACAGGAAGGGATTGAAAGACCCATCCACCAGATATGCCGTGCAAACAAGAAGCAGAGCGGCCATGGCAAGAGGTTCCAGAACCGCAGCAGCCTTCGCAGGAATCTTCTGGGCCAGGGTCTTCACCACAGGGGTGGAACCCACAAATCCCAGGAGGAATACCACCGCATAGCTGCGCAGATAATAGAGGGTCTCCTCCGTCACAAAGGGAACGCCGCCGAAGCCGAAGAGGCCAGCAATATCCCCTGCCGCCTGGGTAATATCCACCGCATTGAACAGCACAAAGCTCACCAGCACCGCCAGCAGCACGTAGAACCGCCGCGCCAGGCTGGGAAGCTTCTGCAGAGCGGGAACCCATTTTTCAATCAGCAGCAGCGCTGCAAACATCAGGCCCCACAGAACAAAATTCCAGCTGGCACCGTGCCAGAGACCGGTGAGCATCCAGACCACCAGAATGTTCAGCACCCAGCGCTCTCTTCTGACCCGGTTGCCGCCCATGGGGATGTACACATAGTCCCGGAACCAGGAACCCAGGCTCATGTGCCACCGCCGCCAGAATTCGGTGACGGATTTGGAAAGGTAGGGATAGTTGAAATTCTCGATGAAGTGGAAGCCAAAAATCCGACCGAGGCCAATGGCCATATCGGAATAACCGGAGAAGTCAAAGTAGATGTGCAGCATAAAGGCCACGCCGTACATCCAGTAAAACACCACGGACTTTTCACCCGAGGCCCGAAAAATTTCCGTCAGCTGGCCCAATTGGTTGGCCAGCAGCACCTTTTTACCAAGACCCACCAGAAAACGACGGGCGCCGTTGGAGGCATCCTCCCAGGTGGTGGTGCGGTTTTCCAGCTCCCGGGCAATGTCCGCATATCGGACGATGGGGCCCGCAATCAGCTGGGGGAACAGGGCAACATAAGCGCCGAAGGAGATGGGATTCTTCTGGGCAGGTACATTGCCCCGGTACACATCCACGGCATAGCTCATGCACTGGAAGGTGTAGAAACTGATGCCGATGGGCAGCGCCAGCTTCAGAAGGGGCAGATTCAGACCGGTAACAGCTGCGATACTGCCGATGAAAAAGTCTGCATACTTAAAGACCGTCAGCAGCAGAACGCCGATGATGACGGACACCACCAGCCACAGCTTTCTGGCTTTGTCAGTCTTTGCATATCCAATAGCAAGGCCGCAGCCATAGAAAGACAGGATGGCAGCAATCATCAGAACGACGTACTTCGGTTCGCCCCAGCCGTAGAAAAACAGGCTGGTAAACAGCAGCACCGCGTTTTTAAGGCACTTAGGCACCAGAAAATACAGAACCAGCACCACCGCCAGAAAATAATATAAAAATGGAATACTTGAAAAGAGCATAAGATGTTCCTCAAATGGTCAAATTGCAGTTTGTCTGTGAGTTTGCGCCGCACCACTTGCCTCCCTCTCTGAGGGAGGTGGCAGCCCGAAGGGCTGACGGAGGGAGTGTCCTATCGACTTTACGACACTCCCCCAGTCAAAAATCAAAGATTTTTGCCAGCCC
>JAFXAV010000008.1 GCA_017516785.1 Oscillospiraceae bacterium
CTTTGGGGAGGGTGGCCGAGCGATAGCGAGGTCGGGAGAGGTTTCAGAAAAATGTACTGCATGCACCCCTCTTCCGTCACGGCTTACGCCGTGCCACCTTCCCCAGAGGGGAAGGCTTTTCTCGTCGCCAAACTGCAATTTATCTCTCCAAAAATTAGAACCGGAGCAGTCTTCTGACTGCTCCGGTCATTATTATCCTTTGTATTTGGGTTCGCAGGTAAGGTTGACGCCCAGGCGCTTGAAGACCTTTTCGTCAACGGGGGACAGAATCACCGTGGAGTGAACCTCGCTGCCCCGGAGACCTGCCAGCTGCTCCATGGCCAGCTCTGCCGTGGGATTGGTGGCAGCACAGATGGACAGAGCGATCAGGGTCTCGTCGGTATGGAGTCTGGGATTACGGTTGCCCAGATGGTCCACCTTCAGATGCTGAATGGGATCCAGAACCACAGGAGAAATCAGATGGAGTTTATCCCGCATGCCGCCGAGGGTCTTCAGGGCATTCAGCAGCAGCGCGGAGGATGCACCCAGAACCTCGGAGGTCTTGCCGGTGACAATGCGGCCGTCAGGCAGCTCCATGGCTGCGGCGGGGTGGCCGGTAGCCTCTTCCTTGGCAAGAGCCGCGGCAACTACCTTACGGTCTTCCTTGGTGACGCCCACCTTCTTCATCAGCAGTTCCAGCTTCAGAACCACGTCATCGGAGAGCTTGCCCTTCTTCTGCTCGCAAAGGGCAGTGTAGTACCGACGGATGATCTCCTGACCGGAGGCATCCCGGACGGCTTCGTCATCGAAGATGCAGTTGCCCACCATGTTGACACCCATGTCCGTGGGGGACTTGTAGGGGCAGTGACCCAGCAGCTTTTCAAACATGGCAACCAGCACAGGGAATGCTTCCACGTCCCGGTTGTAGTTGACGGTGGTCTCGCCGTAGGCTTCCAGATGGAAGGGGTCGATCATGTTGACGTCCGCCAGGTCGGCAGTTGCTGCCTCATAGGCCAGATTGACAGGGTGATTCAGAGGCAGGTTCCAGACAGGGAAAGTCTCGAACTTGGCATAGCCGGACTGAATGCCCATCTTGTGCTCATGATACAGCTGGCTCATGCAGGTGGCAAGTTTGCCGCTGCCGGGGCCGGGAGCGGTGACCACAACCAGTTCTCTGGTGGTCTCGATGTAGTCATTTCTGCCGTAACCCTCATCGCTGACGATACCGGCAATGTTGTAGGGATAGCCTTCGATGGCATAGTGGTGATAGACCTTCAGGCCGATGCTCTCCAGACGGGACTGGAAAGCCTTTGCCTGAGGCTGCTCATTGTAGCGGGTCAGAACCACGCTGGACACATAAAGGCCCAGACCACGGAAGATGTCGATCAGACGGATCACATCCCGGTCATAGGTAATGCCCAAATCGCCGCGGACCTTGTTCTTTTCGATATCGGCTGCGTTGATTGCAATGACCATCTCCACCTGGTCCTTCAGCTGCAGCAGCATCCGCAGCTTGGAGTCAGGCTGGAAACCGGGCAGAACCCGGGATGCGTGGAAATCGTCATAGAGCTTGCCGCCGAACTCCAGATACAGCTTGCCGCCGAACTGGGCCAGCCGCTGCCGGATATGTTCAGACTGCGTCTGCAGGTACTTCTCGTTGTCAAATCCAATCTTAACCATCGATGACGCCTCTTTTCCCAAAATAATCAATTACCGTTATTATACTAAACCACCGGGAAAATAGCAAGAAATTTGCCAAAGTTTTTGTTGTCATTGACATTCCAAATCTTAGCAGCTATAATTTGGTAGAATCCCTCAAAGGAGGTCATTTTTTGAAATATTTAAAACAAATCTGTCTGATCCTGCTCTTTTCATTTTTGGGTGAATTGCTGAAAGCCCTGCTGCCCTTCCCCATCCCTGCCTCCATCTATGGCATGGTGCTGCTGTTCGGTGCCCTGATGCTGAAGATTCTGCCCGGAGAAGCCGTCCGGGACAGCGGCGCATTCCTGACTTCCGTTCTGCCGCTGCTTTTTGTGGCTCCCGCGGTTAACCTCATTGACTGCTGGGATCAGATAAAGCCGGTGGTCATTCCTCTGGCTGCTCTGATTCTGGTCACTACGGTTCTGACCTTCGGTGTTTCGGGTCTGGTGACCCAGTGGCTCGTCAGCCGGAAGGGAGAAAAAGCCGATGAATGATTTTATTTCCTCCAGCGCCTTTTTCAGTGCCGCCCTGACCCTTATCGCCTTTTCCTTCGCCAGCGCCTGTCAGAAAAAGTGGAAACTGGCCATCCTGAACCCCATTCTGATTTCCGCTGCTCTGATTATCGCCATTCTGCAGCTGCTGGATATTCCCAACGCCTCGTACCAGGCCGGCTGTCAGGTGCTTTCCTTCCTGCTGACCCCTGCCACCATTTGTCTGGCCATTTCCTTTTACGACCAGTTCCAGAAACTGAAGTCGCACCTTCCCGCTGTGGCAGCGGGCGTTCTGGCAGGAACGGTTGCCAGTCTCGGCTCCGTGTGGCTGCTTTCAAACCTTTTGGACCTTGACCGGGTCATCATGCTGTCCCTGTTGCCCAAGAGTGTCACCACCGCCATCGGCGTTGCCCTCAGCCAGGAAATCGGCGGCATCGGCGCCATCACCACCGCCGCCATCGTCATCACCGGAATCCTGGGCAATATCATGGGCCCCGCCCTGTGCAAACTCCTCCGGCTGAAAAGCGAAGTCGCCCAGGGTGTCGCCTTCGGCACCGCTTCCCATGTCATCGGCACTTCCAAGGCTGTGCAGCTGAGTGAGCTCACCGGCGCTGTCAGCAGTCTGTCCCTGACTCTGGCGGGCCTCATCACGGCAATCGCCATGTCCTTCCTGGCACAGTATCTGTAAAAGTAAAGCAGACATCGAAAGATGTCTGCTTTTTCATGCCTCACATCCCGAAAAAAGTGATAGTCAAAACTGAACAAATGTGTTATGATAGCATATAGAATTATGACTTATCGGGAAAGGGGGAGCTAAAATGCGGATTCTGGGCATTGACCCGGGTTACGGCATCACGGGTTTCGGCCTGGTGGATGCCCAGCGGGGCCAGTTCCGGCTGCTGCGCTGCGGCGCCATTACCACGCCTCCCAATACCGATTTCTCCTGGCGATTGGAAGTCATTTATAATGATATGGTGGAGCTGCTTCGGGTGACAAAGCCCGATGTGGTGGCCATCGAAGAGCTGTTCTTCGGCCACAATGTCACCACCGGCATCGGCGTTGCCCAGGCCCGCGGCGTGATCCTTCTTGCCATCCGGAAGGCCGGTATCGAAGTCCACTCCTACACCCCCATGCAGGTCAAACAGTCGGTAGTCGGCTACGGCAGCGCCAGCAAGCGGCAGATTCAGGACATGACCAAGCGGCTTCTGCATCTGGACGCCATGCCCAAGCCCGACGATGCCGCCGACGCCATTGCCATCGCCCTCTGCCATGGCCGAAGCACCACATCCCTTCTGGCCCAGGCCCACAAACATCAGGGAGGCTTTATATGATTTACTACGTTTCCGGTCCCGTCACCGTGCTGGAACCCGGCCTTGCGGTCATCGACTGCGGCGGCGTGGGCTACGGCTGCCGGGTTACCGCCTATACCGCCGGACAGCTGAAGCTGAACCAGAGCGCTCGGCTTTACATCACCGAATCCATCCGGGAGGATGCTCACGACCTCTACGGCTTCATCTCCAAGGAGGAGCAGCGCTGCTATGAGCTGCTGACCTCCGTCAACGGCGTGGGTCCCAAGGCTGCCATGGCAATTCTGTCCTCCGGCGGACCTCAGAATTTCACCCTCGCCGTCATGACCGGCAACGAGAAGATGCTCACCGCCGCCCAGGGCGTGGGCAAGAAGATCGCCCAGCGCATCATTCTGGAACTGAAAGACAAAATCGGCGGAGGCAGCATGGAGCTGGACTTCTCCGGCGGTGCCGCCGTTGCCGCACCTGTCCAGGCAAACAATGCCGCTGCCCTGGCCCATGCGGCGCTGCAGGAGCTGGGTTATTCCGCCGCAGAGATCAATGTGGCCCTGAAGGGCGTGGACCCCAAGGCTACCACCGAAGAAATGGTTCGTTATGCCCTGAGAGCTATGGTTCTCAAAGGGTAAGGAGGTACTATGAGCTTAGAATTTTCCGAAGAAATTTCCGCGCCGATTATTTCTCCCACCTTCGCCCCCCAGGATACCGGTGAAATCGGCCTGCGCCCCAAAATGCTCTCCGACTACACCGGTCAGGAGAAGGCAAAGGGCAATCTATCCATCTATATTGAAGCCGCCCGGTTGAGAAACGAGCCCCTGGATCATACCCTGCTCTATGGCCCTCCGGGTCTCGGCAAAACCACTCTGGCTGGTGTCATCGCCAACGAGATGGGCGCGGGCATCCGCATCACCTCCGGTCCCGCCATCGAAAAACCCGGCGACCTGGCAGCGCTGCTGACCAACCTGAACCCCGGCGATATCCTCTTCATCGACGAAATCCACCGTCTGAACCGGGTTGTTGAAGAAATTCTCTACCCTGCCATGGAGGACTTCGCCATCGACATCATCGTGGGCAAGGGCCCCAGCGCCAACTCCATCCGTCTGGATCTCCCGAAATTTACCCTGGTAGGCGCCACCACTCGGGCAGGCCAGCTGTCTGCGCCTCTGCGTGACCGCTTCGGCGTGAACCTCCGCCTGGAACTGTACACACCCGAGGAACTGGCCAAGATTGTCACCCGATCCGCCACCATTCTGGGCATGCCCATTGCCCCCGAGGGCGCCATGGAGATTGCATCCCGCAGCCGCGGCACTCCCCGAATCGCCAACCGGTTCCTGCGCCGTGTCCGTGACTTTGCCATGGTCCTGGGCGACGGCACCATCACCAAGGAAGCCGCCGACCTGGCCCTGTCCCGTCTGGAAGTGGACAAGCTGGGCCTGGACAACATCGACCGCCGGATGCTCACCGCCATCATTCAGAACTATAACGGCGGCCCCGTGGGCCTCGAAACCCTCGCTGCCACCATCGGTGAAGAGGCCGTGACATTGGAAGATGTGTACGAACCCTATCTGATGCAGCTGGGATTTTTGACCCGTACCCCCCGTGGCCGCTGTGTCACGCCTCTGGCTTACGACCATCTTCACATCCCCTACGACGGCCAGCAGCAGTTCTCCATCTGACCGAAAAAAGCGTTGCGTTTGCAACCGTTTTCTTCGGGTTTTCTGGCAAAATCCTGAAAACCTGCACAAAAATAATCCATTTAGGATTGACAATTCTCTTCCATTTGTGTATAATCCGATTTAGGCGGATTTCCGCCAAAGTATTAGACTCCGCGTTTTTCCAACAGTTTCAGTGGGTTTCACGGGGCAAAAAACCGAAGAGAGGTATTTCCAAATGTACGAAGACAAGACTTTAGTTTGCAAAGAGTGCGGCAAGGAATTCGTTTTCACCGCTGGTGAGCAGGAATTCTACGCAGAGCGCGGCTTCCAGAACGAGCCCCAGCGCTGCAAGGCTTGCCGTGATGCTCGCAAGAACGCAACCCGTGGCCCCCGTGAGTTCTTCACCGCTACCTGCGCTCGTTGCGGCGGCGAGGCAAAGGTTCCCTTCCAGCCCAAGTCCGACCGTCCCGTGTTCTGCAGCGAGTGCTTCGCTCAGATGCGCGCCAACGGCTAATTTTTGCAAATAAACATCCGGGCAGACCGCAAGGTTTGCCCGGTTTGTCTTTTTGCATTAAGTTTACATAACGCATTTTACATTTTGATTTTTACAAAATCTTGTCAGACAAAATACATCGTGATATAATAAATTATTATCTATTTTATGGAGGTGTTTCCATGACATTCAGCACCAATCATCCGGTTCTCTATATCCTCGCCGGTATTATTGTTGCCGTGGTTCTGGCCCAGTCCGTCTGTTTTCTGGTGAAAGCAATGAAGCGCAGCAAGGAAATCGGCATGGATCAGACCAAGATCAAAAAAAACATCAAAACCGCCGCCGTTTTTACCGTTGCCCCGGCGGTGTCCATCGTCATCAGTGTCATTACCCTAGCCAAGAGCCTGGGTATTCCCCTGCCTTGGCTGCGTCTGTCCGTGGTGGGTTCTCTCAGCTATGAGGCCATTGCCGCTTCCAATGCCGTCAGCGCCATGGGTCTGGAGCTTGGCCGCATCAGCGAGCTTACCGCCCAGCAGTATGTGAACATCAGCCTGGTCATGACCATTTCCATCCTGGTGGGCATCTGGCTGGTTCCCGTCATCGGCAAAAAGCTTCTCGGCGGCATGAGCAAGCTGGAAGCCAAGGATAAAATATGGGCCGATATTTTCCAGAGCGCCATGTTCATCGGTATGATTGCCGCTTTCCTGGGTTTTGTTTTCTGCGATTTCTCCACTCTGTGGAATGCTCCCGCAGGCGTCACTCCTACTTCCGGTCTGATTGCTCCCTGTGTCATGGGCGTTTCCGCTCTGATTATGGTAGTGCTGGGTCTTGCCATGCGCAAGTGGAAGTGGTTGGGCGATTACGCACTGCCCATCAGCTTGGTCCTCGGCATGGCTTCTGCCATTCCCATCACCGCATGGCTGGGTTAAGGAGGTAATGCTATGAAAAAGAATTTGAACTACATCGATTCCGTCCATCGTGATGGTACCATCTGGAACATCGGTGTCATGATCATCCTGCTGATGTTCCCCCTGACCGTTGCATTCCTCTTCGGTGCCTCCCCTGACTGGGGCGCTCTGGCTGTGGGATTGCTGGCCACTGCCCCCATGTACTGGGCCGTCGGCATCATTGAGACCATCACCTATGTACCCATGCTGGGCGCTGGCGGCTCTTACCTGAGCTTTGTCACCGGCAACATCTCCAATCTGAAGATGCCCTGCGCCATCAATGCTCTGGAGCAGAATGGTGTCAGCGCCAGCAGCGAAGAAGGCGAGATCATCTCCACCATCGCCATCGCCACCTCCTCCATCGTCACCACCCTGATCATCGTCATCGGCGTCATCTGCATTGTTCCCCTGACCCCCATTCTGGAAGCTCCTGTTTTGGAGCCTGCCTTTGCCCAGATGCTTCCCGCCCTCTTCGGCGGTCTGGGCGTGGCCTTTGTCAGCAAGAACTGGAAGATCGCCGTTGCCCCCGTGGTGCTGATGCTGATCCTGTTCATCTTCGTCCCCGCTCTGAATTCCGGCACCGTGGGCATTATGGTCCCCGTGTCCGTGCTGTTCACCATCGGCGTGTCCCGGATTCTCTACAAGAGAGGTGTTCTGTAAATGATTGGCTACATCCTTCTGGCCCTCATCGCGGTATTCTTCGCCATCGTTCTGATCCGCACCCTGAACTTCAATCCCAAGGCACAGCCTGAGATTTCCGATGAGGAAATCACCTTCAGCTTAGAAAAAGCTGTCAATAATCTGGCGGAACTGGTTCGCTGCAAGACCATCTCCTATGTGGATTCCTCCCGGGAAGACGATGCCGAGTTCCGGAAGCTCATCGACAAGCTCCCCACTCTCTACCCCCATGTTTTCAGCACCTGTACCTTCCAGGAACTGCCTGACCGGGCGCTGCTCTTCAAATGGCCCGGCGTGTTTGAGGGCGATCCAACCGTTCTGATGGCCCACTACGATGTGGTGCCCGTCAACGAGGAAAACTGGGAAAAGCCCCCCTTTGCCGGCTTCATTGACGAGACCCACCTCTGGGGCCGGGGCACTCTGGATACCAAGGTCACCATGAACGGTGTCCTCACCGCTGCCGACCATCTGATTTCCGAAGGTTTCCAGCCTGAATCTGACATCTACTTCGCCTTCTCCGGTGGTGAGGAAATCAGCGGCCCCGGCGCAGCCAATATCGTGGAGCTGTTCCGGGAAAAGGGCATCACTCCCGCCCTGGTGGTGGACGAAGGCGGCGCCGTGGTGGAAAACGTCTTCCCCGGCGTCAAGCAGCCTTGCGGCCTCATCGGCCTTGCGGAAAAGGGCATGCTGAACGCCCAATTCCGGTGCATGTCCGCCGGCGGCCACGCCTCCGCTCCCAAGCCCCACACTCCCGTGGGTATTCTTGCAAAAGCCTGCTGCAAAGTGGAAAATACCCCCTTCAAATCCCACATTGAAGGCCCCGCCGCCCAGATGTTCGACACCCTGGGCCGCCACTCCAATTTCCTCTACCGGATGATTTTCGCCAACCTCTGGTGCTTCGGCTGGGTCATTGACCTGCTGGGTAAAACCTCCGGCGGTGAAATGAACGCCATCATCCGCACCACCGTGGCCTTCACCCAGATGGAAGGCAGCTCTGCCGCCAACGTCATTCCTCCGGAAGCCAAGATGGTCGCAAATATCCGTCTGAATCCCGCCGATTCCGTGGAATCCGCTCTGAATTATCTCCGCAAAACTGTCGGCGATGACAGCATCGAAATCTCCGCCATACTTGCCCAGGAACCCAGCCGGGTTTCCACCACTGACTGCGACGGCTGGAACCGGGTCGCCGCTTCCGTTGCCGAAACCTGGCCCGGCTGCATTGTCTCCCCCTACCTGATGGTTCAGGGTTCTGACTCCCGCCACTGGGGTGCCATTTCCGATAAGGTCTACCGCTTCTCCGCAATGGACCTGACCAAGGAAGAGCGGGCCTCCATTCACGGCAACAACGAACGCATCCGCCTGGAAACCGTCGGCAAGGCTGTTGAATTCTACATCCGGCTGATGAAGAAGTGCTGACAACACACCATATCCATCAACCTCTAAAGGAGCAAACGATATGAACGAACAATACAACGCCCTTTTTACCCCCTGGAAGATCGGCAATGTGGAAATCAAAAACCGCATTGTGCTGTGCCCCATGGGCGGCACCTCCCTCTTCGGCTGGTTCGAGCTGACCGGCTGCAAATTTGACGAGGAAGCCGCCAGATTCTTCCTGCAGCGGGCTCAGAACAACGTGGGCCTGATCATCCCCGGCATCGCCCCTCTGCGGGATACCTTCTGGGGCAAGTGGCTGTGGCAGAATCCCAAAATGTTTGAAGACCTGAAGCTCTTCATGGACGAAATCCATAAGACCGGCGCCAAGCTCTTCATCCAGCTGACTGCCGGCATGGGCCGCAGCTGGGCCATCACCGAGCTGGTGGGTCCTCTGCACAAGAACAAGATCACCCGGGCCATCCTGAAGCCTATTCTGGATACCAGCCACGAGCTGGCCTGTCCCAGTCCCCAGCCTGCCCGCTGGGCCCCCGACATCGAATGCCCCGAAATGACCAGGGAGCAGATCCATGAGATCATCGAGGCCTTTGCCAAGACCGCCAAGCTCTGCAAGGACGCAGGCGTGGACGGCGTGGAAGTCCATGCAGTTCACGAAGGCTATCTGCTGGACCAGTTCTCTATGGAATTCTTCAATAAGCGCACCGACGAATACGGCGGCAGCTTCGAAAACCGCTACCGCTTCGCAGCGGAAGTCGTCCAGGCCATCAAGTCAGAGTGCGGCAATGATTTCCCCGTGTCCCTGCGCTACTCCGTGGAGTCCAAGATGAAGGGTTTCCGGGAAGGCGCCATGCCCGGTGAAGACTACGTCGAAGTGGGCCGCAATATGGCAGAATCCGAGCGGGCAGCCAAATACCTGCAGGATGCAGGCTACGATATGCTGAATGCCGACAACGGCACCTACGACTCCTGGTACTGGGCACATCCCCCCATGTACATGCCCCAGAACTGCAATCTGGAGGACGTGGCCCACATCAAGAAATTTGTGGACATCCCTGTGGTCTGCGCCGGCCGCATGGAGCCGGAAGTGGGCGCCCAGGCCATTGCCGAGGGCCGCATTGATGCCATGGGCGTTGCCCGCCAGTTCCTGGCAGATCCCCAGTGGGTCACCAAGCTGATCGAAGAGCAGTTGGAAGACATCCGTCCCTGCATCTGCTGCCATGCCGGCTGCTTCAATTTCTCCTCCCACAAAGGCCACTACAACACCCAGGACCTGACTGATACCATGGGTCTTGCCCGCTGTGCCATCAACCCTGAGACCATGCAGAGCAAGAAGTACCGCCTGGCCCCTACCAAGAAGATCAAGAAGATCGCCGTCATCGGCGGCGGCATCGGCGGCATGGAAGCTGCCATGGTCTGCTGTAAGCGTGGCCACAAGGTCACCCTGTATGAAAAGTCTGATAAGCTGGGCGGTGTGTTCATCGCTGCCGCAGCACTTTCTTTCAAGGAAAAGGACCGGGACCTGATTGCCTGGTATCGCCGCGAAATGACCAAACACCCCATCGAGGTGAAGCTGAACACCGAAATCACCGACATCGCCGCTCTGGATGCTGATGAAATCATCATCGCCACCGGTTCCAACCCTGTGAAGATCCCCGTTCCCGGCATTGAAAAGGGCATCGAAGCCATTGATTTCCTGCTGGGCAACCGGGAGGTTGGCGAGAATGTGGTTGTCATCGGCGGCGGTCTCACTGGCTGCGAAATCGCCTATGAGCTGTACCTCCAGGGCAAGCATCCCACCATCGTGGAAATGCAGGAAGACCTGATCACCACCAAGGGTGTATGCCTGGCCAATACCAGCTACCTCCGTGATTTCTTCAAAACCAATAAGGTTCCCGTCCATCTGGAAACCAAGCTGGTGGAAGTCTGCGATAACGGTGTCATCGTCAGCGGCAAGCTCGGCCAGAGCTTCAAGATTTCTGCCGATTCCGTCATTCTCTCCACCGGTTATCGTCCCAATCCCCTCACCGCCAAGGGCAGAAACATCCATGTGGTGGGTGATGCCAAGAAGGTGGGCAATCTGCGCACTGTCATCTGGCAGGCCTGGGACGTTGCTATGAAGTTATAAAGGAGCAAACAAATATGTACTTAACCGACGAACAGCAGGCCATTCTGAACGGTTCCAAAGGTGAAACCATGGCCAAGGTCATGAAGACTCTGGTCATGTACGGCGAAACCTTCGGCGCTGACAAGATGGTTCCTGTCACCTCTGAATACAATCACCTGGTCACCTCTTTCGGCCTGAAGATGATGAAGCCTGTCTTCGACCTGATGCAGCAGCTCATTGATGCAGGTGCCATCTCCGGTCAGAAGTTCTCCGTTGACCCCCGGCCTGTGGACCCCAAGGTTCCCGCCAATTTCCTGCAAAAGCTGGTGTTCAACAAGTTCATGTATGCCACCCAGGAGATGTACGAGGGCCAGCTGAAGGAGCTGGGCCTCATGAATGAGGACGCCTTCTCCTGCGCCTGCTACCTGGATCAGATGGGCAACAAGCCCAAAAAGGGCGAAGTCCTCAGCTGGGCCGAGTCCTCCGCCGTTGTCTATGCCAACTCCGTCCTGGGTGCCCGCTGCAACCGCAATTCCGGCATCATGGACATCATGGGTTCCATCGCAGGCTGTGTGCCCCATTTCGGTCTGCTGACCGATGAAGGCCGCAAGGCTACCTGGATTGTACAGGTGAAGACCGAAAAGAAGCCTGAAGCACAGCTGCTGGGTTCCGCCATCGGCATGAAGGTCATGGAGGATGTTCCCTTCATCACCGGCATGGAAAAGTGGCTGGGCACCGAGCTGAACGATGAAAACTGCGCCTACCTGAAGGACTTCGGCGCTGCCACCGCCAGCAACGGCGCTGTGGGCCTCTATCACATCGAAAATCTGACCCCCGAAGCCAAGGAACTGGGCGCAGGCCTGGTGGCCCCCGGCGCCAAGGTTTACGTCATTGACGATACCGAACTGGATCGGGTCAAGAGAGAGTACCCCGTCATGTGGAAAAATCCCGAGGCTCAGCCCAAGCTCTGCTTTGTGGGCTGCCCCCACATGAGCCTGCAGCAGCTCATCGACTGGACTGTGGCAGTTGAAAAGGGTCTGAAGGAAAGCGGAAGCAAGAAGGTGCTGATTCCCACCGTCTTCACCACCGCTCCCGCCGTCAAGAAGGAGTTCGAAAAGACCGAGTACGCCCAGCGGCTGGCCGCTACCGGTGTCATCCTTTCCTACATCTGCCCTCTGATGTACATGAACAATCCTCTGTGCAAGTCCATGCCCGTCATGACCTCTTCCAACAAGCTGCGCACCTACACCACCGCCCGCTACTACACCGAGGCTGAAATCCTCGAGAAAATCACCAAGGGAGGCAAGTAAGATGAAAGAATTCAAAGGCCGCATCGTTGCCCCCGGCACCGTCACCGCAGAGGCTGTGGTAACCCGCGGCGGTTTCAATACCCTGGCATCCTTGCAGAGCGCCCTGCAGTTCGGCGACAAGAAAGCCACCTGCGGCGACCAGAATAACCCCGACCTTCACGGCAAGCAGCTGGCCGGCAAGGCCCTGTGCCTGCCCCAGACCATCGGCTCCACCACCGGCGGCCTGGTTCTCTACTGTGCCTGCGCCATGGAGCGCCAGCCCGCCTGCATGCTCTTCAGCAAACCCATCGACTCTCTCGCTGCCGCCGGTTCCATTCTGGCTTCCGTGTGGCTCCCCGATGTGAAGATGCCCGTCATCGACTCTCTGGGCGACGAGTTCCTGGAGTATGTCAAAGAAGGCATGACCATTACCGTCAAAGAAGACGGCACCGTCGCTGTTGCCTGACCCCTTTTATCATTTTCGCTCTATCCGGGTTTTCCCCGGATGGAGCTTTTTTGCAGGATGCTCCAAAACATCCCGAAACCGCAACGCCTGGTTCGTCGGAATTGACAATTTTATGATAACATCATCGTTGGTTCAGATACACAAACAAGATTGCATTTTGCCATAATCCATGCTAAGATAATCATAGAATTGAGCAATATGGAAATAATTTCACTTGATATAGGAGGATCACTATGCAGTACTTAGGCGTTAATTATGAACACAAGCACATTCCCGTTCTGGATCCCGAATACATCCCCTTCGGTGTCTGGGCAAATGCATATCTGAAGGATGCAAAGCAGCCCATTGCCATCGCAGTGGAGCGCACCGGCGGCCATATCACCGTCCGCAACACTTTC
>JAFXAV010000003.1 GCA_017516785.1 Oscillospiraceae bacterium
AGAGCTGTTTGGCGGCGAAGCCACTCTCGGCCCCCTCTTTGAGGGGGCTGGCAAAAATCTCTGATTTTTGACTGGGGGAGTGTCGTAATGACGATAGGACACTCCCTCCGTCAGCCCTTTGGGGCTGCCACCTCCCTCAGAGAGGGAGGCAAGTGGTGCGGTGCAAACTCACAGACAAACTGTAATTTTTCAATCCATAATCGATACAGGTGATACCATGAAGAAGATAATCAGGTTTCTGATTCCACTGATTGTTCTGGCACTGCTGATTGTCGGTTTTTCAGACAAAATTGAGCAGACCTACCGAAGCGTTTCCTTCGGATGGGAAGAACGGACGGAAGCGGAATGGAAAGTAAAAAACTACGCCGATGAGATGGGCATCTCCTACGGCGAGTACCCCGAAAGCCTTATTGACCTGCTGCAGCGGAATCCCGAGACCGAGGAATTCGTCCTGAACTATCCTTTCCGGGATGAGATGGCAGTGGAAGCCTTTTCCTACAATCTGGATGAGGGCGTGCCGCTGCTGATGCAGTGGGACATGCGCTGGGGTTACATGAAATATGGCTCCGATATGGCGGCCATCACCGGCTGCGGCCCTACCTGCCTTGCCATGGCAGGCTACTATGTCACCGGGGACGATAAATTCCATCCTGCGAGCATGCTGGAATTTGCCAGCGATAACGGCTATTATTCCCCTGGAAACGGTTCCTCCTGGACCCTCATCAGCGAGGGCGGCGTGAAGCTGGGTCTGGACGTAACGGAGATTCCTCTGGTGAAAAAGCGGATCATGGACAATCTGGAAGTGGATAACCCCATCATCTGCGCCATGGGTCCCGGCGATTTCACTACCTCCGGCCATTATATCGTCATGGTTGGCTGTGAGGACGGCAAGATCCGCATCAACGATCCCAATAGCTATGAAAACTCCTCAAAACTCTGGACATATGAAGAAATTGAGGATCAGATCAGGAATCTCTGGGTCATCAGATAAAGAAACGGCGCATCCTGCTCGGATGCGCCGTTGTTTTTTAATGATTTTCCATCCAGGCAGAAGCCTTTTCCCGCATCTGGATCAGAAGTTTTTGAAGAACAGCCACCTCTTCGGGAGTCAGGTCCGTGGTCAGGCAGTTTTCCCAGCAACGGAGAATGGGGGAGATCTGAGGCATCAGGTCCAGAGTTTTCTGGGTGGGATGCAGTTCCATGATCCGCTTGTCGGTGGTGGAGGGGATTCGCTTGATAAAGCCTTCCTCTTCCAGAACCGCTGCCTGACGGGCCACATTGCTCTTGTTGATGCAGATTCTTCCTGCCAGCTGGTCCTGGGAAATACCCGGGTGGGCACAGATCTCCGTGAGATAGCTGGCATGGCAGGCCTTCAGGCCCATGGGTGCCAGGGCTTCCGTGCGGTACTGGGCGCCGCAGCGGGCAATTTCTGTGATATCTCGGATGATCTGGGACATGGAGATTCCTCCTTCAGCGCGAGTGTAGTTAAAAAAAGTTTAGCACAGTAAACTTGAAAAGTAAAGGTTTTTCTGCATATCCTCCGGTTTTGAACAAATCCTAAGGACGAAAAGGGGGGATTTCATGAAAGAGGAAGAGAAGAAAAGCGCGCCTTGGGAGATGGTAGACCCGAAGCCGCCGGTGATCCGTTCCGGACATCTGGAAAACCAGAGAAGATAGAAATCAATCAGAAATACCGGGTCCCTTCCTGGGACCCGGTATTGTTTACATGTTTTTGGGGAAGAATCCAATCATTCCTCCCCAATATGCGGAAAAATCCGGCGGAACATCGGCCAAGTCTTGACAAATGACAAAAAAAGCATTATTCTCTTATATATACCTGAATTGGAAACGTTTCAAATTCTGATTTCTGCTTCAAAAGGGTCGGGACAAGTTTCCGAAACAGAAAAACTTCTATATATTAAAGGAGTAATGACCATGCGCTGCAGCGGTATTTTGATGCACATCACCAGTCTGCCCGGTTCCTACGGCATCGGCACCATGGGCAAGCATGCATTTGAATTTGTAGATTTTCTGGAATCCGCCGGACAGAGCTTCTGGCAGATTCTGCCCCTGAACCCCACGGGTTACGGCGACTCCCCCTATCAGTCCTGCTCCACTTTCGCAGGCAATCATTATCTGATCGACCTGGATACCCTGATCGCCGAAGGTCTGCTGCTTCCTGAGGAAGTGGCCGGTATCCGCTGGAATTATATTGACACCAAGGTGGATTTTGGTCTTTTGTACGACAACCGCCTGAATGTGCTGTATATGGCCTACAGCCGTTTTGCAGGCAGCGAAGATTTCGACCGCTTCTGCGCTGAAAACAGCAGCTGGCTGCCCGATTTTGCCCTGTTCATGGCTCTGAAGCATCAGTTCGGCGGCAAGCCCTGGTACCAGTGGGACCGGGAGCTGAAGTTCCGGGAGCCTGAGGCTCTGGAAAAAGCCAGAAAAGAACAGGCAGACGAAATCCGCTTCCAGAGCTTTGTCCAGTATCTGTTCTTCAAGCAGTGGAAGGCCCTTCGCGATTACGCCCATGACAAGGGCATCCGTATCATCGGAGATGTTCCCATCTACGTTCCCTACGATTCCGTGGATGTCTGGACTGATACCTATCTTTTCCAGCTGGATCAGGACCTGAATCCCACCGCTGTGGCAGGCTGTCCTCCCGACGGCTTCTCCGCCGAAGGTCAGCTCTGGGGCAATCCCCTGTACCGCTGGGATATTCTGAAAGAGCAGAACTACGCCTGGTGGCTTCGCCGCCTGGCAGCAGCAGGCAAGCTTTACGATATGGTCCGCATGGACCACTTCCGCGGCTTTGAGTCTTACTGGTCCGTCCCCTTCGGCGATGACTCCGCCCGGAACGGTCACTGGGTCAAGGGCCCCGGTATGGACCTCATCAACGCCGTCAAGGAAGGTCTTCCGAATCTAGCCATCATCGCCGAGGACCTGGGTTTCCTGACTCCCGAGGTTCTGCAGCTGCGGGATGACTCCGGCTTCCCGGGCATGAAGGTTCTGGAGTTCGCATTTGATTCCAAGGAGCCTTCCAACTACATGCCCTACACCTATACCCCCAACACCGTCTGCTACACCGGCACCCATGACAACATGACCATGCGTCAGTGGTTCGATGCCGCCGATCCCTCCGACATCCAGGACGCCAAGGATTATATGGATATTTCCGATGACGCCGATCTGGTCTGGGGCATGATCCGCATGGCCTTCGCCTCCGTTTCTGACCTGTGTATTATCCAGATGCAGGACCTTTTGGACCTGGGCGCAGAGGCAAGAATGAATTTTCCCGGAACATTATCAGATTTGAACTGGACATGGCGGGTAAAAGATGCTATAATAGACAAATCTCTGGCAGATCGTGTCAGAAAACTGACAGAAATCTATGGCCGTATCGAAGGCTGAATATATAAAGAGAAATATCCCGGCGGAAAACACCGCCTGAAATAAGAATGGAGCAATCAAGAATGAACTACAATTGTCACGAAATCGTCAAGGCAACTGAAGCTCAGCTGAAGTATTTCCACGACACCACTCTGACCGGTGCAACTCCCTACGAGCTGCACGACGCCCTGGGCAAGGCTGTTATGATCGCCGTTGCCGACAACTGGACCAAGTGCCGCAAGATCCGTTCTACCCAGCGTAAAGCTTACTACATCTCTGCAGAGTACCTGGTTGGCCGTATGGTCTACTCCAACCTCTACAATCTGGGCATCCTGGAAGACATGAAGAAGGCCTTCGCCGAAGTCGGCGTTGACCTGGCTGTTCTGGAAGACATCGAAGACGATGCTCTGGGCAACGGCGGCCTGGGCCGTCTGGCTGCCTGCTTCCTGGACTCCGCCGCAAGCTGCAACATCCCCCTGTCCGGCTATGGCCTGCGCTATAAGTTCGGCCTGTTCAAGCAGAGCTTTGACGAGTCCGGTAGCCAGCAGGAAGCTCCCGACAACTGGATGAAGTGCAACGATCCCTGGTCCTACCGCCGCGACAAGCAGGCTGTTGAAGTCAAGTTCGGCGATGAGACTGTCCGCGCTGTTCCCTATGACATGGCTGTCATCGGCTACGGCACCGACAACGTGGGCACCCTGCGTCTGTGGCAGGCCGAGGCTCTGGAAGAGCTGGACTTCCACGCATTCAACGCACAGGACTACTCCAAGGCTGTTCTGGCAAAGAACAAGGCTGAGGACATCACCCGCGTTCTGTACCCCAACGATACCACCGAAGAGGGCAAGGCCCTGCGTATCAAGCAGCAGTACCTGCTGTCCTCCGCATCCCTGCAGGACATGATGCGCAACTTCAAGGAGCACTATGCAGGCGAGCCCTGGAGCAAGTTCGCTGAGGCTTATGCCGTTCAGCTGAACGACACCCATCCCGCCATGTCCATTCCCGAACTGATCCGTCTGCTGATGGCAGAGGGTGTCAGCTTCGATGAGGCTTTTGGTATTGCACAGCGCACCTTCTCCTACACCAATCACACCGTCCTGAGCGAAGCTCTGGAGAAGTGGCCTCTGGCCCTGCTGCGCAAGGTCGTGCCTCAGCTGGCTGAAGTTATCTGCCGCATTGACCACAAGTGCCGCCAGGAGTTTAAGCATGAACTGTGGATCATCAACCATGATATCGTCCACATGGCAAACCTGTCCATCTACGTGGGCAGCTATGTCAACGGCGTCGCTGAAATCCACTCCCAGATTCTGAAGGACGACTGCTTCAAGGATTGGTACAAGGTCTATCCCGACCGTTTCCAGAACAAGACCAACGGCATCACCCCCCGCCGCTGGCTGGGTCTGTGCAACCCCGAACTGACCGATATGATCCGCGCCAAGCTGGGCGGTGACTTCCTGAACGATCTGGATCGCCTGGCTGAGCTGAAGCCCATGATCGATGACGAAATGATCAAGGAATTCAACGCCATCAAGCGCGCCAAGAAGGAACAGCTCTGCGCCGTCATCGCTGAGAAGGAAGGCATCCAGCTGAACCCCGACTTCATGTTCGACGTTCAGGTCAAGCGCCTGCACGAGTACAAGCGTCAGCTGATGAACGCCCTGTCCATCGTTGACATCTACTTCCGTATCAAGGACGGCTCCCTGACCGACTTCCAGCCCACCGCATTCATCTTCGGCGCCAAGGCCGCTCCCGGCTACGTCAGCGCCAAGGCCATCATCCGCTACATCAACCGGATCGCCAAGATGATCAACAACGATCCCGCCGTCAATGACAAGATGAAGGTGGTCTTCGTTCAGAACTACAACTGCTCCTATGCCGAGCATATCATCCCCGCTGCAGATATCTCCGAGCAGATCTCTCCTGCCGGTAAGGAAGCTTCCGGCACCGGCAACATGAAGCTGATGCTCAACGGCGCTGTGACCCTGGGTACCCTGGATGGCGCAAACGTGGAGATCGACCAGGAGGCAGGCCGTGAGAACGAGTACATCTTCGGTCATACCGTCGAGCAGTTCAATGCTCTTCGCAAGCACTACTATCCCCGCGGCATCTACGAGATCAACGACCGTCTGCGCAAGGCCATGAACACCCTGATCGACGGCACTGTTCCCACCGATGATGCTCAGAAGGCTCTGTTCAACGACCTGATGAACAACGACCAGTACTTCGTTCAGATGGACTATGCTCCCTACATGCTGGAGAAGCTGCGCGCAAACCGCGATTATGCTGACCCCATGGCATTCGGCCGCAAGTGCCTGATGAACATCGCCAGCGCTGCAAAGTTCTCTTCCGACCGTACCATCCGTCAGTACGCCGAGGAAATCTGGCACATCAAGCCCACTGAGCTGTAATTGAAGCGAATCAAACCCTCGGCTTACCAAAACCGGGGGTTTTTGCTGTGCAGACATAAAACAGGACGCACCGGAAGGTGCGTCCTGTTGATTTTATTCGGTGGGTACAGGTTCTGTAATACCTGCTTCTGCCATCCAGGCAGCTTCCCGGGCGGCACAGGTTTCGCTGATAGCGGTGCGGACCTTTTCGCGGCCGGATTTCACGATTTCCTCGGTGCGGCTGTAGGAACTCTGAGCATCAGTCAGCTGCTCGGCGTTCAGCTCGAAGACAGCCTTCCAGTCGCTTAAGTTTTCGTCCAGGGGCAGGATGTAGTACTTTCGGCTGTCACCGGAGCCACGAATCAGCACCCAGGTGGGCAGCACATTGGCATCCACAACATGGACGGAGCCGTCGGAATACTTGGCAAAGCTGAAGAGGAACAGCAGTCCGTCTTCGGTGTGGCCGGTATCCAGGGCTACGTTGTTGGCGCGCTGGTTGGACAGGAGGTTACCCATGGAGTAGACGCAGACGGTCTGATGGCCGGGATCCACGGTGCTGGTGAGAATATCCACAGTCTGCACCACATGGGGGTGACTGCCTGCAATCACATCCACGCCCAGGTCGCATAGCTTCTGAGCCATGGCGGTCTGGTTGCTGTTGACGGAGGTTTTGTACTCGTCGCCCCAATGGATAAACAGGACGATGGCTTCAGCGCCGTCTTCTTTCATGTCGGCGATGTGTTTTTCCATCTGGCTGTAGAAAAGATCCAGCTTCCGGTAGTCAAAGGCGTTCAGCAGACCCGCTGCGTTGGACCGCAGGGGCAGGCCGTTGACGGAGGGAGTGGTGACATCGTCGCCGATTTCGCCGTAGGTGTAGCTGACCATACCCACCTGAATGCCGTCCACTTCCTTCACCACATATCTGGCCTCTTCAGCGGTTCCGGTGGTGCCCAGTGTGTCGAGTCCCCGGTTTTTCAGAATATCCAGGGTGCGCTTCAAACCGAAGGTGCCGTAGTCATTGCAGTGGTTATTGGCGGTGGTCAGCAGATCGAAGCCGGCATTTTTGGCGCCGTCAGCAATGGCATCGGGGGAATTGAACTGGGGGAAGCCGGTGTATTTGTTGCCGTTGTCGGTGCCGGAGAGGGTGGTCTCCAGATTGGCGGCGGCATAGTCAACGGTGGAAACGTAATTGCTCAGATAGGAAAAAATGTAGTCATAATTATAGCCGCCGTCCACCTTGCCGCTGCGGACGGTGGGCATGTGCATCATGATATCGCCGCCGACAGCAAAGCTGGCCCGGGAAACCTCCGTGACCATGCCGGGAGCGGGAGGCTCTGTCTGGGGCGGCTCAGTGACGGCAACAGGCTCCATAGCCTGATGCACCACAGGGGATTCAGCACCGGGGAAGCTGACGAAGTAATCGCCTGTAAGGAACAGGCCCATGCAGAATTTTACCGCATTGATGCCAAGCACGATGATGAGCGCCAGGGCAAGCAGGGAAACGCCAAGACGCAGAAAGGGGTTGCGGTACAGCTTTCTAAGTTTGTCTTTCATCACGATTCTCCTCCCGATTCTGATCAGGTGTCCAGCAGATAGTGGACGGAGTGAACGGTTTTTCCTGCCCGGCTGTAGACCCGGGGCACTCTGCGGCTGATGCCGCAGACAAATTCATAGTTGAAGCTGTCGGCAACAGAGGAAATCTGCTCCATGGTGATCTCCTCATTGCCGTTTTTGCCCACCAGAGTGACCCGGTCATTGAGCGTTACGCCGGGGATATCGGTGACATCCACCATCAGCTGGTCCATGCAGACACGGCCCAGAATGGGGGCCCGTTTGCCCCGGATCAGCACATAGAACTTACCGGAAAGGCTTCTGCGGTAGCCGTCGGCATAGCCAACGGGAACAGTTGCCACCACAGTTTCTCGGGTAGTCACATAGGTGCCGCCGTAGCTGATTTCCCGGCCGGCGGGAAGGGTCTTCACATGGGTGACACGGCTGAGCCACTGAAGAGCTGGCCGCAGGGGCAGGGTATCAGCGGGAACATCTTCACTGGGATACATGCCGTAGGTGACGATGCCAGCACGGACCATTTCGTAGTGGTTTTCGAAATTCATGAGGCCCGCGGAATTGTCCATGTGGCGGATGGGGATTTCTACGCCCCGGTCTTTCAGCATTTCGTAGAATTTATCGAAAAGCTCAGCCTGGGCCCGGGATTTGCTCAGATCGGGGCAGTCGGCAGTGGCGAAGTGGCTGAAAAGGCCCTCAGCCTGAAGACCGGGAAGCTTTGCAATTTCTGCGCAGAGGTCGGCATCCTCTTTCGTTGCCTGGAAGCCGATGCGGCTCATGCCGGTATCCACAGCCAGGTGGAAGGCTGCGGGTTTCTCCAGCAGCTGGGCGGCTTTGGACAGGGCCACGGCATCTTCGTAATGAAAGATGGTGGGCCGGATTTCTGCCTGAACCAGGGCAGGGAAGGCCCGGACAGGGGTATGGCCCAGAATCAGGATGGGATTGTAAAGACCGGCCCGGCGCAGCTCCATGGCCTCCAGAATGGAGGAAACGCCGAAAAAGCTGCACTTGTCCTGAAGCAGACGGGCTACCTGAACGGCGCCGTGACCGTAGGCATCGGCCTTGATGACGGCCATCACATCCACGCCCACACGGCTGCGGATTGCATCAATATTGGCTTCGATTGCGTCAAGGTCGATCTTGACGTAGGTGTTGTCGAAGTTCAAAGGGATCAACTCCAAAAGGCTATATTTTTATTATTTTATCATGGATGGGTGGAAAAGTAAACCTTGCAGAAATGAAGTTTTCAAATTGGAGCCGGTCTGATAACTGAGAAAAAGCGGGCGCCGCTGTGAAACGGCGCCCGCTGGGGAGATTTTTTCTTAGTAGGAAAGGCCGAAGTTCAGTTCGTAGTAGTTGCCTGCGACATCCCGGTAGGCGTAAGCCTTGCCGTTTTCGTCCTTCAGCTCGTCGGGCATGTACTGGTCCTTGTCGAAGCCGGGAACGTCGTTGGGGGAGATGCAGACACCGTTTTCGTTGACAGCCAGAACCTCGTCGCTCTTGGGCAGGGTGATGGGCAGCTTGCCGGTGGGGTTATAGCGGCCGAAGATCACATCCAGAGTGGCTGCGGGATAGGTTTCAAAACCTGCAAGCAATGCATCCACATTGCGCTCCACATTGCCAACCAGCCATGCCAGGGAGAAGTTGATGCCCGCGATGACCTTGCCGCCGTTAGTGTGGACAGCAGCGGCGATGTCGGCAATCTTGTGGGTGCCGGTGAGGGTGGTTTCCAGATGGGTCTCCTTCATGGGGCGGCAGAAATCGTCCACGTTGGGAACTTCCTTGCCTTCGCAGATATCCAGTTCCAGATAGCCTGCGGTGGCGGTGAAGTAGTCGCCGGAGGAGGGGTTCACCATCAGAATGGCGATGTCGGCATCGTTGTAGTCATCCACCAGGGTCACGTCGCCCAGCATTTCCTTCAGAGCTGCGGTGGCAGCCTCGCCGGCCTTGGGATTCTTGTTGAAGGCTTCGGCATAGACCTTCTTACCAGCTGCGTTCAGGGGCAGGGTGCCGTCGTTCTTCAGCAGAACGACAGACTGACGGTGGGCCAGCTCTGCGTTTTCCCAGTCGGAGGGAGTGGCAACGATTTCCTTGGCCTTCTGGGCATCGCGGTAGGTATTTTCGAACATGCCCAGCTGGAACATCTCGGTGAGGGTGCGGGAAACGGCCCGGTCCAGAACGGCATCGTTCAGGGTGACCATATCGGGAGTGAAGCCTTCAGGAAGTTCATGGGTGTCGTAGTAGCCGTTGGTGGCACGGTCGTAGGACTCCCGGCCGAAAGCATTGTCAAACAGGCCGGAGATCACGTCCACGCCGGAATTGTTCACGGCGAAGCCGATGCGCTCGGCCTCGTCCAGCATTTCAACGCCCCACTTCATGTTGTGGACGATGCCGGTGTCGGAGTTGATGTAACCCTTGAAGCCCATCTGGCCTCTCAGAATGTCATGGATGAACACCCGGTTGTAGGCGAAGCCGTAGGGGTCAAAACGGACATCATTGCCCTCGCAGTCCTGCTGAACAGAGGATTTCTGGGCGGCAGGCTTGGAGTAGTAGGGCATGATGGAGGAAGTATTCTTTGCAACGGCGGACTTGAAGCCGGGCATGTGGTACTTCTGGAGGGAGCCGGGGGTGGCATAGACGTTCCACTGGCCTGCGGCGTAGTGGGGGTCGAAGCCGTTTTCACGGGGACCGCCGCCGGGGAAGTGTTTGGTGGTAATGGCAACGCCGGTGTCGGTGACGCCCTCTTCGCTGCCCTGGATTCTGGGGATGATATGCTCAGCGATTTCGCAGATTAGTGCGGGATCTTCACCGAAGGTGCCGTAGGAGCGCTGCCAGCGGGGGTCGGACATGCAGTCCACCATGTACATATAGCCTTTGCGCAGATTGCAGGCTTCCCAGCTGCGGCGGACGGCCTCTGCCCACTTGTCAGCCACTTCAATGCCGCTGCCCTTGACAGCTGCTGCAATACCCAGAGTACCGGGCCAGGTGGGGAACACGCCGCCGGCGTCGTTCATGCCGAAGACAATTTCGCCGTTTTCATTGCGGGAGTTGGAGGCAACGGACACGGGGACGAAGCGCTCGCACTCTTCGGCGATGGCCTGAAGCTGATTCAGGTAATCGGTCATATCCTCAGCGGAGGCATTTTCCCGGACGATGGTGTGGCGGGAAAACCACTCCTTGATCAAAGTGGAGGTGCCGGGCAGATGCTGCTCGCCGAAGATGGTCTTCTGATGGACTTCAGCTTCGTCCACGCAGCCGGATTCGTCAGGCTGGTACACGTGGCCAGCCAGCCGGGGGCTGGGATACTTGGGGCCCATGCGCCAGTCGGAGATGAACAGCTGGGCGATCTTCTCGTCCACGGTCATTACCTTGACATAGGCGGCGGCGCGCTCAGCGGGGCTCAGACGCCAGTCGTTGACGGCGGAAACCTTGCCGGTGCCGTCGATGTCCTTGAAGTACAGGCCGTCCTGCTCGATGACCTTACGCTCCACGGTGGTGATGGTGGGGCCATTGGGATTCTGATAATACTTAATATGGTCGGACGCTTTCTTTGCCATGGGAAAATCCCTCCAAAGTAGAAATTAACCGGAATATTCCGGGATCGATCCCATATACTTTAACACATTTTCGGTATCATCGCTATCAAAAATAAATTGAAGATTTCCTGAAAAATTGTCTTGACAAACCCACACCCCCGTGATAGAATATGCGAGTAATAAAGAAGGCTGAACATCCGCCTCACCGTAAGCGCTTAGTAAAACGGTTTATATTCCACCTTCCTTCCAGGGAGAATTGTGCGAGTATGCGGATGCTTTGGCATCCGCTTTTTTGTTGTTTATTTGGAGGTGCTTACCATCGCAAAGTTAGATCATCAGCTCAATGAGGAAATCCGCGACAAGGAGCTTCGCGTCATCGGTTCCAACGGTGCCCAGCTGGGTATCATGTCCGCCGCACAGGCCAACGCCCTGGCAGAAGAACAGGGTATGGATCTGGTGAAGATCTCCCCCAACGCTGTCCCCCCTGTCTGCAAAATCATGGACTATTCTAAATTCTGCTACGACCAGAAGAAGCGGGAAAAGGATGCCAAGAAGAACCAGCGGGTTGTGGAAGTGAAGGAAATCCGTATGAGCCCCAGCATCGACACCAATGACTTCAATACCAAGGTTAAGGCTGCCCAGAAGTTCCTGACTGACGGCAACCGCGTCAAAGTCTCCGTCCGCTTCCGCGGCCGTGAGATGGCCCACACCAACCTGGGTGAGAAGCTGCTGATGGACTTCGCTGCCGCCTGTACTGAGATCGCCAACATGGAGAAGAATCCCAAGCTGGAAGGCCGCTTCATGGCGATGTTCCTGACCCCCAAGAATAGCAAGTAAGTTACGTTTTATATATTTCGGAAGGAGAAACTACTATGCCCAAGCTGAAAACCCATAGCGGTGCAAAGAAGAGATTCAACCTGACCAAGACCGGTAAGGTTAAGAGAGCTCACGCTTACAAGAGCCACATCCTCACTAAGAAGACCACCAAGCGTACCCGCCATCTGCGCGCTACCGCTTACGCTGACCAGACCAACGTCAGCGCCATCAAGGAAATGATTCCTTACAAGTAATCGCAGAGGAGGATACTGAAAAA
>JAFXAV010000079.1 GCA_017516785.1 Oscillospiraceae bacterium
ATGTGCATGCCCGGCGACAACGTTGTCATGAACGTTGAGCTGATCACCCCCATCGCTATCGAGAAGGGCCTGCGTTTCGCTATCCGTGAAGGCGGCCGTACCGTCGGTTCCGGTGTCGTCACCGAGATCTTCGACTAATCTCTTAGCTTAACCGAGTGAGTAACCAAATCCCCCAACCGCAAGGTTGGGGGATTTTTTCATATTGATTTGCTTAATAAAATTAAAAGCACCGCAGGGAACTTTCCTGCGGTGCTTTTTAAATGCGACACTGGTCTATAAGCCGGGTTCTGTTTAAACAGCCATCTATCTAGTCCCGCAATTGCTCACGGGATCAAGCCGCCTCCCTGGGACGACCGGGTCAGTCGTATGTCCCTCCACGGCGTTGCTCCGGATAGAGTTTACATCGTAAAACCTATGTCTCCATAGGCCGGGTGGGCTCTTACCCCACCTTTTCACCCTTACCTTACGGCGGTATATCTCTGTTGCACTTGTCCTGGGGTTACCCCCGGCGGGCGTTACCCGTTATCCTTACCCTGTGGAGCCCGGACTTTCCTCATCTGGGGCCTTTCGGCGCCCATCCGCGGCTGTCCAACCAGGTCGCTGAAATATTGTACTCTATCGGATTCAAAAAGTCAAATGTCTTGCAAAATCTTTTGGGAAAGGATATACTATAATTACGAAATTATGGGAAAGAGGCGTTGGATATGGTGAACGCATTTGATACTTACTTTAATTCTCTGAAGGGCAAGCGCATCGCGGTCTTCGGTCTGGGTGTCAGCAACCGCCCTCTGGTGCGGCTGCTGCTGGAATTCGGCTGCGATGTACTGGGCTGTGACAAGACCCCCAGAGAGCAGCTCGATGAGGAAGTTCTGGAACTGGAGCGTCAGGGCTGTAAGCTCAGCGTGGGCGAACATTATCTGGAAAACCTTTCAGCCGACCTGGTGTTCCGTACCCCCGGCATGCACCCTGCTAATCCCGCTTTGGTGGAGCTGCGGGAAAAGGGCGCCGAGGTGACTTCCGAGATGGAAATTTTCTTCGAGGTCTGTCCCTGCACCATCATCGCCGTCACCGGCTCCGACGGCAAAACCACAACCACCACACTGGTTTCCGAAATGCTGAAAGCCAGCGGTAAGACTGTCTGGCTGGGCGGCAATATCGGAACGCCCCTGCTCCCCAGAGTCCGGGAAATGCAGGAAAATGATGTTGCCGTGGTGGAGCTCAGCTCCTTCCAGCTGATGGATATGAAGCGCAGCCCCCATGTGGCCCTGGTGACCAATCTGGCTCCCAACCATCTGGATGTCCACAAGGACATGGATGAGTACGTGGAAGCAAAAAAGAACATTTTCCGGTTCCAGAGTGAATCCGATATTCTGGTCATTAACGCCGACAATGATATCACCGCTCCCTTTGTGGGTAACGGTGTGACCAAGTCCTTCTCCCGTCAGGGTAAAGATGCATCCGTCTGGCTGGAAGGAGAGACCATCCTGAGAAACGGCACTCCTGTACTGAACAAGGGCGATATCCTGATTCCCGGCGAACATAACGTGGAAAATTACATGGCCGCCATCGCAGTGGTGGAGGGTCTGGTGGATGATGAGACTATCCGCCATGTAGCCAGGACCTTCGGCGGTGTGGAGCACCGCATTGAGCTGGTTCGTGTCAAGGACGGCGTCCGGTTCTATAATGACTCCATCGCATCCAGTCCCAGCCGCACCATCGCCGGTCTGAAGAGCTTCTCTGAAAAAGTGATCCTCATCGTAGGCGGCTATGACAAGCACATTCCTTATGACGTACTGGGACCCGAGATCTGTGAGCATGTAAAGATTCTGGTTCTGGGCGGTGCCACCGGTCCCAAGATTCGGGATGCAGTTCTGAACTGCTCCGACTATAAGCCTGGTTTCCCAGAAATCATCGAGTGCGGTGATTTTGCTTCTGCCGTCAAGGCTTCCGCCGAAGCAGCGAAGGAAGGCGATGTGGTCCTGATGAGTCCTGCCAGCGCTGCCTTCGATCAGTTCAAGAACTTCATGGTCCGCGGTAAATTCTTCAAGAAAATGGTAATGGAGCTGTAAATTATGATTCTGAGTACAATTGCCAGCGGCATGCGCAAAGTGCTGCCGATCAAATACTGCGGCGCGGTGGTCGTGGCTGCAGGTACTGCCTCCCGGATGGGTGGCATCGACAAGGTGATGGCAGAATTGGCCGGTGAGCCGATGATTGTCCGCACCGTGCGCCAGTTCCAGTCCTGCGACGTCATCAAGGAAATCGTCATCGTCACCCGGCCGGACCTGATTCTGCCCATTACCAATCTCTGCCGGGAATTTGACAAGGTGAAGATGGTGGTTGCCGGTGGAAACAGCCGTCAGGAATCTGTGGGTCTGGGTCTCAATGCTCTGTCCGACAAGGTGAAGCTGGTGGCGGTTCAGGACGGCGCCCGTCCTCTGATCACCGTGGAAGTCATCGACCGGACGGTTCGCGCTGCCCATACTTACAGCGCCGCGGCTCCTGCCATCCCTGTCAAGGACACCATCAAGGTGGTTCAGGGGGGCGTGGTGGTTGCTACTCCTGAGCGGAAGGAGCTTCAGGCAGTGCAGACTCCCCAGGTTTTCGATCTGGATCTGTTGCGGGGAGCGCTGAAAAAGGCCGCTGACGACGGCGCGGAAGTGACCGATGACTGCTCCGCTGTGGAGCTGATGGGCATGTCCGTCAAAATCGTGGAGGGTGACGAGCATAACATCAAGGTCACCACCCCCATGGATCTGAAAATTGCTGAAATGCTGCTGGAGGGAACCTTATGAGAATCGGACACGGATACGATGTGCACAAGCTGGTGGAAGGCCGGGACCTGATCATCGGCGGCGTGAATATTCCCCACAGCGTCGGCCTTCTGGGTCATTCCGATGCGGATGTGATGCTCCATGCGGTGATGGATGCCTTGCTGGGTGCCGCGGGCCTGCGGGACATCGGCTATCACTTCCCGGATACGGATATGCGCTACAAGGGCGCTGATTCCCGGATGCTTTTGAGAGAAGTCCGGGAGAAAATCGCCGCTGCCGGTTACCGGATCAGCAATATTGATGTGACCATGATCGCCCAGGCTCCCAAGCTGAAGCCCCACATCCCCCAGATGATGGAGAATATCGCTTCCGATCTGCAGATCGATGTGAGCCGGGTCAATGTAAAAGCTACCACCGAAGAGCATCTGGGCTTCACCGGCGAAAAGCTGGGTATGTCCTGCCACGCGGTGTGCCTGTTGGAGGAATCATATGGAAATCGGTGAAATAAAGAAATTCAAAATGTCCCCTGTCCGCAGATCCATAAAATTTGTCTGCGGCGACAATGCCCTGATGCTGGAAAACCAGTGGGGCACCTGGCATCTGATGGCAAAGGATGCATCCTGCAAGACCCTCTACTGCGACATCCCCCTGGGTGATACCAAGATGCTGCGGAACGTGGAGTACGGCATTCATGCCCATTCCAAGGGCAAGATGCTGGCAACCGTCGGTAAGATCATGTATGTTTTCGATTTTGCCGGCCGCAAGGCTGCAACCAACCTGCTGGGCATCCGCATCTTCGGCTCCCAGGCCTGGGGCGAAAATGTGCAGCATCCCTGGCGGGCCGAGTACTTAGGCCTTTTCGGCCTGGAAGTCCCCGAACTGAAGTTCGACCCCATCGCAGGCGAGCTGTTCTGGAAGGGCTTTATGGAAAGCGAGCAGGCTATCATCTCCATGATCAAGGAAGGCAAGGACCGGGCAAAGGTGCTGCGGCAGCAGCTGTGGATCTGGATGTGCCCTGCATTTCCCTATGAAAAGTGCGGCAATATCCGCTTCCAGATCACTTGCAACGCAAACGGAAATGAAATTGTGTTCCATCATCTGAACAAGCCTCAGCTGATGGAGGACGCAGTTACCTTCAAGGGCATGATGCCTGAAATCATCGCCGAGCGTTGGAATTTCGTTATTGAAGAATAAATCAAAAGACCCATCCATTAGGATGGGTCTTTTGGCGTCTTGTTACCGCTTGATCTCAAAATTCATGTTCATGATGGCCTTGATGGCGTCGGCATTGTCAGTGATATTGGCGTCGCCGTGGATGGTGTGCTTGATGACGGAGCTGGCAACGGCGAAATTGACCATGTCCATGGGCTTGTAGTTCTTCATCATGGCATAGATCAGGCCGCTGGCAAAGGCATCGCCGCCGCCCACGCGGTCGAGAATGTTGAAGGTGAAGAGCTTGCTCTCGAAGGTGTGGCCCTGGTACCAGAGGTATGCCTTCAGACTGTTGGAGGAGCCGGAGTGGGCATAACGCACATGGCGGGCAATGCACTGCAGGTTGGGGTAGCGCTCGATGAAGTGCTGGAAGACCTCATCCTGCTCTTCGTAGCTGGGCTGCAGGGGAACGCCGTCCTTCCAGTCGCCTTTGCTGTGGTCATTTTCATCCTTCCAAAGGTGGTATGGCTCGATGCCCAGCAGCACGTCCACATAGGGCAGGCACATGGTGCAGTAGGCTCTTGCCTCTTCCCAGGTCCAGAGGGTGGAGCGGAAGTTGCCGTCGAAGGAGACGGTTAGGCCCTTTTCCTTGGCGGTCTTCAGGCAGCGGAGGATAAAGTCGGCACAGGTCTGGTTCAAGGCGGGGGTGATGCCGGACAGGTGCAGCCAGGTGTAGCCATCCAGCAGGCTGTCTACATCCACCTTGGACAGGTCATACTCGGTAAGGGCGGAATGCTTCCGGTCGTAGATAACCCGGCTGGCGCGGATTCCGTAGCCGGTTTCCAGGTAGTAAGTACCCAGACGATGGGTGGGAGTTTCGGCGGGGGTGGAGAGAATGACGGGGGTGCAGTGGACATCGTTGGAGCGGAGCATACGGATGGCACTCTTGCCCAGGGAGTTGTCCGGCACCACGGAGAAGAAGGTGCTGTCTACGCCCAGATTTGCAAGGCTCAGGGCGATGTTGGCCTCCGCGCCGCCGTAGGTAGCTTCGAAGTTGTTCGCCATACGGATTTTTCGTAGTTGGGAGGGGAGAGGCGAAGCATGGTTTCGCCGATGGTGATGAACTTGTGGCTGGTGTCGATGTTTTCAAGCAGTGGGTTATGGTGTTCCATATAAAAGCCTCCTATTATTTCAGGTGCATACAAATATATTATAATGGGGGGAATTGGGCATTCAATGCAGAAAAAGAAGAGGAAATCTTATAGAAAATAACGGAAATGCCGGATCCTGTCGGGATCCGGCTCAACAATTACTCTTTTTTAGATTCAGGGATTGTTCCGTGAATTTCTTCAAATTCAGTGATTCTCTTCTTGATCAGCTGTTCAATTTCCTTGTTTTTTGTGCGGCCCTCATATGCGGCGATATACGCCAGCTTGTCCAACAGCTGCTGAGGGACTCGGAGTGTATAGCGGGGCAGATTATCTTTCATAATGACTCACCTCTGACGCATTCTTGACATTATTATAGAATTGTGTTAGGATAATTTGTGAAAATGACGAAATAGTGACGCATAGAATGGGGAGAAAGATGGATATTTGGAATGATTTTATTCTTCCGGAACTGCTGATGGCTGCAAAAGGTGATCGGGACTACCAGAAAATGCTGGCAGAAAACCGGTTTCTGGAAGATGATTACAGCAAAGTGATGGACAGGTTATCGGAAGCGGAGAGGGAATGTATGGATTCGTATATTGCATCCTGTGAGAATCTTGGTTACCGGTTGGCTCAGCTTGCCTATGAGTTGGGCGCATCATCTGACAAATGAACAAAGAAAACCTCCCGGGCATAGATTGTGCCGGGAGGTTTTGCGTTATGAGTGTGTTTTTTGTCACTTTCCGTTCGGTTACACTGGCCCAGCGGGGAGAGCGGGTGCTGAATCGGGGAAAAATCAGCAGCCAACTGCAGCGGACTCCCCGATGGATGGAGGAACAGGGATGCGGCTACGCCCTGCGGGTTCGGGGGGATGAGGCGGAAAGAGCCGTACAGCTGCTACGGGAAAACGGAATTCATTTCCGGAAAGTATATCGCCAGCAGGGAAGTGCTGTGGAGGAAGCGGAGCTATGATCTATCTGGACAACGGCGCCACATCCTTTCGTAAACCACCGGAGGTTGCACGGGCAGTGCAGCGGGCGATGCAATGCTGCGCCAATCCCGGACGCGGTGGCCATAGGCCTGCCATGGAGGCAGCCAATGAGGTCTACCGATGCCGGGAAGAAGCGGGGAAGATGTTCGGATGTCAGCCTGAGCAGGTGGTGTTTACCTCCAACTGCACCCACGGACTTAACATTGCCATCCGGACTCTGGTAAAGCCGGGGAGGCGGGTGGTGATTTCCGGCTTCGAACACAATGCGGTGACCCGGCCACTTCATGGCCTGGGGGCGATCATAACCGTGGCGGGCCGGAAGCTTTTTGACTGGGAGGATACCCTGGAGTCATTTGATGATGCTTTGAAAAGGGGAGCGGATGCGGTCATTTTTACCCATGTGTCCAACGTCTTTGGCTATATTCTGCCGGTGAAAAAGCTGGCGCGACTGTGCCGGGACAGGGGCGTGCCTTTTATCATCGATGCTGCCCAGTCGGCCGGGGGCCTGCCGGTCTCCCTTTCGGAACTGGGCGCGGATTTTATTGCCATGCCCGGGCACAAGGGACTTCTGGGTCCTCAGGGGACGGGACTGCTGCTCTGCGGCAGAAATCCGGAACCGCTGCTCTTTGGCGGTACGGGAAGCGACTCCATCCGGCAGGATATGCCGGATTTTACCCCGGACCGCATTGAAGCCGGGACACTGAATGTGCCGGGGATTGCGGGTTTGCGGGCAGGACTTCAGTACCTGCAGCGGAAGGGGACAGTTACAGTTTTCAAGCATGAACAAACGGAAGCAAGGCGCTGTGCGGAGGGATTGGAAAAAGCCGGATTCCGGGTATTTTCAGGGGAGCATCAGGCTGGAACGGTATCATTTGTGCCGGAGATGGACTGCGAACAGGCGGCGGAGATTCTTGCCAGGCAGGGCATCGCAATTCGGGCGGGACTCCACTGCGCGCCCCTGGCTCATGAAAGCGCGGGGACGCTGGAAACGGGGACGGTCCGGGTCAGTTTCGGTCATGATGCCGCCGCCTCGCAGACAGCATCTTTTCTTCGGGCGGCTGCCAAACTTTGCAGCTCGGATTTACTAAAATTTTAACAGTTTATCTATTGCCATCAATTCGGAGATAGGCTATAATAGGATGGATAATAGGTATAGTGTACCATCGCGGAGTGTTCGCAAAAATACGATACTGAAGAAACGAGGTTGGGATACGTTATGGAGAGAATCGAAAACTTCTTCCATCTGCTTGTCAGCATGCAGCTGACTGACTATCTGGATATCATCCTGGTAGCCTTTCTGATCTATATGCTGCTGCCCCTGATCCGGACCCCCAGCACCATGCGGATTGCCCGCGCTGTTGTGGGCGTTGTTGTGGTCACCTGGCTGGCTGACGGCCTGAAGCTGCATACCATCAGCTTCATTCTGAATCAGTTCCTGGCAGTTGGACTGCTGGCGCTGGTTATTCTGTTCCAGCCGGAGCTGCGCCGAATGCTGGACCGCATCGGCAGCGTCAAGCTGAAAAGTATCCTGGATACCAACAAGCCTGTAGCGGAGATGGATCTGGTCATCAGCCAGACTGTGCTGGCCTGTGAGGTCATGAGCCGCGAGCGGGTGGGTGCCCTGATCGTTTTTGCCCGGGAAGCTCGTCTGGAGGAATATTTCAAGACCGGTACCCGTGTGGACGCAGTGGTATCGGAGCAGCTGATCCGCAATATTTTCTTCACCAATGCCGCGCTTCATGACGGCGCCATGATTATCCGGGACGGCCGTATTGCCGCTGCCGGCTGCGTGCTGCCCCTGTCTGACAGCAACCGCCTCAGCGCGGATCTGGGCACCCGGCACCGTGCCGGCGTGGGCATGAGTGAAGCTTCCGATGCAGTGGTGGTTATTGTCTCTGAGGAGACCGGAACAATCTCCGTGGCAGTGGGCGGTATGCTCAAGCGGCATCTGGCACCCCAGACCCTGGAGCGCCTGCTGAAGAATGAATTGTGTCACGATGAAGATCAGGAACAGAAGGGCCTGCAGCAGCTGCGTTCCAAGATCCTGAGCAAGGTTAAGGAGGACGGCCATGCAAAAAAATAAACTTATGTCCATGCTTCTGAGTGTGGTCATTGCATTTGGTCTGTGGCTGTATGTTGTCACCTTTGTCAGCTCTGAAGCAACCAATACCATTGCCAACATCCCCATCGCCCTGGTGGGCGAAACTGCTCTGACCGAGCGCAGCCTGATGATTACGGAAATTGACGATGATAACGTCAATCTGACCCTCACCGGCAGCCGTTCGGACCTGGGCAAAGTCAATAATGGAAACATTACTCTGAAAGTGGATCTGACCAAGATCCTGGACCCCGGTGTTCATGAGCTGGAATATGACATCTCCTATCCCGGCGATGTCTCCAACAATGCTTTCAGCGTTGACAGCAAATACCCCGCAACCATCAAGATTACGGTAGACAAGAGACTTCCCAAGGAAGTGCCGGTTCAGATCATCTACAATGGCTCTGTGCCCGAAGGTTATCTGGTGGACCGTGAAAATGCGGTTCTCGACTATACGATGATCAGCGTCATCGGCCCCGGTTCCGTTGTGGAACTGATCGACCACGCCAAGATTGAAGTAGATCTGGAGGACCGCACCGAATCCATCAGCGAAGTCTTCCGCTACACCCTCTGCGACAAGGAAGGCGAACCTGTGGATGTGGAGCAGGTGACCACCAATGTGGGCGAAGTCCGTATGGAGCTGTCCATCAAGCGCTTTGAGGAGATTCCTCTGGTGCTGACACCCATCTACGGCGGCGGCGCTGAAAGCCACACCACCAACATCAGCGTTGAACCCAAGAACATCAAGGTTTCCGGCAGTGAGGCTGCCCTGGCAGACCTGACTGAATATATCCTTGGCACCATTGATCTTGCTACCATCACCGAAGATACGGAGATGACCTTCCCCATTACCATGCCCGAGGGCGTAACAAACCTCAGTGGCATTGATGAGGCTACGGTTAAGATCAAATTCATCGGCCTGAGCATGAAGGAATTCACCGTCAGCCAGCTGGATGTGGTCAACGTACCTGCAGGTATGGATTATGAACTGCTGAATCAGGCTCTTAAGGTAACCCTCCGTGGTGAAACCGCTCTGATCAACAGCATCGAACCGGAAGACATCCTGGTTACTGTGGATCTGGCCTATAAGGAGGCCGGCACCTACACCGTCAAGGCTACCATCCGGGTCAAGGGCGATAAGTATGCCGAAGTGGGCGCCGTGGGATCCTACAGTGTGACCGTTACCCTCACTCCTCAGGAGAGTGCCTAATGGAACAGCTGGTTCGGGTGAAGGAAGTTCACGCAGACGGCAGCGCCACGGTGCTGCATATGCGGCAGAGCGCCTGCTCCGGAGACTGCCACAAGTGCTCCGGCTGCGGCGCGGCCCAGGAGGCCATCATTTTGAAAGCGATTAATTCGATCGGAGCCGAGGCTGGTGATTTTGTAATCATCGAATCGGCCACCGGTCCGGTGCTGAAGGCTGCCGCCATGCTCTATGTGGTGCCAATGGTGCTGTTTTTCCTCGGTTATCTGGCTGGCGCTGCTGTGTGGCAGCGAGGCGGGCTGATCGGATGTCTGGCATTTCTGCTGGGCATTGGACTGGCTGTTGTGTATGACCGGAAAGTGGTCAGAAAGCAGAATACCGGATATACCATAACAGGATTTGCAGGAGAATCACTCCTGAAACATAAGTAAAAAGGGGATCATGACCTTGATTAGAAGTATGACCGGCTACGGCCGGGCTGTGGAGACGGTAAACGGCCGTGAATTCACGGTGGAACTGCGCTCCGTCAACAACCGTTACCTGGACTGTACCGTTAAGATGCCCCGTTCTGTTTCCTTCGCGGAGGAGAGCGTGAAGCAGGCCGTGAAGGCTGCTGTTTCCCGGGGTAAGGTGGATGTGTTCATCACCATCAAGTCCGAAAATACCGACGATACCAAAATCACCCTGAATACCGCTGTTCTGGAAGGCTACCTTGCCGCCATGCGGCAGATGGTTTCCGACTACGGCGTTCGGGATGACATCAGTGTTTCCACCATGTCCCGGCTGCCTGAAATGTTCACTGTGGAAAAGCCTGAGGTGGACGAGGATCAGCTGAAGGCTGACCTGCTGGGCGTGGTAAATAAGGCCCTGGAAGGCTACAACAATATGAGATGCGTGGAAGGTAAGGCCCTGGATGCGGATCTGCGCAGCCGCGGCAATACCATCCTGGAACTGGTTTCCCAGGTGGAAGCCGGCAACGGCCAGACGGTCATCGACTACCGTACCCGTCTGGAGAATAAGCTCAGAGAGGTGCTTGCAAACACCTCCATCGATGAAAGCCGCATCCTGACCGAGGCCGCCATCTTTGCGGACAAGGTTGCCGTGGACGAGGAAACTGTCCGTCTGCGCAGCCACCTGCAGCAGATGAACAACATGCTCACCGCCGGCGGCGCTGTGGGCCGTAAGCTGGACTTCCTGCTTCAGGAGATGAACCGGGAAGCCAACACCATTGGCTCCAAGTGCTCCGATGTGAAGCTGGCCCGGATTGTGGTGGACATCAAGGCAGAACTTGAAAAGATCAGAGAGCAGACCCAGAACATTGAATAAGCGGGGTAATTTATGAAACTGATCAACATCGGCTTCGGCAGTATGGTGGCAGCAAACCGTGTGCTGGCTGTGATCGCCCCGGACTCTGCGCCCATCAAACGCGTGATTCAGGAGTCCAGGGACCGCGGTATGCTCATCGATGCGTCCTTCGGCCGAAAAACAAAAGCTGTCATTCTCATGGATACGGACCATGTGATATTGTCTGCAAATCCCCCGGAGAGTATTTACGCCCGATGGATGGACAAGCAGGCAGCAGAATTAGAGGAGGAAGAAACTTGAGCAAAGGCAAACTGTTCGTGATTTCCGGTGCATCCGGCGTGGGCAAGAGCACCGTCCTGGATAAGGTGATGAAGGCCCGCAATGATTTGATTTTCTCTGTTTCCGCAACCACCCGCGCACCCCGTCCCGGCGAAGTGGACGGTGTGGACTACTACTTTATTTCCGTGCCCCAGTTTAAGAAAATGATCGACATGGGTGAGTTCCTGGAATACGATGCCCACCACAGCACCTATTACGGCACTCCCTGCGCTCAGCTGGCTGAAAAGCTGGAGCGGGGCAATGTGGTTCTGGACATTGAACCCAACGGCGCTTTCAACGTCCGGGAAGCCTGCCCCGAAGCAACTCTGATTTTCGTGATGCCTCCTTCCTGGGAGATTCTCGAAAACCGGCTCCGCGACCGCGGCGACACCAGCCCTGAACAGATCAAGATTCGCCTGAACCGTGCCAAGTGGGAAATGGATCAGAGCGTGCATTATGACTATACCGTCGTGAACGACCAGGTGGAAACCTGCGCCGAAGAGATACTGAAGATTATTGCCGATAAGGCCGACTGAATTTGGAGGAATTGAGATATGCTGTACCCCCCTGTTGCTGATATGCTGAAGAACGTTGAAAGCCGTTACCTGTTGGTGAACGTGGTCGCCCAGCGCGCCCGCGTCATCTCCGACGAGGCTGAGGCTCTCCAGGAAGAACTGACCGACAAGCCTGTTACCCTGGCCATCCGTGAGGTTGCCGAGGGCAAGCTGACCGCTACCGTTAAGGAAGAGTACAAGAACTGATTTTAAAGGAGGGGCTTTATGATTGCAAAAATTGCTGTTTCGGCGGCGAACTTTGCCATCGACAGGCCCTACTCCTACCATATTCCTCCCCATATGACCCTAAGTCCCGGCCATCGGGTGACGGTTCCCTTTGGTCGGGGCAACCGCCGCTGTGAAGGCGTGGTGCTCAGTGTGGAGGAGGGAAGTACCGAGGGGCTCAAATCGGTGGAACAGTGCCTGGATGAACAGGCAGTACTGTCGGAGCATATGCTGCGGCTGGCGGCCTTTGTCCGGGAACGGTATTTCTGCACCTTTTATGATGCCGTCCGCACCATGCTTCCGGCTGGGCTCTGGTTTCAGACCAGAGCCACCTTCGCTTTGTCGGAGGACCGCAGCTGGAAGGAAAAAACCATCAAAAAAGAAAATGCTCTTGCGGTTCTGAAACTGCTGGAGGATCTGGGAGGCCAGACCGATGAGCATGCCCTTCGGGAAGCCATGCCCGATGAGGAGCAGCTTCATGATGCTGTTTCCTATCTGCTCCGGAAAAAGTGGATTTCTACCCAGTCGGATTTCCTCCGACGCACCGGCGATAAGACCGAGCGGATCGCAACCCTGGCTTCCTCTCCGGAGGAAGCGCTGGAATTTGCATCCCACCGGCCCAAATCCGCTTCCATGCAGAAGGCTGTGCTGGAGCTTCTTTGCAGTGTGGGCAGCGTTTCCGTCAAGGAACTGTGCTATTTCACCGGCGCATCCACCGCCACTGTCAACCGGCTGGAAAAGCTGGGTTACCTGACCCTTTCTGAGCGGCCGGTACTCCGCTGCCGGGAGATCAAGCCGGCCAAACTGGACGGCCCTCTTGTTCTGAACGAAGAACAGACGGAGGCTTTCAATGGATTGGATGAACAGCGGAAGTCTGAGAATCCCGGTGTTGCGCTGCTTTATGGTGTCACCGGTTCCGGAAAGACTTCTGTCTATATCAAACTGATCCGCTCCTGTCTGGAAGACGGTAGAAGCGCCATGCTTTTGGTGCCGGAAATTGCCCTGACTCCCCAGCTTCTGGGACTGTTGGTCGCATACTTCGGCGAGGCGGTGGCGGTGCTTCACAGCAGTTTGTCTGCAGGTGAACGTTATGACCAGTGGAAACGGGTCAAATCGGGAGATGCTACCGTGGTGGTCGGCACCCGCTCGGCGGTGTTTGCCCCCTGCGAGAATCTGGGCCTTGTGATTCTGGATGAGGAACAGGAGCACTCCTACAAATCTGAAAATCCCCCCCGGTATTCTGCTAAAGAGGTGGCTATCTGGCGGGGATCCAAAGAAAAGGCTCTGGTGCTGCTGGGTTCTGCCACCCCCTCGGTGGAGACCATGTACCGGGCCAAAACCGGCGTCTACCAGCTTTATCAATTAAAGCAGCGGTTCGGCGGCCGGAAACTGCCTGAGGTGACCATCGTGGACATGCACCAGGAGCTGAAGCAGGGCAATGACCTGGCGTTCAGTTATCCCCTGCAGGATGCCATCATCGATGCCCATCAGGCGGACAAACAGACCATCATTCTGTTGAACAGAAGAGGCAACAGCCGCGCGATGGTGTGCGTGGACTGTCGGGAGACGCCTGAATGTCCCCGCTGTGCAGTGCGGCTGACTTACCACAGCGCCAACAACCGGCTGATGTGCCACTACTGCGGATTTTCCCAGAAGGTACCGGAGCGCTGCCCCCAGTGCGGCGGCCCTCTGAAACCCATTGGTACCGGAACCCAAAAAGCTCAGCAGGAGCTGAATTACCTGTTTCCTGACCTGGAAGTGGACCGGATGGATGCCGATACGGTGAGCGCTGTGAATACCCACGAAAAAATCCTGGACCATTTCAAAAATGAAAAGGTTCCGATTCTCATCGGAACCCAGATGGTTGCCAAGGGCCTGAACCTGCCGGATGTAACACTGGTTGGTGTACTGGATGCGGATCTGAGCCTTTATACCGATTCCTATCGGGCGGCTGAGACCACCTTCAACATGCTGACGCAGGTTGTTGGTCGGGCGGGCAGGGGTGATGCTCCCGGACGGGCCATCATTCAGACACTGGTTCCTGATCATCAGGTGATCCGTCTGGCAGGTGAACAGGATTACGACGGGTTTTACGATCTGGAGATCGGTCTGCGTAGAATCCAGGGGGTACCGCCTTTCGGGGATCTTACCACCATCACCTTCACCGGACTGGATGAAGGGGCGGTACTTCGGGGCGCGGCAAAATTCCGGGATTCCCTGAATATTTGCCTGAAACAGCCGGAGTATGCCTCCGGCAGCTGTACGGTTCTGGGACCTGCTCCCTGCGCTGTGCCTAAAATCAACTATAATTTCCGTTACCGGCTTACCCTGCGGGGCGTGCTCACAAAACAGCTGCGACAGCTGATTGCCCATCTGCTGCGGCAGTTCAGCCAGGATAAGATGAACCGGGGTGTGTCCGCCTTTGCGGATGTGAACGGATTCGAATAAAGAAAAGAGGAACGAATTATGGGTCTTCGCAAGATTCTGACTGATAAGGAACCTGCTCTGCACAAGGTCTGCAAGCCGGTTACCGCTTTTGACAGTAAGCTCCACAAGCTGCTGGACGATATGACCGAAACCCTCATCGACTCCGGCGGAGTCGGCCTGGCTGCACCCCAGATCGGCATTCTGCGCCGGGTGGTTCTGGTGGACGTGGGTGAGGAAGAACCCGAAATCCTGGAGCTCATCAATCCCGAAATGCTGGAAACTGACGGCGAACAGTACGGCCCCGAGGGCTGCCTGAGTGTTCCCGGCAGATACGGTCTGGTGCGCCGTCCCAACTACGCCAAAGTTCGCGCCCAGGACCGTTTTGGTGACTGGTACGAGGCGGAAGGCGAAGAGCTGATTGCCCGTTGCTTCTGCCATGAGCTGGACCATCTGGACGGCATTGTCTATACCGAAAAAATGGATCGGTTCCTCACCGATGAGGAATTGAACGGCTGATCCGACTGGAGGATCGATTATGAGAGTAGTATTTATGGGTACGCCGGATATTGCGGCGACCTGCCTGAAAAAGATTATCGCCGACGGCTTTGATGTGGTTGGTGTCTATACCCAGCCTGACCGGCCCAAGGGACGAGGCATGAAAATGGTGATGTCTCCCACGAAGGAAGTGGCCCTTGCCAACAACATCCCTGTGTTTCAGCCTGAAAACTTCCGTGCTGACGAGGATGTGCAGGCTCTGCGGGATCTGAAGCCTGACGTGGTGGCAGTTGTGGCCTATGGCCGGATCCTGCCCCAGCGGGTGCTGGATATCCCCACCTGCGGCTGTATTAATATCCATGCAAGCATTCTTCCCATGTACCGGGGCGCAGCACCCTATCAGTGGGCAGTTCTGGACGGACAGGAGGAGACCGGCGTCACTGCCCAGCATATGGTTCTGGAAATGGATGCCGGTGATGTGATAGATGTGGTTAAAACACCCATCGGCGAAAATGAAACTGCCGGCGAAGTGCTGGATCGTCTGGCTGTGCTGGGGGCTGACCTGCTGAGCAACGTCCTCTGCCGGGCAAAATGCGGCGACAAATGCTGTGGCAAGCCCCAGTGCTGCGAGGATGTGACCTTTGCCCCCATGCTGAATAAGACCATGTGCCCCATCGACTGGAACAAGACTGCTCAGCAGGTTCATAACCATGTCCGCGGTCTGCATCCCTGGCCTGTGGCTACCACTGAGATTCAGGGCAAAAAGTTCAAGGTTCACGCCACCAGAATCGCAGAGGGTTCCGGCGAGCCCGGCCAGATTCTGGGCCTGACCAAGACGGGCCTCGTGATCGCCTGCGGCGAAGGCGCTGTGGAGATCATTTCCCTCCAGGCCGAGGGCGGCAAACGGATGGCAGCTCCTGATTATTTCCGGGGCCATCCTCTGGATCTGTAACATGGGTGCCAGAGAAACCGCGCTGAATGCGCTGATCGCCTGCCGGAAGGAAGGCGCCTGGTCCAACGGCGTTCTGAAGGAATACATCCTCCGGGACCGGCTGGACCGCCGGGATGCCGCACTGGCAACAAGACTTTGCTACGGTGTCCTGCAGAACCGGAACAAGCTGGACTGGTATTTGCAGCAGCTGCTCACCGGCAAGATCAAGGATCTGCACCCTGTGATCCATGATATTCTGCACTTGGGTCTTTACCAGATCTATGAACTGGACAAAGTTCCCGGCTCCGCTGCTGTCAATGAGAGTGTGGATCTTGCCAAGAAGTATTGCAAAAAGCAGCGCTTCGCTCCCGGTTTGGTCAACGGCGTCCTTCGCAATGCCGTCCAGACCAAGGGTGCTCTGAAAGAACCCAAATCGCTGGAAGACCGTTACTCCCATCCCTGGGAACTGATCAAGCTGTTGCGGGATTATGTGGGCAAGGATCGCATCGAGATGATGCTGAGGGCCAACAATGACACCCCCCAGACGGTGGTGCAGGTGAACACCCTGAAGACCACCGCAGAAGAATTGATCGAAATTCTGCAGACCCAGCAGGTGAGCGCCCGTCCCCATGACTGGATGCCCGACTGCCTGGTGCTGGGCGGAACCGGAGATCTGGAAAAGCTGCCCGCCTTCCGGGATGGCCTCTTCTATGTTCAGGATGCGGCCGCAAAGCTCAGCGTCCTCTGTGCGGAGCTTCCTCAGGAAGAAATCCGTCTGCTGGACTGCTGCGCCGCTCCCGGCGGTAAGAGCTTCGCCGCTGCGGTGGCTACAGGCGGAAAGGCAGAGCAGATTGCCTGCGATGTGCATCCCCACAAGACTGGGCTGATTGAAAACGGCGCTAAACGTTTGGGATTTGACCGGATCAGCGTGAAATGCCTGGATGCTTCGGTTAATGTCCCGGAGTGGAATGACAGCTTCGACGCGGTGATCTGCGATGTGCCCTGCTCCGGCTTCGGCATCATCCGCAAGAAACCTGACATTCGCTATAAGAATCCCGCCGACATGGCGGACCTTCCGGACCTGCAGCTGCGGATCCTCAAGAATCAGGCCCGCTATGTGAAAAAGGGCGGCGTGCTGATTTATTCCACCTGCACTCTTCTGAGAAGCGAAAATGAGGGTGTGGTGGAAGCCTTCCTGGCTGAAAACAAAGAATACTGTACGGAACCCCTGCCCCTGCCCGCACCGTTCCCTAAGAATGAGTCCGGCATGCTGGCTTTGGTTCCGGGAGAATATGATACGGACGGCTTCTTTATCTGCCGTCTGCGGAGGAAAGCATGAATCTGAAATCACAGACCCTGCCGGAACTGACGGCGACGATAAAAGAGCTGGGCCAGCCTGCCTTCCGGGGCAAGCAGGTCTACACTTGGCTCCATAAGGGCGTCCGCAGCTACGAGGAGATGACCAATCTCCCCAAGGGTCTGCGGGATACGCTTTCTGAAAAATATCCCATCTGCGCTCCCGAAGTGGTGCGCAAGCAGGAGTCCCAAAAAGATGGCACCATCAAATACCTGTGGAAGCTGTCCGACGGCAACTGCGTGGAAACAGTGCTGATGCGCTATCACTACGGCAACACCGTCTGCATCTCCACAGAGGTTGGCTGCCGCATGGGCTGCGCCTTCTGCGCCTCCACCATTGGCGGACTGGTGCGGAAACTGGAACCCTACGAAATGCTGGATGAAGTCCTCTTCACCCAGATCGATTCCGGTTTGCCCATTTCCCACATTGTGCTGATGGGAATCGGTGAGCCGCTGGACAATTTTGAAAATGTGCTGCGCTTTCTGGAACTGGTCAACAGCGAGGAAGGCATGAACATCTCCATGCGCCACATCAGCCTGTCCACCTGCGGCTTGGTTCCGAAAATCGACGAGCTGGCAAGGAGAAAACTGCAGATTTCTCTGGCGATTTCCCTGCACGGCCCCAACGATCAGATCCGAGACAAGATCATGCCTGTCAACAAGGCATACCCCATTGATGTGCTGCTGGATGCCTGCCGCCGTTACTATGCGGAAACTTCCCGCCGGATTCATTTTGAATATGCCATGATCGACGGTGTCAACGACCGGGAGTGCGACGCGAAGGAACTGCTGCGGCGCCTGAAGGGCCTGCCGGCCCACATCAATCTGATTCCTCTGAACCATGTGGAGGAAAGCCCCCTGAAGCCCTCTTCCCGGGCGGCGGTGGCAAAGTTCCAGAAGATTCTGGAAGACGGCGGCATCACTGCCACCGTGCGGCGTACCCTGGGCAGCGATATTGACGCTTCCTGCGGTCAGCTGCGAAGAAAACATATGAAGCACAACGGATGAACCATCCCTTGTCGGAAGGAGTGAACGCCAATGCAATGCTGGGGCCTGACTGATCAGGGCTGCGTCCGAAAGCAGAATCAGGACGCATACCACATTGAACAACTGGATAAGAATTCTGTGCTCTGCGTCGTTTGCGACGGTATGGGCGGCGCCAAGTCCGGCAACATCGCCAGCTCTCTGGCTGTGGATGTGTTTGTGGAGGAGGTTCGCCGCACTTGGGTGCCCACCATGGATCAGGAGAAGATCAACCAGATGCTGGAGGGCGCGGTAAAGCTGGCAAACTTTACCGTTTTTGACCAGGCAATGCAGTTTGAAGAATTTGACGGCATGGGCACCACATTGGTTGCTGCCCTGGTCCGCAGCCGGCACGCTACGATTATTAATGTAGGCGACAGCCGGGCATACAAGGTTGGCCGTGACGGAATCCGCCAGGTGTCCAGAGATCACTCTTTGGTGCAGCTGATGGTGGACCGGGGTGAGCTTTCCCCCGAAGTGGCCAGAACTTACCCGGGCAAGAATTTCATCACCCGGGCCATCGGCACCGAGCCGATTGTGGAAAGCGATTTGTTCTGTCTGGAGGTCGGCAAGGGAGATTTCCTGCTGCTGTGCTCCGACGGACTGAGTAATATGATGGATGATCAGGAAATTTTGTTTGAGGTTGTCCACGGCGTGAACAAACAGTACTGCTGCCAGCGGCTGCTGGATATCGCCAAGAACCGCGGCGCGCCGGATAATGTTACCAGCGTGCTGATGATGATTTAACCTTTGTTCATAGCCGCGAAAGGAGCTATTAATTATATGGATCAATATATTGGACGGCTGCTGGATAACCGGTACGAGATTCTGGAAATCATCGGAACCGGCGGCATGGCCGTTGTATATAAGGCCCGCTGCCACAGGCTCAACCGCTTGGTAGCGATTAAGATTTTGAAAGACGAATTTGCCAGGGATGAGGAGTTCCGCCGCAGATTCCATGCCGAGGGCGAAGCTGTTGCCATGCTCAGCCACCCCAATATCGTGCAGGTCTACGACGTTTCTTCCTCTGATAATGCCAACTTCATTGTCATGGAGCTGATCGACGGCATTACCCTGAAGCAGTACATGGAAAAGAAGGGTGTGCTGAATTGGAAGGAGACCCTCCACTTCGGTATGCAGATTGCCAAGGCTCTGGAACATGCCCACGGCCGCAGCATTGTCCACCGGGATATCAAGCCTCACAACGTGATGGTTCTGAAAAACGGCAGCGTCAAGGTCACCGACTTCGGTATCGCCCGGGTTATGAGCAAGAGCAACACCCTGACCAAGGAAGCTCTGGGCAGCGTTCATTACATCTCTCCCGAGCAGGCAAAGGGCGGCTGGGTGGATAACCGCAGCGACCTGTACAGCTTGGGTGTTGTGATGTACGAGATGATGTCCGGCAGACCTCCCTATGACGGCGAGTCCCCCGTGGCAGTTGCCATCCAGCACATCAACGGCGGCGCCCCGATGCCCTCCACACTGAATCCCAACATTCCCGGCGGTCTGGAGCAGATCATTATGAAGAGTATGGCCCTGGATCCCAAGGACCGTTACTCCTCCGCTACGGAAATGCTGAAGGATATGGATGAGTTCCGGAAGGATCCCACCATCCTGTTTATCTTCCCCAGCCATGGCATCAGCGATGAGACAAAAATCCTGAAGACACCTCTGGTTCCTCAGGAATTGACGCCTCCCGCTGCAAAACCCAGAACCACTGCTGAAAAGGTGGCGGGTACCGCAGCCGGTGCCGCAGGTGCAGCTGCCGCTGCCGCAGCAGCTGCAGCCAGGACCCAGACTCGGACTTCCCAGCAGACTGCCAAGTACAGAACCGGCGATCTGCCCAGAACCGGTTCCGGCGCCGCAAAACCCTCGGGAAGCCGTCCCGCCTCTTCTGCTCAGAGACCTGCAGCCGGTACAAGACCTGCATCCGGTGCCAGACCCGCAGGTGCAGCAGGCAGAACTCCTGCCAGCGGCGGTAACGCCGCAAGATCCGCCAGTGCCGAGGCTGCCCGCCGTGCCGCAGCCAACCAGAAGGCCCGGGAAGCCATGCGTGAGGAAATCCGTGAGGAAGAGCGCAACCGGGTGGCGACCATTGCAGTGATTGCCTGCTCTGTAGTGGCCATTGTTGCCATTGTGGTGTTCCTGATCGCTCTGGTCAACGGCCATCTGATCGGCGGAAACGAAGATCTGCTGGTTCCTGATCTGACCGGAAAGTACTACGAAACCATCGATCTGGATGGTTACGAAGGATTTACCATCACCCTTGCTACCCATACCTACAGCGATGAAGTGGAGGAGGGCAAGGTTATCGAACAGAGTCCCAAGCCTGGTGATAAGGTTGCACAGGACACCGTCATCTGGCTGACCGTCAGCATGGGTCCTGAGCCTGACATCAGAATCATGACCGATCTGGTCGGCTGGGACTGGGTCAAAGCCGAGTCCTATCTGAAGGGCCAGGGCATGGTTCCCGTGATGCTCGAGGAAGTGGATCCCGATGCCCAGCCTGACACCGTTATCCGCACCGACCCTGCCGCTGACGAGGAACTGACCGAAGGCCAGGAAGTCAAGGTCTACTACTGTGTAGCCGAGACCGCCGAGATGCTGGATGTTGTGGGCAAGGACTTTGAGGTCGCAAAGAAGATGCTGGAGACCAAGGGCTTTACCAACATTACCTCTGAGCCTGTCCCCAGTGATGAAAAGGAAGGCACCGTTCTGGAGCAGTCCGTTAAGAAGGGCGAAGAAATTCCCCTGGATACCGAAATCGTTCTGTCGGTCGCCGCTGCTGAAACTGCCGAGATGCCCAATGTGGTTGGCAGAGATGTAGAGGTTGCCAAGGGCATCCTGGAAGGCGCCGGCTTCAAGTATGTGAAGGTTGTCGAAAAGGACAGCGACGAGAAGGAAGGCACTGTTCTGAAGCAGTCTGAAAAGGCCGGCGAGGAAATCGCCATCGAGACGGAAATCGAACTGACCGTGGCTGTTGTCAAGAAGGCTACCATGATCAACGTGGTGGGCCAGCAGTATCAGGATGCCAAGGATAATCTGGAAAGCCTGGGCTTCAAGAATGTGACCTTCGAGGAAGTTGAGAACAACGCCGAGAAGGGCGAAGTGCTGAAGCAGTCTGTTGCAAAGAATACCAAGGTGGCTGTGGATACGGAAATTGTGCTGACCATCTCCAAGGGTCCCGCACCTACCGATCCTCCCGAGGTCACCAAGGAAATTGTCATCAAACTCCCTGCTGACCGTACGGAAGCATACGTTGTTGGCCTTTACCTGAACGGCAAAATGATTCTGGACGAGCAGCTGATTGAACCCGGCACAACCAGCATCACCGTCAAGCTGACGGGTACCGGCGTGCAGGAATATGACCTGTATATCAACCGTCAGCCCTATGAAAAGATAAAGGTGGATTTCACTGCCAATGGCTAAGGAAAACGTCGGCCGGATCATCCGGTCCATCAGTGGATTTTATGAAGTTCAGATGCAGGACCGCACAGTGACCTGCCGTGCAAGAGGCAGTCTGCGCCGTACCCGTGAAACGCCTCTCACCGGCGACATGGTGGAAATCACCATCGAGCGGGGAAAGGGTATGGTGGAGCGGATTCTGCCCCGGCGGAATCAGTTCGTCCGTCCCGCGGTTGCCAATGTGGATGCGCTGGTGGTTTTCGCCGCCAATGTGAATCCGGTAACAGAGCCTTTTCTCATTGACCGTGTGGCAGCCATTGCAGGTGATCAGGAAGTTCCGGTTTATCTGTGTGTCAATAAATGCGACCTGGATCCGGCTGTGGATCTGGTCCGGATCTATAGGCATGCCGGCTTTACCGTCATCACCACCAGCGCCGAAACCGGTGAAGGTGTGGAAGAACTTCGGAATCTGATCCAGGGCAAGCTGGTGGCTTTCACCGGAAATTCCGGTGTCGGCAAGAGTAGTGTGCTGAACCGGCTGTGTCCGGAACTGGCGCTGCCTGTTGGAGAGGTTTCTGAGAAACTGGGCCGCGGACGGCACACCACCCGCCATGTGGAGCTTTACAACCTGGGGGACAATACCTTCGTGGCTGATACCCCAGGATTCTCCTCCTTCGACACGGATCAGATGGAAGTGATGCTGAAGGAAAATCTTCAGTACGCCTTTCCGGATTTTGGCCCGTACATCGGCAAGTGCCAGTTCCACGACTGCACCCACCGGAAAGAGCCTGCCTGCGCCGTAACTGCAGCGCTGGCGGCAGGGGAGGTCGAGCCCACCCGCTATGACAGCTACCTGCGCCTTTATGAAAAAGCCAGCCAGATCAAACTCTGGGAGCTGAAATGAATGAAACCGCCGCTTACTTTTTGTAAGCGGCGGTTTTTACATAATGCACAACAGAAAAGAATGAAATTTGTACGATCGGTATAGAAAAATGTATTGCAAAATACAGTATATTCTGATATTATATGTACATACAATAGGGAAGTGTGGGGGACAGAGCGGAATCTGAACCTTGAAACAGGTTTCGACCAAACCTTTCGTTAGAACTTTCTCAAAAACCAAAAAATTATTTAGATTTTCGCTGAAAAACCCTTGACAAAAGGTTAGGTCAGTGATAATATATGTGAGTCATGAGTAGAAGATACTACCCATGCAATGCGATGATGCAGGAGATTGCGGCGAGAGCCGGTAACTTCTGCGGAGTATGTCCGGTCATCGGGCGGCTGAACTGCGTATGTTTGCGCTTGCGTATATCGCTGCGCTTACGAAAGGGTCGGCCTTGTGTCGGCCATTTTTCATGGCCTGGAGTGATACGCACGGCGGCGCGGACAAAAACAGTTCGACCGTACCCAGCCAAACCAAGCAAACTGAGTACGAAATTTTAGGAGGAAAAACACACCATGGCAAATCAGGAAATGATTCGCATCCGGCTGAAGGCTTACGATCACCAGCTGATCGACTCCAGCGCAACCAAGATTGTTGAAACCGCAAAGCGCAACGGCGCTCAGGTTTCCGGCCCCATCCCC
>JAFXAV010000080.1 GCA_017516785.1 Oscillospiraceae bacterium
CTCCTGTTGCTTTTGGAGTTGCTTCAAGAGAGCCAAGGTGCTTGGAACAACCGGGATCGTGCGGATGGAGTGTGCGGTTTTGGGTTGTGCCACAATGATTCCACATTCCGGGGTGTAGGTTGTGGAGCGGTTGACCGTCAGCGTTCCATTGAGAAAGTCGATGTCCGTCCATTGAAGCCCCAGACATTCACCCCGCCGAAGACCAGTAGTGATAAGGACTTGGAGGATACACCGGAACTCAAAATCACAGGTCAGCAGAGCATTGAAGAAACGGACGGCTTCATCCTCCGTCAGAGCATCGACCTCCCGCTTTGACACCTTCGGCGGGTCTACCTTCTTCATGGGGTTCTTCTGGATGATGTCTTGCTTCTCCGCAAAACCAAAGATAAGGTTCAGCACATTGTAATGGTGCTTGATGGACTTCTCTGCCAACGGCTTGCCGTCTGGCTTGCGGTACTCATTGCGGAGCCATCGAAGGTATTGAGAGATACGCACACCAGAGATTTCGGCAAGGGGAACTCCCTTGAACTGCGGGAGGATGATTTTGAGAATGTTGGTGTACATCGCCACAGTAGCGGGGCGGTGGGAGCCATCCCGCACACAGAGCGGTATCCACACTTCGTTGACGAAACTATCGAAGGTGTAAACAGGAGCGGGAGGGGGTAGTTCACCCGCCACGGCTTTTTCTTCCTGTTCCTTGAGGTAGGCTTGCTTCGCTTCTTCCTCCCAGACACCCGCCACCTTTTGGGCTTCCTTACGAGCCTTTGCGGGAGTGAGGTCGGCGGGGGGATACCAAGTCTTACACTTGAAGATTTGCTTGCCGTTGGCATCCCGTCCCATACAAGCCTTGAACTTGAAAGAGACTATCTTCTTTCCTTTTACCTTTTCCTGAATGTAAGCCATCTTGACCGTCCTTTCGACGGCTCAGAGGGCGAAAATGACCTCTTCTGTTGACTTTTTTGTTGACCCGGAACTTCAAAAATCCTCAGAAAGTTAGAAAAACACCGACTTTTGTGGTAAAAGTCGGTGTTTTCTGGTGGAGATAAGCGGGATCGAACCGCTGACCTCTTGAATGCCATTCAAGCGCTCTCCCAGCTGAGCTATACCCCCATATTCGGTTCGCTGTGTCAGACAGCTTTTGTATTATAGCACAGCTGCCGGATTTGTCAAGGGGTATTTTTAATTTTTTTGAATTTTTATGTCAGGAGCAGACCGAGCAGCTTGTCATCGGTAAAAGCGGGACTTTCGTAAGCACCGTCCAGGATGGCTTCGATGTTGTCAATGTCGTTTTCGATCTCCTTGGAGTAGAGCTGCGAGGTGCGGAAGATGTCGCCGCCCAGATGTTTGATCACCAGGCAGGAAATGACCGCCAGCTTTACACGGCAGACAAGATCATAATCCGATACCGCCTGAAGCCAGTACCGATCCACAAAATACCGGGCAAGGCGCAGATGCGCCTCATTCCAGGTGTCCGGGGCAGGGGAGTGGAGGAGGTTTTCCCAATCCTCCGTCAGGATTTCCAGTTCGCCAAAGAAATCCAGCATTGTCTGAGAATTCCCTGGACGGGCAAAATTCCGGGCTTCTGCCAGGGCAGCCGCGGAATCGAAGGGGGATTCCTCTGCACCGTCCAGTTCGCTCTGGGTCTGATAGCCGTACATCAGCAGCAGTGCCAGGGCTTCACCCACAGGGCGGGAGGTATCGGCAAGGATTTTTTGGGCAGTTTCCCGGGTGCGCAGCAGAACCTCCATGGCTTCGGTGTCATATTCAGGCTCTTCACCGCCGGAGACTTCCGCGGTGAGCGTTTCTGCAGGGGAGATCAGGATGATCCGGGCAGCTTCAGGACAGGACAGTTCCAGACCGAATTCAATGAAATCGCCGTAATCGTGGGTCAGGCGGGGAAATTCCCGGCAGGTTTTGCAGAGAGCCTCATGGCCCAGCTGGGCCTGGATTTCGCACAGACCGTCGTCACGCCACATGGGGCAGCGGCGGTTGACGATGGTCATGACAGTTTCTGCGTCCTCATCCACCAGGACTTCCCGCAGTCGGTCTCCCAGAGGGGACTGAAGACTGCGGTAAAAGGCGGCGGCAGCTCTGTCCACCTGGACGTCCCATTCCTTGCAGCAACTGTCGGGACAGCGGTCAGCGATGCATCGGAATGTGTCAAAATAGGAAGGTTTTGTGATTTTCATAGGGATACCTCACAGATGGAAAGAGCGCATACTTTCGGTATGCGCTCGTGTTTTTTATTCCTCTTCGGGACGAATGGCACTCATGCAGGCGGCGGCATCTTTCAGGGCCTGGTTGCTGCCGGAAACGGCGGCGCGCAGCTGCTCCAGCTGCTCCATGACACTTTCGGAAAGATGACCCAGCTGGTCTGCTGCATCGGTGACCTTGCAGGTTGCGTCGGCGATGATGCCGTTGGCCTTCTGATACATCTGGTTTGCCCGCTCCTGAGCCATGCGCTCGGCGCGCTCTGCCCGGCGATAGGCTTCCAGTTCTTCGTTCTTTCTGGATTCGAAAGCGGTCTGCTGATTTTTGGCAGCTTCCAGGTCGGAAGCCAGCAGTGCCTTTTCATCCAGAGCATCGTTCAGCTGCTTTTCAATTTCAATGCCTGCATCCATGGCTTCGCCAAGCTGGGTTTCCAGTTCTGCCTTTTCAGCGCGCAATGCTTCCAATTCTGCTTCCAGACCGGCGCACCGGGAAGTCAGCTCATCAATGCGGGCAGCCTGTTCTTCCAGAGCGGAAGCTTCTGCTTGGATTTCGGGTTTGCTGCGGAAAAACTCCAGTTCGGAGTTCAGCTGAGCGATTTCGGCGGCATGCTGGGTGTTCATGTATTCGATATAGTGAACCACGTCTTCCCGGTTGAAACCGTTGAACGCGGTGCGGAAATTCTGCTGTGTGGCCATGAGGACAGCCTCCTTCAAAATAAAACTATTTCAAAAATTATAGCACAGAATGTTCAGGAAAACAACTGTTTTCGGCGGGTCGAAGCTTGTCGGAGAGAAATTTTTACTTTTCCTCTTTACAAACGGGGAAAAGCCTGATATAATATTCAGGCTTTCAGGCAAATGCACCGGTGGCTCAATGGATAGAGCATCGGATTCCGGTTCCGAGGGTTGGGGGTTCGAGTCCCTTCCGGTGTACCAAAAAAGAGGTCGTCCTAACGGACGGCCTCTTTTTTTGGTTATGTGGGTAGGAAGGGACTCGAAAAATAAATCCAACCTGCCAGTGGCAGGTTGGCGGCGACGGCTTGACGGAGCCGAACCTCTATTTCTGCCCAAAGGGCAGAAATGCAAACGAGTCCCTTCCGGTGTACCTCAGGGCGGCCTGAGCGAAGCAAAGGTAAAAACATGCCGGTGGCATGTTTTTAGCCCGTGGGAGAGTCCCTGATTTCACGGACGCAGGCAGTACGCCTGTGGACGGGAGATCAGAGAGATCATTGCAAACAACATTTCTCTGTGATATAGTAAATTTATCCAGAGAAGAGGAGCGATTTTCCATGTCAACTTCCGTCATTATCCTTGCCCTTGCGGGTATGCTTGCCCAGGCGATTTTCATTGCCGCAGAACATAAGGAAAAATATGTGCATGCCGTAATTCTGAAAGGTTCTGCTGCTTTAATTTTCTGTTCCATTGGCCTGACAGCCATGGCGGAGGCTTCCAATTTGTCCTTTGCGAAGTTGATCGTACTGGGGCTTCACTTCGGCGCCTTGGGCGATGTGCTGCTGAATCTGCGGTTCGTATTCCCGAAAAAGGGCCAGAAGATTTTCCTGGCAGGCGTGGCAGCATTTCTGACGGGACATATTCTTTACCTTTGCGCAATTATGCCTCTTTCTGAAAATCTTGCGGTTTGTCTGATTGCAGGCGTGATTCTGGCAGCAGCGCTGCTTGCCTGGATTTTCAGGACGTTGACGGTGAAGCTAGCGTTCAAGATCTTTGGCGTTCTGTACATCGGCGCCATTGTCCTGATGACAGCTGTGGCAGTAGGCAATGTGATTGCTGTACCCCATACGGCAGCCTGGATGCATGCTGTTGGCGCGGTATTGTTCACTTTGTCGGACATTGTGCTGATTTTCAATACCTTTGGCACCGAGCAGAAATTCTCCCTGCGCATCACCAATCTGTCGCTGTACTACCTGGGGCAGCTGCTGATTGCATCCAGCTTGTTCTTTATCTGACGAAAAAGCGGATACCCGTTTGGGTATCCGCTTTTATGCGTCTTTCGGTGAACTATCTGCAGAGCAGGAGAGAATAATTTCTTAATTTTGAGCGTCTCCCTCGCATCATCCGAAAGGACGTGCTATAATAAACCGGACGCAAGTCCATTCCATTTCGCAAGAGGCGATGATCCCATGAAAAAATTGATCGCCATTCTTTTGGCCTTTGTATGTTTGCTCGGCATTGCAGGCTGTGCCGATTCTGCACAACCGGAACCGACAGTACCCTCTGCACTGCCCACAGAATTGACCATTCCCACGGAAGCTCCGCCGGAAACAGAAACAATTCCGGTTCCGGAAGTGACTCAGCCGGAGCCCGACGATGAGGATTTCGTCCGGGTCACGACCTACATCCCGGATATTCTGGTGGAGCTACGCTATGCCTCGGACAATAACTTCACCGGACAGGTGATTTATGAGTTCAGCGACCTGTGGCTTCGTTACGGCACAGTCAAAAAGCTGATGCAGGTTCAGGAGGAACTGCGGGAAAATGGATTATTCCTGAAAATCTGGGACGGGTTCCGTCCCCCTGCCGCCCAGTTTAAGCTCTGGGAAATTTACCCGGATCACACCTATGTGTCCAACCCGAACATCGGCTTCAGCTCCCACAGCCGGGGTAATACCGTTGATCTGACACTGGTGGATGCGGAAGGCAGGGAACTGGTGATGCCCACGGGTTTTGACGATTTTTCGAAGCTTGCAGACCGGGATTACAGCGACTGCAGCGCCGAAGCGGCGGGAAATGCCCGGCTTCTGGAAGATACCATGAAAAAGTATGGCTTCAAGCCCTATTCCGGCGAATGGTGGCATTTTTCCGATACCCAGTCCTACCCTGTGGAGGAGGTTTTTGAACCTGTCGAACCAAGCTGGTACTATGCCGACTGCAACGAATTTATCAGCCTGCGCGCAAAATCGGATACCTCTGCCGACAGAATCGTCAAAATACTTGTGGGAGAAGAATTTCAGGTGGTTGGATATTATGGAGATTTTGCATTGGTTTCCTATGGGGAGCTTTTCGGCTATGTACTGAGAAGCTATATTCAGCCTGTGAACTGAATCGAATACAAAAAAGAACGGCTCCGAATGATTTCAGAGCCGTTTTTGCTTTTTTACTCTTCAATGCGGCGGATGTCTGCGCCCAGGGCGGTGAACTTTTCAATGAGATTTTCGTAGCCGCGCTCCACAAAGTGGATGTTTTCCACATAGGTGGTGCCTTCAGCGATCAGACCGGCGATAACCAGTGCTGCGCCTGCACGCAGGTCCTTGGCAAAGACCGTTGCGCCCCGAAGTGTCTCCACGCCGGTGACCAGTGCGGTCTTGCCGTCAATATGGATGGTGGCGCCCATGTTTTCCAGTTCCTTGCAGTAGCCGAAGAAACGGGTCTCATAGACGCTTTCCGTCAGGCGGCTGGTACCGTTGGCCCGGGACATGCACACGCAGATCTGAGCCTGCATATCGGTGGGGAAGCCGGGGTAGGGGCGGGTCTTGACAGTGGAGCAGCGGAGTCTGCCCTCGCTCATAACACGGATGCAGTCATCATAGGGGATTACCCGTGCGCCCATTTCCTGGAGCTTGGAGTAGATGCACTCCATGTGCTTGGGGATGACATTGCGCACCAGAACATTGCCGCCGGCAGCGGTGACAGCTGCCATGTATGTACCGGCTTCGATCTGGTCGGGGATGATGGTGTAGGTGCCGCCATGGAGGCTGCTGACACCGCGGATTTTGACCGTTTCCGTACCGGCACCGGTGATCCGGGCGCCCATGGTGTTCAAGAAGTTGGCCAGGTCCACGATGTGGGGCTCCTTGGCTGCGTTGGCGATGATGGTCTGGCCGGGCAGCAGGGTGGCTGCGATCATCAGGTTGACCGTTGCGCCGACAGATGCCATGTCCAGGTTGATCCGGGTGCCATGGAGACCATACTTGCCGGTGTTCAGAGCAACATATGCGGAGGAGTACTCCACATCAGCGCCCAGAAGCTCAAAACCCTTGATGTGCTGGTCGATGGGGCGGTTTGCGAAATTGCAGCCGCCGGGCAGCGCCACATGAGCGGTGCCGAAACGGCCCAGCAGAGTGCCCATCAGATAGTAGCTGGCCCGCAGCTGCTTGACCAGATGGTCCTCCGGTCTGGTGCTGGTAACCTCACTGCTGTCGATGACGACCACATTGGGTTCCGGCTGGGTGATTCTGGCACCCATGCCTCTGAGAATTCTCAAAAGAATCCGGACATCTGAAATATCCGGGACATTTTCAATTCGGCAGGTTCCCGGCACCAGCAGTGCAGCGGGAAGAATTGCCACGGCAGCATTTTTCGCGCCGCTGATGGTGACGGTTCCGTTCAAAGGATTGCCGCCATGAATTTCATATCTGGCCAAGGAATATCCTCTCCTTGCGATGATTTTGCATTAATGCTCTTTATATGCAGCGTAAATTATAACACAAAAGATGTATTATGTAAAGTCCAAAAAATGGTATTACCGGCGCAGACCCTTGGGATAGTGATTTTTCAGCACTTTTCCGTCGCCTTTGCCCCATCCGATGGAGTAACCACCGGCGGTGACCAGGCACCAGCCCTTCTTTTCGGAGGGCGCCACATCGCCGTGGATATATTTTGCCATTTCGGCAGAATCCGGGGCGAAGTCCTGGGTGTTGGCGCAGGTTTTCAGCCACAGGGCCAGGGCGTGGGCGGGCTCAAAGCGGTCTTTTTTTACGGTGCCAAGCTCCAGACCGGGCCGCAGAACCTTCAGTTTGGCGATGTCGGGCATGTCTTCAGGGGCCCAGTAAAGACTCTGACCGAATCGGACAGCCTTGCCGGGAGGCAGGGTAATGCCCAGCTCCTTTGCAAAGGACAGCCATTCCTTGGGGAGTTTTTCACCCTGAGCGGGGGTGAAATCGCAGTCGGCATCGCCTTTTTTGCGGAGGACGGCGGCAAAATGGCCTTCGCCCAGCAGCTTGTGGGGCCACATCCGGTGGCCGCCGTTTTCTACGGGAGAAAACCAGGGGGTGTCGATGATTTCCGGTTCAAAATCCGGGTGGGCAGCCAGGAATGCGGCGACAGCTTCCTCGTCTTCTTCGGGAGCGAAGGTGCAGGTGGAGTAGACAAGCCGTCCGCCGGGACGGACCAGCTGAGCACCGTTGTGCAGAATCTCTGCCTGACGCCGGGCGCACATTTCTACAGTTTCCTGGCTCCAGTCGGTAACTGCCGCCTCTTCCTTGCGGAACATGCCCTCGCCGGAGCAGGGAGCGTCGATGAGCACCTTGTCGAACTGTTCAGGGAACCGCTCGGCAAGGCGGGCTGTATCCTCGTTGGTCACCAGGGCGTTGGCAACGGCCATCCGCTCGATGTTTCGGGAGAGGATTTTGGCCCGCTTGGGACTCCATTCGTTGCACAGCAGGAATCCTTCGCCCATCATCCGGCCTGCAATTTGGGTGGTCTTACCGCCGGGGGCGGAGCAGAGATCGCAAACCCGCTCGCCGGGTTGGGGGTCCAGCAGGGCCACAGGGGACATGGCGCTGGCTTCCTGTAAATAATATACGCCGGCTTCGTGGTAAACGTGCAGACCGGGACGGCTGTCGGGGTCATAATAGTATCCCTCAGGTTCCCAGGGCACCGGATTGCCCACGAAAGGCAGCTCGGGGGCCTCACCCTTCAGGGGATTGAACCGCAGGGCAACTGCCCGGGGGCGTTCCAGACTGGCGAGAAATGCATCGAATTCCTCACCCAGCTGGCCTTTCATTCTCTCTAAAAAAGCTTCAGGCAGCATACCGTGCCTCCTTAATGTCTTTATCTTAATAATTATACCACAGGGGCCGCTACTTTTCCACCGAAAAATAAGGCGCGAAAAGGGCGGCTCTCAGAGCCGCCCTGCAGATTAATAGAGCTTGTTGTCGTTACCCGTGTTGTAATCGCCTTCGAAGCCGATGATCAGACCGCCGGATTCTGCATAGAAGCTGCAAAGAGCGGTGGTGGGCTCCAGGGTGAAGCGAGTATTGGGGAACTCCTCCAGGATGGCGTCCCGCAGAGCCAGAGCGGCAGTTTCGCCGAAGCAGTGGGCGATGCGCAGAATGTTGCCGTCCTTGAAGCCGCGCTCCTTGATCATCTGGACCAGTGTCTGGGTGGCCTTCTTGGCGCCCCGGGGCTTATGCACGGGGGTGATCTCACCCTTTTCCGCGTCGCCCACCACGCGGATGCCCAGCATGCCGGCGATTTTGGCAACAGCCATGGGAATACGGCCGTTGCGGGCCAGGTTCATCATGGATTCCAGGCAGAAGAGGGTGTGGTTGCAGTTGGCGTATTCCAGAACCTTTGCTTTGGTAGTCTCAAAATCGTCCCCGGCGGCTTCGCATGCTCTGATCTTGTCCACAATCATCATCATTTCGGGACCGGTGGACAGGGAGTCGATGATGAATGCCTTTCTTCCGGGGTGTGCTTCCATGTAGCTTTCCGCTGCCTGATGGGCGGCGTTGTAGCTGCCTGACAGGTGCTTGGTGATGGTGATGCCGAAGACGTATTCCGCATCGCCGAAAGCTTCCAGCCATTCACCCACATTGGGGCAGGAGGAACCGGACTTGCCCTTGTGATTTTTCAGACCTTCCACCATGGCGGCAAGATCCAGATTGGTGTCGTCCACATATTCCTGATCCGCACGGATCTTCATAGGGACAGTGGTATAGCAGGGATCTTCCAGGCGCAGAATGTTGGCGGAAGAGTCACAGACAATCATAAAGCTCATAAAAAGCACCTCGATTTTATATATCTTTGCATCGGTTTTTCAAAAACTGATGTTATCATAGCACCCGATTGGGGGTGTGTCAAGGTAATATGTGGTAAAAATGTTTGACTTTCGACGGGTTTTTCGGTATAATTCCCTCTGGTGATAGAGTATGAAAAATGAAATGAAACAGCAGAATTCCCAGTCCATCCGGGAATTCCGTCTGCCCCGTTACCATGAAATTCCCAATGTGGGACTGTATCTGGAGCAGACTGCCAAATATATCTCCGAATTCCTGCAACCGCTGGAAGAGGGCGCACTGACCGTTTCCATGGTCAGCAATTATGTCAAGAAGCACCTGATTGCCAGTCCTGTGAAGAAGCAGTATACCCGGGATCAGATTGCCTATCTGTTCTTCATCGCTGTGGCGAAGAACGTGCTGAGTTTGGATGCTTTGTCCAATTTCATTCAGGTTCAGAAACGCAGCTACCCCATCGGGGTTGCCTACGACTATTTCTGTGAGCAGTTCGAAAAGCTGCTGCAGTATACTTTTGAACTGTCGGACAATGTGGAAATGGCCGGGGAAGATTCCTCCGATGAAAAGCGGCTGCTCTTCAGCTGTATCGTGGCTATCACCCAGAAGATCTATTTGGAAAAATGCCTGGCAGCTATTGCAAAGGAACAAAGTGAATGATAAAAGGAGGGCAGAGACCCTCCTTTTTTCCATATATTATAGTAGAAAGAAACCGCCCTGCCTCCAAAGCAGGACGGTTACATTATTAAATTACTCTTCCTCGAAGGTCAGGATATCCTGGTACTTTTCCTTGAAGATGCCGTAGACGGCGTCCAGAATGTCGTTGTCCTGAACGGATAGATAGTTCTCGTTCTCGTCGTCCACAGGTTCCACTTCCAGAACCACGATCTCGGTGGCGATTTCGTCAGCGGGCATCAGGATCAGGTATTCCTTGCCCTGGTACTCAATGCAGTCCAGATATTCAAAGTCCACGTCCACGCCGTTTTCGTCGGTCAGGGTCAGGATGCTGGTGGGCTCCTCATACAGCTCGATGTTTTTGTTTTCCATATTGTCCTCCTTGCGGCCGGATATTCCGGCAATTGTAGTTTGAATTCTATGCCGATTATACCCGATGCGCGGAGGAAATGCAAGGATTATTAGTACTGGGCAACCTCAGAAGACTTCAGCTGAAGTTGGAGCTTGTCAGCGATAAGGGCAATAAACTCGGAATTCGTGGGTTTTCCCTTGGTATTACTGACCGTATAGCCAAAAAATCTTTGCAGCGTATCCAAGTCGCCACGATCCCAGGCCACTTCGATGGCGTGGCGGATGGCCCGCTCCACCCGGCTGGGGGTGGTCTGGAATGTTTTTGCCACCTGGGGGTACAATACCTTGGTGATGGCGTTGATGACATCCATGTCGTTGACCGCGATGATGATGGCTTCCCGCAGGTACTGGTAGCCCTTGATGTGGGCGGGGACGCCGATTTCGTGAATGATGCCTGTGACCATAGCTTCGATGCTGGTCTTGTCCGTGCGGCGGGGGGCCATCCGGAGGCTCTCCCCACCCCGGATTTCCTCCAGCCGCTCCACAAGAGCGCTCATGTCGCAGGGCTTCAGCATCAGATACCGTACCCCCAGATTGGCCGTGGCATTTGCCACATAGTCGGTGATAAAGCCGGATATAGCCAGTGTCACAGGTCTGCGTTCCATGGACGAAATGGCTTTGAGGACACTGATGCCGTCCTGTTTGCTGAGCATCAGATCCAGAACGAGGATGTCGGGTTTCTTTTCCAGTGTCTGGCGGATGGCCTGCTCCCCATCAGTGGCCGTCCCCAGGATTTGAAAACCGCCGGCGCGCTGCAATCCTGCGCAGAGGCTGCTGCAGAATTCTTCCGCGCTGTCGGCGATCAGAATACTTTTCGTGTGTTCCATAAATTCCTCTCCTGTCATACGAATTTTCTCCCCAGCAGGCGGAAATTTGTCCGCCTGGCGACAAATATAATTTAGCATGAAGTGCGTCTTTTTGCAAGAAAAAACAGAAAGAATCGTTCGCAAAAACGGCCATAATAATGGAAAATTCGGCAAATAACGAACTTAACGATGAAAAACGAGATCGAAAAAACGGGAACTGTCGAACAGTTGACGGCGGCATCGCTTTGGTGTAGAATAAAACAGTGTATCACTTAAAGTGGAGGAGAATGTCCATGAATGAGGTATGGAACCTGGATCCGATCTACAAAGGCTTTGATGACCCTGCTTTTGAGTGCGATCTGAATGAACTGAAAGAAATAATTGCAGCTGCTGCTGACTTTGCCGCACAGCTTTCCAATATGGAACCCACCCAGGGTCTGCGCCGGGGCATTGCCCTCCGGGAGAAGGAACTGGACCTGATTATGCGCATGTCCAGTTATGCTTATCTCCGTCAGGCGGCAGATACCAGGGATGAGGAAGCCGGCTCCCAGCTGGGCCGTGTTATGGCGGTGCACAGCGATTTCGCAGGCTCTTCCGCAGCTTTCCAGGACTGGGCAGCGAAGCTTCCCAATTTGATGGAACTGGTCCGCGGTGATGAGCAGCTGAAGCAGTTCGAGTTCCTGTTCCAGACCCTCTCCGATCAGAGCAAGTACCTGCTGGGCTCCAAGGGCGAGGAGATCATGGCCCGGATGGGGCTCTCCGGCGGCAGCGCCTGGAGCGAACTGCAGCAGTATCTGACCAGCATCGTCTCTGTTAACTACCGGGGAACCACCACCAATCTGTCCGCCATCCGGAATCTGGCCTACGATCCCGATCCCCAGGTTCGAAAGGATGCCTATGAGGCAGAACTGAACTGCTATCCCCAGATTCGGGATTCTGTGGCCTATGCCCTGAATTCCATCAAGCTGGAGACCATCTCCGACTGCAAGCTCCGGGGCTATGAATCCCCCCTGGACCGGACTCTGAAAGAGGCCGATATGAAGCGGGAGACTCTGGATGCCATGCTGAGCGCCATGGATGAATACCTGCCCAAGTTCTGGAAGTATCTGAAGGTAAAGGCCAAGGCCCTGGGCCATGAAAACGGCCTGCCCTGGTATGACCTCTTCGCTCCCATTGGCAAGTTTGCTTCCAAGTTCACCACCGAGGAAACCCGGGATTATCTGGTGAGCCTCTTCGGTGAATTCGATGAGGAACTGGCACAGATGACCGCCCGGGCCTTCGATGAAGCCTGGATCGACTTCTATCCCAGAAATGGGAAAGCAGGGGGTGCTTTCTGCGCCGATGTGGGACATCTGAAGCAGAGCCGCATCCTGACCAATTTCGACGGCATGTTTGGCGATGTGGTCACCCTGGCTCACGAGCTGGGTCACGCCTTCCACAATCAGTGCATCTTTGATCACTCCATCCTGAATCAGGGTTATTCCATGCCCCTGGCAGAGACTGCTTCCACTTTCAACGAATGTGTTGTGGTGGATGCTGCCATTGCCAAGGCCACCGATAACCAGGAAAAGCTGGCCCTCATCGATTCCCAGCTTCAGGATATTACCCAGGTCATCTGCGACATCTATTCCCGCTACCGTTTTGAGACCATGGTCTTCGAAAACCGGGAGGAGCGGTTCATGGGCGCAGATACCCTTTGCGATTTTATGTTAACTGCTCAGAAGCAGTCCTACGGCGACGGACTGGATCACAGCCTGCTGCATCCTTATATGTGGGTCTGCAAGAGCCATTATTACGGCCCCACCTTCTATAATTTCCCCTATGCTTTCGGTGCCCTGTTTGCCCGGGGGCTTTACGCACGGTATGAGAAGTACGGCGCAGCCTTTGTGCCTGAGTACAAGCGGCTGCTGCACACCACCACCGTGGCTACGGCGGAGGATACCGCAAAGGTGGCGGATATCGATCTGACTGACAAGAATTTCTGGCGCGCCGCCCTGCAGACTGTGGCCGACCGGGTCGATCAGTTCTGCGAACTTTTGGAGGAACAAAAATAAGAATGAACGAAAATATCAGAGAATTCATAGATTATCTGAACAGCTCTCCCAGCGGCTATCACGCCGCCGCCAACATCGTCAAGATGATGGAGGAAGCTGGTTATCAGAAGCTGCCCGAGCATGAGGACTGGGATCTGGTCCGGGGCGGCAAGTATTACATGATCCGCGGCGGCACCACCGTCATTGCCTTCCGGGTTCCCCGGGAGACTCCCAGAGGCTTTATGCTCAGCGCCAGCCACACCGACCATCCTACCTTCAAGGTCAAGGAAAACGGCGAGCTGGTGAACGGCCTCTATACCCGTCTGAACACCGAAAAGTACGGCGGCATGTTGATGGCTCCCTGGCTGGACCGTCCCCTGAGTGTTGCCGGCCGCGTGATGATGGAAACCGAAGACGGCGTCCAGAGCAAGCTCATCAACATTGACCGGGATCTGATGCTGATTCCAAATGTGGCCATCCATATGAACCGCCAGGTCAACGACGGCTACAAGTGGAATCCCGCCGTGGATACCCTGCCCCTGCTGGGAAGCAAGGAAGCAGCAGGCAAGTTCTGGAATCTGATTGAAAAGGAAGCCGGCGGCAAGATTCTGGGCCATGACCTGTATGTCTACATCCGTCAGAAGGCCTCTGTCTGGGGCATCGACGAGGAATATTTCTCCTCCGCTGCCGTGGACGATCTGGAGTGCGTCTGGGCCTGCGCCAAGGGTTTCCTGAATGCAAAGGAAACCGACGCCGTGCCTGTTTTCTGCGCCTTTGACGATGAGGAAGTTGGCTCCAACTCTCCCCAGGGCGCCGCATCCACTCTGCTGGAGAACACCCTGAACCGCATCTGCAATGCCCTGGAGCTGAATCCCTACCGGATGATGGCCCAGTCCTTCATGGTTTCTGCGGACAATGCCCATGCGGTCCATCCCAACCATCCCGAATTTGTGGACCCCACCAATGCCCCCACCATGGGCGGCGGTATCGTGCTGAAGTTCAATGCTTCCCAGCGCTATACCACTGACGGCGTTTCCGCTTCCATCTTCCGGAAGATCTGCGGCCGCATCGGTGTGCCTGTCCAGACCTACTGCAACCGCGCGGACATCAAGGGCGGCTCCACTCTGGGCCACATTTCCCTGACCCATGTCTCCGTTCCCACTGTGGACATCGGCATCGCCCAGCTGGCCATGCACTCCTGCTATGAGAGCGCGGCTGTCCAGGATATTGAATATCTGGAACGGGCCATGACGGCTTATTACGGCTCCACCCTGTGGGTTACCGCCGACGGCGGCTGTATCATCGGCTAAGAAATTGCATCGAAAGATACCTGACGATGTGCGCAAGAGAGAGAAGATATCTATAAGATGCAGTTTAACAGTATTGAGTTTATTTTCGGCTTTTTCCCGCTGTTTCTGGCGGCATACCTGATTTTCCAGCCGGGACCCCGGAATGCGGTCCTGGCGCTGGGAAGCCTCATCTACTACGGCCTTGCCTGCGGCGGCAAGCTGTGGTGTGTGGCACTGCTGGTGGGTTTTACCTTCGTGACCTGGGTCATGGGTCTGATGCTCCGGCGGGGCAGTGGATTCCTGCTGGCTATTGACCTTTTGTTTTTGGCGGCAACCCTGACCTTCTTCAAAATCTATGAAGGCGGCAGATATCTGCCTGCGGGCATGAGTTTCTATCTGTTCCAGATGGCAGCCTACCTGATTGACGTCTTCCGCCGGAAGGTGCGGCCTGAGGAGAATCTGATTACCTACAGCGCCCAGACCATGATGTTCCCCAAGCTGCTGTCCGGTCCCCTGGTGGCCCCCCGGCAGCTGGCAAAGGAAGCCAAAACCGGAAGACCCAACCGGGCAAGATTCCATGACGGTCTTCAGACCCTGATTCTGGGCCTGGGTCTGAAAGTTCTGCTGGCCAACCGCATGGGTGGTCTCTGGTCCCAGGCTTCTGTTATGGGTTATGAGAGCATTTCCGTGGCGGCAGCCTGGCTGACTCTGGCGGCCTACGCCCTGCAGCTGTATTTTGACTTTTACGGCTACAGCCTGATCGCCATCGGCCTCGGCAAAATGCTGGGCTATGAACTGCCCATCAATTTTGACCATCCCTATGCTTCCAAATCCGTGTCCGAATTCTACCGCCGCTGGCATGTGACCCTGGGCGCCTGGTTCCGGGACAACCTGTATATCCCCCTGGGCGGCAACCGGAAGGGCGGTTTCCGCACCATTTTGAATCTGGCGGTGGTCTGGCTCTTTACGGGCCTGTGGCACGGCGTCGGCGGCAACTACCTGCTGTGGGCAGGTTTTCTGTTCCTGCTGATTGTCAACGAGCGGCTCTGGATGCGAAAGCTTCTGGAGAAAACCCATGTTTTCTGCCATATTTATGTGGTTTTTGTGATCCTGCTCAGCTGGGTTCCCTTCGCCATCGGCGACTGGAACCAGATGGTCATCTTCCTGGGACGGCTCTTCGGCCAGTGCGGCCAGACTCTGAATCCCAGAGATATCCTGATGCTGCTTCAGAGCTACGGCGCGGTACTGGCGCCTGCTTTCCTGCTGGCCACGCCCTTGCCCGCCAGACTCTGGGAAAAGGTGCGCCATACCACGCTGGCGGATCTTTGCCTGTTCGTTCTTTTCTGGGTTGTGGTCTATTTCATGGCTACCGCCGCCCAGGATCCCTTCCTGTATTTCCAGTATTGAGGTGAGCCTATGAAAAAACGCACGTTAATGCTGGTAAATCTGATTCTGATCTCCTCGCTGCTGATGGCGGCTTTTGGCGCGGTGCTGAAATATCAGGTACTGAAGCCTCTGGGCATTCAGCGGGAAGAAAATATCATGGCTCTGCCCTTCGTGCTGATGGCCGATGAGGAATTTGCCTACGAAGTTTCTGAGTATCTGAAGGCTTATCTGGATCCTCTGCCGGAGGCCCCTCCGGGCAAGGTCTGGGCAACGGAACCTCTCACCGAAGCTCCCACGGAGCCTGAGGAAACTGCCCAGAACGCCACGGAACCTCCCGTGGAAGAAACCGAACCGCCCACGGAAGCGCCTACTGAACCGGTCTACGAGCCGGTGGAGGACAGCTGGTTTGAAGGAACTCTGTTCATCGGCGACTCCCGCACCGAGGGCCTGAAGTATGCTGACGATCTGGGCGAATCCGCCTATTTCTCCAGCGTTGGCATGACGGTCTACTCCGTTATGGGTACCAAATGCTATGACGAAGCCTACGGCTACAACTACTTGGGCATGGTCCTGACGAAAAACACCTTCGACAAGATCTTCATCCACCTGGGCCTCAACGAATGCGGCGGCAATCATGAGCGGTTCCTGAAGGAGTACCGGACTCTGATTGAAACTGTCCAGAGGACCCAGCCTGATGCCACCGTCATCCTTCAGGAGATCATGACGGTCAGTAAGGGCAAGGCTCTGGATCCCAAGTTTACTCTGGAGCGGATCAACTATCTGAATGAGCAGATTCAGCTGATTGCAGAGGAATATGGGGTTCACTATATGGACACCAACAGCTGGCTGTCCGATGATGAGGGTTACCTCCAGGAAGAGCTGAACCGGGACGGCTGCCATCTTTTTGCCACCGGCTATCTGGACTGGGCGGACTGGATCCGTCTGCAGGCGGCATATGTGGAAATTGAATAACAAAAAAGGACGCATTCCAGCGTCCTTTTTTTGCACTCATGGCGAATTGTATAAAAACCATATACGAAAACTAGCAAAACAAACCATTGCACCCACTGGACAATTGTGGTAAAATAAGCCTATCCAGGTGGATTGGGCCTACTCCACAACATAGGCTCAAATCCGCTAAAATAAAGGAGGATAAATCCGTCTGACTCACGGTGCGGCAGTGTGGAGACCTGTCGTAATCCCTGTGCGGTTTCGCTCTGCACAGCGGGAGAACGCATGCGAAAGTTAGGTGCGTTTAGAGTCGAAAAAGTATGGCAAGTTTAACCCTGAAGAACGTCATGAAGATCTACCCCCACAACGGTGACGACGCAAAGAAGGCCAAGAAAAAGAAGAAGGCCGACGAGCCCGAGAAGAAGAAGGTTAATCTGCAGATTACCGAAAAGGGCGTCGTGGCTGTCCAGCAGTTCAACCTGGAGATCAAGGACAAGGAATTCATCGTCCTGGTCGGTCCCTCTGGCTGCGGTAAGTCCACCACTCTGCGTATGATCGCCGGTCTGGAAGAGATCTCCGAGGGCGAGCTGTACATCGGCGACAAGCTGGTCAACGATGTTGCTCCCAAGGACCGTGATATCGCCATGGTCTTCCAGAACTACGCTCTGTACCCCCACATGACCGTTTACGACAACATGGCTTTCGCTCTGAAGCTGCGTCACACCCCCAAGGATGAGATCGACAAGGCTGTCAAGGAAGCTGCTGAAATCCTGGACATCACCCAGTACCTGGGCCGTAAGCCCAAGGCTATGTCCGGCGGTCAGCGTCAGCGTGTTGCCATCGGCCGCGCTATC
>JAFXAV010000081.1 GCA_017516785.1 Oscillospiraceae bacterium
ATAACTTCGATCTTGTGATCCTCAATGTCGGCAGCTTCCTTGGTCTGAACCAGCTCGAAGCAGTCCACGCGGGAGCCGTCCACTTCCACCTGCATATCGCCGCGGCGGATGATTTCGCCTTCGAAAGCGGTAGCGAAGGAAACGGGGATGTCGATCTTGGTGATCTTCAGCTTGATGTCACGAGCTTCCAGAGAGGTGGCATTCCACTTGGTGGTATCCAGCTGCTGGATCAGGGACTTGGGAACACGGAACATGTTCTCAGTCTCGTTGGAGATAACGGGGAAGCCCAGGCAGATTGCGCCGGCACCGTAGGAAACGATTTCGTCGGACAGGGGCTTGTAAGCATTGACGAATGCGCGGACGCGGTCCATGGTGTACTTGTACAGGTTCTTGTAGTCACCGGGCTGGATGTTGCCGAAGATCAGAGCGGCACGCACTGCAACGGAAACAACATGGATGACGGACTGCATCTCGTAGCCCAGAGGCACAACGCGGACGCCCTCGCCCAGCTTCATGCCTGCCTCATGGCAGTGCTTGATGGCATCGCCGGTCAGGGTGACCAGAATGCCCTGTGCCTGATACTCCTTAGCCAGAGCCACGGTCTCAGCGGGATCCTCAGCGCCGCCGATGATAACAGCAACACCGGGAATGTCGCCGGTAACCAGAGGAACACCCAGATTACGGACGAAGGAGTCAGTCAGGTGGCCCATCTCGGGCTCTGCATAAGGCTCAGCACCATTCAGGTACTTCAGAACTTCCAGGAACTCTGCGCACAGAGCGGAAGCAACGCCGCTATCAAAAGCGTCCTGCAGGCGCTTATTACGGGTCATCATGGGCTTGATGTCATTCTCCAGAGCAGCCTTCAGCTCGCCCAGAGTGTTGATCTTCTTGCCGGTGATACCGTAGTAGCAGGGCAGGTTATAAGCAGTGGCGGGGAAAGACACTGCACAGCCTTCGCCGTTTGCAGCGATGGCTTCATCAATGGCGGCTACGGTACGAGCGTAGTTGTAGTCGTTACCGCCAAATACTCTATCAAAAAGTGTCACGGTATTTCCTCCTGTTTATGATTTAGGTTTCGTCGCGATCCAAAATCGCTTTGATTTTCCGAATTTCTTCGATTGCCGCGGGGCTGAAATCGTAGGGAGATTTTCCCTGACGGTCAGCATCCATGATCTCCAGATTGTAATGGATCATGCCAAGCAGGTCTTCCGCGGGAATGGTGCTGCGAATGAATTCCTCATCGCGTTCGTCGCGGACCTTGTTGGCCACCACACGAACCTTCTTGATGCCCAGATCGTTTGCCAGCCGCTTGACGTTGCGGTAGGTCTGAACAGATCTGGCACCGGGTTCGATGACCACGATAAACTGGTCCATATTGGCTGCGGTGCCGCGGCCCAGATGTTCCAGTCCTGCTTCCATGTCCATGATGACCACATCGTTTTTCCGATAGGTCAGATTGCTGAGCACTGCCTTGAGCATCACATGCTCGGGACAGACGCAGCCGCTGCCACCCAGATCAACCGTGCCCATGACCAGCAGTTTCACGCCGTTGATGTCCTTACTGAAGGTATCGGGAATGTCTGCCACATAGGGGTTGAGCTTGAAGAACTTATTGGACGCAGATGCGCCGGTACGTTCTTCGACGAGGGTGCGCATTTTGGAGATGGGGACGATTTCGTCCACTTCCTCCTGAGAAAGGCCAAGGGCCAGTCCCAGATTGGCATCGGGATCCACGTCGGCAGCAAGGACGGTGCGTCCTTCGTCGGCATAGAGCCGGGCCAGAGTGGAGGACAGGGTGGTTTTGCCCACGCCGCCCTTACCGGTAATCGCTACTTTCATTGGAAAAAGACCTCTAGTTTAAGTAAAATTTCGCACGACAGCAAGCACTTTGCTGTGGATGCAATTGGCGAGAGATTTTTTCGCAGATGAAGGATTGGAAACCGAAAGTGTACTGGAAGTACATCGAGGTGTTCAATCCGCACATATGCGGGAAAAGATCCGCCAATTAGATGCCCAGAGCTTCGCGCTTAGCCTCGATGCAGGCGATCATCTTGTCGCCCAGAGCGTCGATATCGGTATCGACAACGAACTTAGCCTCAACCCACTGGTTGATGCCGTCTTCGCCCTGCAGCAGACGGGTGACTTCCTCGGAGCCCTTGGAGTAGGGATCAACGCCCAGGAAGGTCTCGATACCGGTAGCAACAACGTAGTTACCGATGGAAACAGCCTTCTCGGACATCCATTCGGGAGCACAGCCGACAACGGGAACCTGAGAGATGTTGATGCCCCAGTCCTTGGCAATGTCAGATGCCAGAACCATCATACGGGAAATATCAACGCAGGAGCCCATGTGCAGCACAGGAGGAATGCCGGCCAGCTCGCAGACTCTCTTCAGACCTGCGCCGCAGTATTCCTTTGCCTGAACGGGATCCATCAGACCTGCCTTTGCAGCAGCCTGAGCGGAGCAGCCGGTGGTGATGACGATGATGTCGTTCTCCAGCATCTTCTTCATGATCTCGATGTGGCTGTAGTCAGGACGAACCTTGGGGTTGTTACAGCCGACCATTGCCACAGCGCCGCGGAGGACACCGGAATGGACACACTCGATCAGGGGCTTGGTGGTGCCGAACTCATCCAGCTGGGAGTTTGCAACGCCGTCCAGAACCTTCTTGATGGCTTCGACGGAGTAGCCGCCTCTTGCCTTCTGCTTCTGGTTGGGGATGTTGACCAGCTC
>JAFXAV010000082.1 GCA_017516785.1 Oscillospiraceae bacterium
CTGAACTGGTTGGCAAGACCGAGTTCAAGATGGTCAACTGCCACCTGGGCAACGGTTCCTCCATGTCCGCTGTCAAGAACGGTAAGTGCCAGGATACCACCATGGGCCTGACTCCTCTGGCTGGCGTTCCCATGGGCACCCGTTCCGGCGACATCGATGCAGCTGTTGTGCAGTTCATCTGCAACAAGTATGGCATGAGCGTCGACCAGTGCCTGAACATGCTGAACAAGAAGTCCGGCGTTCTGGCTCTGTCCGGCAACGTTTCCTCCGACTTCCGTGATCTGGAGAACGGTGCAAACAACGGCGATGAGAACTGCGCTCTGGCCCGTGAGAAGTTCTGCTACGAAGTTGCCAAGTATGTCGGCGCTTACACCGCTGCCATGAACGGCATCGACGTTCTGACCTTCACCGCCGGTGTCGGCGAAAACGACAAGGGCGTCCGCGCTGCTGTCTGTGAGTACCTGGGCTACCTGGGCGTCGAGATTGATCCTGAGCTGAATGCACAGCGCGGCGAGCACAAGATCTCCACCCCCAACTCCAAGGTTGAAGTTTGGGTTGTTCCCACCAACGAAGAGCTGATGATCGCTCAGGATACCGCTGAGCTGGTCAACGCTGCCAAGTAATCTGATCCAAAGCGAAGAGCCGCCGCTTCTGCGGCGGCTCTTTTCCTGATTCTGAAAGGCGGTATGTTCATGAAATGTCCTGACTGCAATTGTGATATGGAAAAGGGTTTTCTTCAGGGCGGCAATATGATGACCTGGGTCAGAAAGCCTCATATTCTTACCATGTATCCCAAAAAAGGAGAAGTAATGGTGGGAAGAAACCCAATGAACGCGGTATCTGTCACCGCCTTTATCTGTAAAAATTGTAAAAAAATTATAGTGGATTACAAAGCGTCCGACTATAATGAACGATAAAATCCCATGATTCATGGGAAAGGAGAAGCAAATGAGTTCTGTTATTGAGCGCTTCCTGCGCTATGTCTCTTTCGACACCCAGTCCAACGAAGAATCCCCCACCTGCCCCTCCACCGACAAGCAGAAGGTGCTGGGCGCAGCCATTGTGGAGGAAATGCTGGCCATGGGCATTCAGGACGCCCGCATGGATGAGCATGGCTATGTCTACGGCACCGTTCCCGGCGATCCCAGCCTGCCCACCATCGGCATGATCGCCCACATGGATACCTCTCCCGACGCTTCCGGCGCCGATATCAAGACAAATATTGTGGATTATCAGGGCGGCGATATCTGCCTCAACGAGGAAAAGGATATCTGGATGAAGGAATCCGACTACCCCAGCCTGAAGTATAACGCCGGTAAGCACCTGATCGTCACCGATGGCACCACACTGCTGGGCGCTGACGACAAGGCAGGCGTTGCTGAGATTATGGCAGCTGCTGAATATCTGCTGAAGCATGATGTGAAGCATGCAACCCTGAAGATCGGCTTCACTCCCGATGAGGAAATCGGCCGGGGCGCTGACAAGTTCGATGTTGCCGGCTTCGGCGCGGACTATGCCTACACCGCCGACGGCGGCGCTGTGGGCGGCATTGAGTACGAGAACTTCAATGCTGCCGGCGCCAAGGCAGTGTTCCACGGAAGAAGCATCCATCCCGGTTCTGCCAAGGACAAGCTGATCAATTCCATGCTGATTGCCATGGAGTACAACAGCCTGCTGCCTGTGGCCCAGCGGCCTGAGTATACCGAAGGCTACGAGGGCTTCATCATGCTTCACGGCATGGAAGGCGATGTGGAACTGACCACCCTGACCTATATCATCCGTGACCATGACATGAAGAAATTCCAGCAGAAGAAGGATGTGATGGCTGCGGCTGCCGAGTTTATCAATCAGAAGTACGGCGCAGGCACCATGGAGCTGAACGTGAAGGACAGCTACTTCAATATGAAGCAGTGCATCGAGCCCTGTATGTTCGTTGTGGAGCGGGCTATGAAGGCCATGACCACTGTGGGCATGAAGCCTGTGGCAGTGCCCATCCGCGGCGGCACCGACGGCGCCCGCCTGAGTTACGAGGGCCTGCCCTGCCCCAACCTCTGCACCGGCGGCGAGAATTATCACGGCCGCTTCGAGTATATCCCCGTGGAGGATATGGAACTGTGCGTGAAGATGCTGGTGGAAATTCTGACCAGTGCCGAATAAATGACAAATCCCGGAAGCTTCTGCTTCCGGGATTTTTGCGGATAAAAGGAAGAAACCCGGAAGGCTTGCCTTCCGGGTTTTGTAAACGTTGGAATTACTCGGCGAAATCAGCTTCGTCAGCTACGGGCTCGGTTGCCTCAGCGGTGACTTCGATGACAGGCTCCTCTGCGGGAGCTTCTTCGACGACGACTTCCTCAACTGCTTCTTCCACTGCTTCTTCAGCGGGAGCTTCTTCTGCGGCGGTCTCTTCGCAGGGACACTCGTTCTCGCACTCGCAGTCAGCGCAGTCTTCCACATCGCACTTGCAGGGGCAGGATGCAAGCATCTTCTTTGCCCAGGCAACGATCTTGTCGCCATAGGTAGCGATTACGTAGACAACGCCGGTAATGGCAGCCAGAGCGGCCAGAATCTTCAGGATGGTGTTCACAGTTTTCATAGGGATTCCTCCGTTTCAGATATTATCCATTTACAGTATAACCAAGAAGTAACAAAAAAGCAACAAACAATTCTTAAGAAATCGAAAAAAGTGGTAATTTCAGACATATCCATACATGCCGCGGACGCTGACTTCGCCGGAATTTACCAATTCGGTGCCTCCATCAACGAATCTTACCAGCAATGCACCTTTGCTGTCAATGTCGAGAGCGGTACCGTGACGGACTTCGTCGCCCCTTACCAGGGAAATTTCCCGTCCCAGGGTGATGCAGTCGGCCCGGTAGCGGTCAACCATGGCATCTTTACCGGTGAGAAGGGTTTGGTCCATCACGCAGAGGGCATCCATCATGGCGGCGGCAACCTTCGCCCGGTCAATTTCCTGACCGGTGACGGAAGCGAGAGAGCCGGCAATGGAGCGGATATCTTCGGGGAAATCCGCTTCTGCCTGACAGCAGTTGATGCCGATGCCGATGACGGCGTAATCTACAAGTCCGTGAGCGCCAAAGCCCAGTTCTGTAAGAATGCCCGCGATTTTGCGGCTGCTAACCACCAGGTCGTTGGTCCATTTGATGCCGGGACGGATGCCCACGGCATTTTCCACCGCATTGCACATGGCAACAGCGGCGGCGCAGGTCAGGTGCATCAGCTCCTGAGGAGCGCAGCGGGGCCTGAGGATGACACTCATGTAGATGCCGGAACCGGCGGGGGAGTGAAAGCTCCTGCCCCGGCGACCGCGTCCCCCGGTCTGGTGGTCTGCAATCAGCACAGTGCCATGGGGAGCGCCATGGGCTGCCAATGCTTTGGCATGGGTATTGGTGGATTCTAAGCTCTCAAACCACAGAAGAGAATCCTGCCAGGGGCAATTATTAAGATGCTGCAGAATTTGATTTTTCATAAGCAAAATAAAAGATATGTCATTGCGAGGAGGCCGCAGGCCGACGTGGCAATCCCCATCGATTCAGGAGATTGCCACGCCAGTGTGAGCACTGGCTCGCAATGACAGAAGTGTTAAGGAATATCGGTGTTCACGACTTCAGGCGGGTTGTCAAGCAGTTCGGGATGACGCATCAGGCTGCGGAAGTACTTGAAGAAGGTGGCATAGTAGTAGCCGTCGACGATGCGCTCGTCCAGAACAAACTTCACATCGATGTACTTCTTCTGGGCCACACTGCCGTCCTCCTGCACTTCATAGGCACGGCGCTTGCAGCCGAAGGCACCGAAGACAGGGAGGTTACCGAAGTCATAGAGATGGTGGTAGATGGGACGAATGCCCAGGCTGCCCATGGAGGTAAAGAACAGGCTGCCGTGGAAGGGACTTAATTCCAGCAGGAACTTGGGAAGAAGTCCGAAATAGTCCATCAGCTTCAGCAGCCAAACCAGGAACTTCATGATGATGCTGGGAATCAGGGTGAAAATCTGAATCAGACCGTCCAGACTGGAATCCAGCTCCTGGCTCTTCTTTACGTCGCCGATGGCGGCGCTCAGCTTTTTATAGACATCCTGGGCGGTGTCATAGGGGGTCAGATGAACCTTGATGGAGGTATCAGGGGAGTCCACACTCATTTCCTTCTTGACCACCATGCAGTACTGAATGTCATTGCCCCGGGAGTAGACCTTCTGACCGGAGATGAAGCGGTTCAGCTGGGGATACTTTGCAACGCCACGGACATAGGCAGCCAGCAGTACATGGGTGATGCCGAAGTCGGTCATGCCCTCTCTGCGTTTCTGACGGATGTAGCGGTCCACATGGGTGATCTCAAAGGACTCGTCGAAGAGATTGGAGCAGGTGTTGCGCTCCACCTGGAAGTAGGAGGTGATCTGAGCCATGGGGGACAGGGTCCGGACACGGCGGCCGTCGATGCGGTCGCCCCAGGTGGGATGATACTCGCCGGCAGGGGACAGCCGGATGGCAAAGACCAGAACCAGCGCGCCGACCAGCATCAGAAGATCAGGCAGGGAAGTGTAGTTGCCTGCCAGAAGCGCATTCCACTGATAGTAGAGGATAACTGCCATGGGTGCACCCACCACGGGAAGCAGCAGGGCCGCATGGCTGCGGCGGCCGGAGGTGATGTCTGTATAAAGATATGCGAAGAAGATCAGGGCAATCCAGAAAAGACAGGTCATCATCTTGCCTTCCACGTTGCCGGAGATCCAGATGCCGGCATAGATGGCCATCATCCAGACAGGGATGGCGGTCTTGTAGAACATCTCTTTGCCGTTTAAAAGGACGATGAGCGCATACAGCATAGCTGCTGCGATTGGCAGAACGATTTGACTCCACACGTACAGTGCATCACCGGTGCCTTTCTCACCGGAGATCACAATGCGGGCCACTGCCGAGCAGACCATGCAAAGGGTCATCAGCCAGGTCAGCACGTTTTTGCGGCTGACATTAAAATGTACTCTTTTTTCCATAACGACATAATTATAGCAGATAAATTGTCGAATTTCAACGATTTATATAGAAAACAGGCAGCAAAATGGCTGCCTGTTTCGGATCTTAGAGAGCTTTTTTCACGGCTTCGATGAATTCGGGAGCGGTACCGCAGCAGCCGCCCAGAAGGTTTGCGCCGTTATGATAGCAAGCCTTGACGATGGCGGCGAATTCCTCAGGACTCTGGGGGTAGGCGGGGATGCCGTCAGGGCCGATGACGGGAACGCCTGCGTTGGGTTTGCAGATCAGAGGACCCTTCACATACCGGCGCAGCTTACTGACCAGATGGGGGGTCATCATGTCCGCGCTGACGCAGTTAAAGCCAACGGCAGCAGCACCGCTTTCTTCCAGTTCCTGCAGCACAGGACCCACATCCCGGCCGGAGAACAGGGAACCGTCGGACTGCATGGTGAAGGAATACATGGCGCAGGTGGCGCCTTCCAGCTCGGCGGCAGTGAGGATGGCTTCCGCCTCTTGGGGATACATCAGGGTTTCGCCGATGAGCAGATCGGCGCCGCCGTCAATGAGGCCCCGGATCTGGCGGCTGTAGTTTTCCACCAGTAGGTCGAAATTTTCCTCATCCCAGCTGTCGCAAAAGGTGGCAAGGGTGGTCAGGTCGCCGGCAATCAGGCATCCGGGGGCGGCAGAGCGGCTCAGCTCCACCAGCTTTGCGTTCGCTTCCTCGCAGCGGTCTGCAAGGCCGACCCGCTCCAGAGCCATGGGCTGAGCCTGGAAGGTGGGGGCGTAAATGATATTAGAGCCGGCCTCGGCATAGCGGCGCTGAAGGGTCATCAGAGCATCGGGGTTATTCAGCACCCACTCCTCGGTACAGCAACCCTTGGGCATGCCTGCCTTCTGCAGATTGGAGCCGGTGGCGCCGTCCAGAAGCAGGGGACCGCCGGATAATTTCTCAAGAAGATCCTCTTTTGTGAGCATTGTGTCTACCTCGCATTCGGTGAATTTGGCCTTATTATAGCTTATATTATGAAAATTTGCAACAGAGATTGACGTTTGCATGAAAATGTAGTAATATGGATAAAGTTATGAATACATGAATGCGAAAGGAACTGAATACGATGAAGAAGTTTGTATTGAGAGAATATGCAAAGCTGATCGTCCGTATGGGCGCCAATGTGCAGAAGGGCCAGGATGTCGTCATCACCGCCGGCCTGGACCAGCCTGAGTTCGTTCAGATGGTCGTGGAAGAGGCTTACAAGGCCAAGGCACGGAAGGTCACTGTGGACTGGCACTACCAGCCCCTGAGCAAGGTCAACGTCCGCTACCAGAGCCTGAAGACCTTGGGTACTGTGGAAGAGTGGCAGAAGGCCCGATATGAGCACTACGCCGAGACCCTGCCCTGCCGGATTATCCTGCTGTCCGACGATCCCGATGGCCTGAAGGGCATGAACATTACCAAGATGAACAAGGCAAATCAGATGTCCTATCCCATCATGCGCAAGTACCGCGAAGCCATCGACGGCGCACATCAGTGGGTCGGCGCAGCTGTCCCCGGCGCTGCATGGGCAAAGAAGATATTCCCCGGCCTGCGCACCAGCGCTGCCATTGAGAAGCTGTGGGAGGCTATTCTGGACGCATCCCGCGTCACCGAGGACTCCATCCAGACCTGGAAGGAGCACAATGCTGACCTGGAGAAGCGCTGCGAGTACCTGAACAGCCTGAAGATCCGCAAGCTGCACTACACTGCCGACAACGGCACCGACCTGACCGTAGGCATCATCCCCGGCGCATGCTTCGTCGGCGGCGGCCACACCACCCGTCAGGGTATCTTCTTTAACCCCAACATCCCCACCGAAGAGTGCTTCGTCACCCCCAAGAAGGGCGAGGCTGACGGTATCGTCTACTCCTCTAAGCCTCTGAGCTACCAGGGCCAGCTGATCGACTGGTTCAACATCCGCTTTGAGAATGGAAAGGCTGTGGAATGGCATGCACAGGTGGGCGAAGAGAATCTGGGTCAGATGCTGACCATGGACGAGAATGCCGGTTACCTGGGCGAGTGCGCCCTGGTTCCCCAGACCAGCCCCATCAACCAGAGCGGTCTGATGTTCTACAACACCCTGTACGATGAAAATGCTGCCTGCCATCTGGCTGTGGGCCGCGGTTTCCCCGAGAACATCCCCGGCCATCACGAAATGACCAAGGAACAGATCCGGGAGCTGGGTGTCAACGATTCCATGATCCACGTGGATTTCATGATCGGCTGCGACACCATGAACATCGACGCCATCTGCGAAAATGGCGAGACTGTTCCCGTGTTCCGCAACGGCAACTGGGCATTCTAAATCCAAATATTTCGTGTCATTGCGAGCCAGTGCGTACACTGGCTCGCAATGACATTCTTTTTTGCGTGGATGTCAAATATACTTGACATCTGTGTATGCGTGATGTAAAATATATTTGACAAGATGAAAGGAGTGACCGGTATGATGATTCTCAAAGGTATTTTATGGATGGTGTCAGCGCTGCTGGGTATCGTGGCCTTGTGCGGATTCCATCTGTGGCTGGATAAAAAATCAAAAGTAGAAGAATATGACGAACGCCAGAAAGTCGAGCAGGGCAGAGCGAGCCATATCAGCATGATGACCGGTCTGATCTATTTTTTGGGGGTCATGATGTGGATGGAGCTGGGCGAACTTCCCGCCGATCCGGGCTTCCTGATTTTTGCGGGTCTTCTGCTGGAATTGATGGTGTACCATGTCTACTGCCTGATGACCCAGGCGGCGCTGCCCCTGTCTAAAACCGCGAAAACAACCATTGGCGGTTATGTGACTTTGGGTGTTGTTTGGTTTCTGCGTGCTGCGATGTATGATCCTGCCCGGGATATGACGCTCCACGGGCAGGGGATTGGATTCTGGATGTTTGCCATGACCTCCTTCTGCTGCTTTGCCCTGGCGGCGATGCACCTCATCAGCCACCTGCGGAACAAGAGGGAGTGAGCCATGGGCAAGAACTACGCCATGAAGCAGGCGCGGATGGAGAAGGGCTACTCCCAGCAGCAGCTGGCGGATGCCCTGGGCGTCTCTCGCCAGACCATCAACGCCATCGAAAAAGGGGACTATAACCCTACAATCCGGCTATGCATCAGCATCTGCAAGGCCCTGGGACTGACTCTCAACGACCTCTTCTGGGAAGAAACGTCGGAAGAGAAATAAAGTTGAATTTTTCTGAAAAAAACACTTGCATTCTTCTGCAATGTGTGATAGTATATTCGAGCGATTGAAATTGCTAGGGCCTATTATGCCCTTTTACTTGATAAGAAAGAGGTGAACGAAATGAAGGAAGGTATCCATCCCAAGTACGAACAGACCACTATCCGTTGCAACTGCGGTAACGTCTTTACCACCGGCTCCACCAAGAAGGAGATTCGTGTTGAGATCTGCTCCAAGTGCCACCCTTTCTATACCGGCAAGCAGAAGCTGGTTGACACCGGTGGACGTGTTGATCGCTTCAACAAGCGTTTTGGCCTGAAGTAAGAATCAGAAGTTTCCGCACCACGGTAACGTGGTGCGGATTTTTTTTGCTTTTAGGCGCTTGTTTCGACAGAAAATATTGTCCGCACTGCATGTTTTGTGGTATAATAATCAAAATGGAGAAAGTGGGGCCTGAGGCCCCAGGAGGACTTAGATATGGAAGGAAATTTTGAAAAAGCCGTACAGGAGCGGGCAGTGCTGGTTGGCCTGAATGCGGACTGCTTTACGAAAGAGCAGACTGCCACCGAGGAGACTCTGGAAGAACTGGAGGCCCTGCTGGAAACCGCAGGCGGATTCTGCACCGCCAAGGTGATGCAGAATCGCCACACCCCTGATTCCCACAGCTTCATCGGCGAAGGCAAGGCCATTGAAGTGAAAATGCTGGTGGAAGCCACCGCCTCCACCATGGTTATTTTTGATAATGAACTCTCTCCTGGCAATATCCGCGCCCTGGAAGAGATTATCGGCGTGACGGTCCTGGACCGCAGCGCCCTGATTCTGGATATTTTCGCCCAGCGTGCCAAGACCAAGGAAGGCAGGCTCCAGGTGGAACTGGCACAGTACAAGTACCTGTTGCCCCGGCTTTCCGGTATGGGTGCCAGCCTCTCCCGTCAGGGTGGCGGCATCGGTACCCGTGGTCCCGGTGAAACCAAACTGGAGTCCGACCGCCGTCACATTCGTGAGCGGATTCACCGGTTGGAGGAAGAGTTGGAGCAGGTGCGGAAAGTACGCGGCGTTCAGAGAGAGCGCCGGATGAAGAATTCCGTTCCCGTGGTTGCCATTGTTGGCTATACCAACGCGGGCAAGTCCACGCTTCTGAATCAGTTGACCGGTGCCGGCATCCCCGCCAACAACCGGCTGTTCGACACCCTGGACACCACCTCACGGCTGCTGAGTGTCTCTGATAATCTGGATGTGATTCTGTCCGACACCGTCGGATTCATCGCAAAGCTGCCCCACCATCTGGTGGATGCCTTCCGGGCAACTCTTGAAGAGCTGGAATACGCAGACCTGCTGCTTCATGTCATCGACTCCGCCGATGAAAACCGCCAGGAGCATATTGAGGTTGTGGAAAAGCTGATTGCCCAGCTGGCAAAGCCCGGCACCCCTGTGCTGCAGTGCTACAACAAGGCGGATCTCGTCAGCCGTGTTGACATCCCCGTGGGCGAGGACGTGGTTGCCATTTCTGCCAAGCAGGGCAGAGGTATGGAGAATCTGCTTTCTGCCATTGAGCGGGCCTTGGGCCAGGCGCGGCACCACGTGGTGGTTGTGCTGCCCTATTCCATGGGCGGCATGGTGGACACCCTCCACAAGAACGCCCAGGTCAAGAGCGTGGACTATACCGGCGAGGGCATTGAGATTGAGACCGTTCTCGATGACATTCTCTACGGAAGACTGAAAGAATACGTGACGAAGGAGCTGTAAGCCTTGGATGAATATCTGGTGCCGACGAGCTTCGGCGAGGATGAATTTATAGAGAAAAAGTCCCGCTTTATCGGCAGAGTCTGGCCGGTGGAGACTGAGGAAGAGGCGCTGGAAAAGATTCAGGCCATGAAAAAGCAGCACTATGACGCCACCCACAACTGCTGGGCCTACATCATCAAGGATGGCGCGGTGCGCTTTTCCGATGACGGCGAACCCGGCGGCACCGCAGGCATGCCCATGCTGCAGGTGCTGCAGCGGGAGGGCCTTTACAACATCGTCTGTGTGGTGACCCGATACTTCGGCGGCATCCTTCTGGGTGCCGGCGGTCTGGTACGGGCCTACACCAAGGGTGCGAAAATCGCTGTGGACGCCGCGGGCAAGAGTATGAAGCGGGTCTGGACGGTGCTGTATGTGCCCTGTCCCTATACATATTACGAGCGGGTGAAGCTGGAAGTCGCCAATTTCGGCGGAATCATCCGCACTACCGATTTCGGCGCCGAGGTGGAACTGGAACTGCTGTTCCCGGAAGACCAGGCGCAGCCGTTCCTGGACCGGCTGACGGACATGACCGCCGCTACGGTGGAGGGCATGGAGACCGGACAGGAATACCAGGCATTCCCGGTTTAAAGAGAGAAAAGGAGTGATTCCCATGACGGTGAAGGAGCAGCTGGAACGACAGGAACATAAGCGCCTGAACCCCAAGGCAGCTTTTGCTGACTGCAGCCGGGGACGTCCGCGCTTTGAGCAGCCACGGGAAGAGGATGTGCGTACCTGCTATCAGCGGGATATCGACCGCATCGTCCACTCCAAGGCCTTTCGCCGCCTGATGCACAAGACTCAGGTCTTTCTGCAGCCGGAGGGCGACCACTACCGCACCCGCATGACCCACACCCTGGAGGTCACCCGCATCGCCCGGACCATTACTCTGGCTCTGGGACTGAATGCGGACCTGGCGGAAGCCATCGCTATGGGCCATGACCTGGGCCATACGCCTTTCGGCCATGCTGGCGAAGATGCACTGACCCGATGCCTGGGAAAACCTTTCCGGCATAATGAGCAGAGTCTTCGTGTGGTGGATATTCTCGAAAAGGATGGCCAGGGTCTGAACCTGACCTACGAGGTGAGGGACGGCATCCTCTGCCACACGGGAGAAAAATGGCCCGATACCCTGGAGGGCATTGTGGTGCGCCGCTCCGATCAAATTGCCTACGTCAATCACGATATTGACGATGCCATCCGGGCGGGAATTCTCACTGATGATGATATTCCCCAGGCCATCACCGATGTGCTGGGGCATAACCACCGGGACCGGGTCAACACCCTGGTCTGCGATGCCATCCGTACCTCCACGGAGGCGGGAGAGGTGCTGCTGTCACCCGCTGTTGACAAGGCGCTGAAGGATTTGAGAGCTTTTATGTTCGAGCGGGTGTACCGCAACCCCATCGCCAAGGGGGAGGAACAAAAGGCCAAGGCGATGCTTCAGCGGCTTTTTGAGCATTACATCACCCATCCCGAAGCGCTGCCGGAGGATTTTCAGCCCCAGCTGAGCTTTGACGGCATGGAACGAATCGTCTGCGACTATATCGCAGGCATGACGGATAATTACGCCGTCGACAAATTTAACGAAATATTCATCCCCTCTGGCTGGCATGTACGGGGATAATATGCTATAATAAAAATTCACTCGAAAAAGCATGGTCCCCGCTTTCAGCCCAGGGTTATCTTGAGAGGAACACTATGATCGAGCTGAAAGGAAAATATGCGCAGGCTAAAGTTTTCACCGATGTGGTGGATTCCGAATCCATCAGTCAGGTCATCAGCCTGCTGAACCAACCTTATGCCGAGGGAAGCCGCATCCGCATGATGCCTGATATCCACGCAGGCGCGGGATGCACCATCGGCACTACCATGACCATCCGCGACCGCATCTGCCCCAATCTGGTGGGTGTGGATATCGGCTGCGGTATGGAGACCATTCGACTGAAAGAAAAACGCATCGAGCTGCAGAAGCTGGATAAGCTGATCCGCCAGGAGATTCCCTCCGGTTTTTCCATCCGGGAAAAGCCTCACCGGTTTGCGGACCGGGTGGACCTGGAGCGGCTGCGGTGCGCCAAATATGTGAAGCTGGACCGGGCCTATAAGAGCATCGGTACCCTGGGCGGCGGCAACCACTTCATTGAAGCCAACCGGGACGATGCGGGCAACCTCTACATCGTCATTCATTCCGGAAGCCGCCATCTGGGTTTGGAAATTGCGGATTACTATCAGACCGCAGGCTTCAAAGCTCTGAAAGACCAGGGAAGCGACATTCCCAAACCTCTTGCCTATGTGGATGGGAACCTGATGGACAATTACCTCCACGATATGCGCATCGCCCAGGAATTTGCCCAGGCAAACCGCAACGCGATGGCCGACGTCATCATCAAGGGTATGGGGCTCCATGTGAAAGAGCAGTTTACTACCATCCACAATTACATCGATCTGGAGCATGGCATCCTGCGCAAAGGCGCGGTATCTGCCCAGGCAGGGGAAAAGCTGCTGATTCCCATCAACATGCGCGACGGCAGTCTGCTCTGTGTCGGTAAGGGAAATGAGGATTGGAACTGTTCCGCACCTCATGGAGCCGGACGGCTTATGAGCCGCTGTGCTGCCAAGAGCAGCTTCACGGTATCCGAGTTCAAAAAGCAAATGGAGGGTATCTACACTACCTCTGTGGGTCAGAGCACTCTGGACGAGTGTCCCATGGCCTACAAGTCCATGGAGGACATTGTGGATAATATTGAGCCGACGGCAGAAATTCTCGCTGTCATCAAACCCATTTATAATTTCAAAGCTGGAAACGGCGACTGATATGCGGGTAATGCGAGGTATCAATCGTTCTATTTCATAGAAGGAGGGCGATCTTATGAAAAAACACAAGATCTGGAATATGCTTCTGATGATTTTGCCACTGATTGCCGTGCTGCTGACAAACCAGCCAAACTGTGTCGCAATGAAGTTTGCAGCACCTCATCCGGAACAGAACTATATTGAGTATTGTTCGGGTTTCAGCTTGCTGCCTGTGGGTTATGGCAACTGGGGTCCGATGCTGACAGGAATCGTCAGTCTGGCACTGGAATTTTTGGGCGTGCTTCATTACCATGGAAGTAATGTCCGGAAATGGATGAAGGGTATCTCTGTGGCGGCAGTTCTGTTGTCTTTGGTATCCCTGATTTTTGGTTCCATGACTGCCATCAGCTGGTGCATCAGTGCAGTGCTGCTGATTAATACGGTCCTGGTTTATACATCTAACAAATAAACTCGCTTATTTTATGGAAAGGAGGAGGTTTTATGGCATTTCCCCCGTCATTTCTCGATGAACTGATTGCAAGAAATCCAATTGAAGATGTGGTTGGACAGTATGTGAGCCTGAAGCGCTCCGGCGCCAACATGTTCGGTCTCTGCCCCTTCCATGGCGAAAAGACCGCCTCCTTCTCCGTAGCCCCCGACAAGGGCATCTACTACTGCTTCGGCTGCCACAAGGGCGGCGGCGCTGTCAATTTCATGATGGAAATCGAGGGCCTCAGCTACCCCGACGCCGTCCGGGCGCTTGCCAAGCGGGCGGGCATGGAAGTGCCGGATGATGAGCAGTACCAGTCCCGCTACCGCCATCAGGAGCGGCTGTGGGCTCTGTCCAAGGAAGCCGCAAGATTCTTTGTGGCACAGCTTTACGCCCCTTCCGGAGCGGAAGGTCTTGCCTACGCACAGAAGCGCGGCATGCCCAAGTCTGTGCTGACCCGGTTTGGTATTGGATTTGCCCCCAATACCTGGACTGCCCTGACCGACGCCATGCGTGCCAAGGGCTACACCGACGAAGAACTGAAGGATGCGGGCCTGGTGTCCGTCTCCCAGAAAAACGGTAGGATTTATGACCGGTTCAGGAACCGTCTGATGTTCCCCATCATCGATGTCCGGGGCAACGTCATCGGCTTCGGCGGCCGTGTTATGGACAATTCCACGCCGAAGTACTTAAATTCCCCCGAAACGATCATCTTCAACAAGCGAAAGAATCTCTTCGGCCTGAATATGGCCAAGAAGAGTAAGCTGGGCTATCTGATTCTGGTGGAAGGCTATATGGATGCCATCGCCCTGCATCAGTATGGTTTTGACTGCGCTGTTGCATCCCTTGGCACCTCTTTGACCGAGGAGCATGCGGTGCTGCTCAGCCGCTACACTGAAAATCTGGTGCTCATCTATGACGGCGACGATGCCGGACAGCGTGCTGCCCAGCGGGCCATTCCCATGCTGGAAAAAGCAGGTCTGCACATCAAGGTGCTGCAGCTGAAGGATGCCAAGGACCCGGATGAATTCCTGAAGAAATTCGGTGCGGACCGGTTCAAGCTGCTGCTGGAAGAATCCTCCAACCGGGTAGAATATCAGCTGAATGCCATCGCCCGGAAGTATGACCTCCGGGAGGATGAGCAGAAGGTAAAATTTATCAATGAGGCCGCTGAGTTTATCAGCACCCTCAGCAACGCCGTCCAGCGGGAGGTCTATGGCCACCGGGTGGCGGACGCTGCAAAAATCAGTTATGACGCTATGAAAATCGAAGTGGGTAAGGCCTTCAAGCGCCGCATCGCCCGGGAGAAAAAGCGCCAGGAGAAGATTGATCTGGCTCCTGCCCAGGCGCTGCAGCCCAAGGCCCGGTCCATTCGGTATGACAATATGAAATCCGCGATGGCCGAGGAGACGGTCATTGCCATGGTCCTGCGGGAACCCGCAATGCTGGATGAAACTACAGATCTCAGTTCGGAGGAATTCTCTTCCGGACTGTTGGGTAGTGTGTACCTGCAGCTGCGTCAGCGTCACGATCAGGGCCTTGATGTATCCCTGGGTGTGCTGTCGGATCTGAGTTCCGAGGAAGTGTCTCATATTACGGGCATTTTCCAGCGGCAGCAGGGGCCTGTGAATACCCAGGCACTGCGGGACTGTGTTCGCATCATCAAGTCGGAACACCAGGCATCCTCCGTATCCTCTGAGGATGATCTGATGCGCCTGCGGGACAAGTTCAAGGAAAGAAAAGGAATCAAAGCATGACCTTAGAACTGAAAGAAATGGAAACTCCGGTCAGCGCAGGCGATGACGATATGCGTCAGTACCTCAGCGAAATCCGGCAGTATCCCCGGCTCAGCGCCGAGGAGGAACGTGCCCTTGCCCGCCGCTGCGCGGAAGGGGATGAGGAGGCCATCCGTCAGATGGTCAACTCCAATCTCCGGCTGGTGGTTTCTGTGGCCAAGGAGTATGCCGGACGGGGCGTGCCTCTGCTGGATCTTATTCAGGAGGGCAGTATTGGCCTCCTTGCGGCTGCGAAAAAATTTGACTATACACTGGATTTCCGCTTTTCTACATATGCCACCAAGTGGATCCGTCAGGGTGTCACACGTCATCTGCTGAACAACGGCGGCGTGATCCGTGTGCCGCTGCATACTGCCGAGCGGATGCGGAAAATTGAGCAGGCCAAAACAGCTCTGAAGCAGGAGCTGGGACGGGATCCCACTGACGAAGAGATTGCAAAGCACTGTGAATTGCCTGCTGCCAAAGTGCGGAGTCTGACCCAGCTGAATCCGGAGGTCTGCAGCTTTGATGCACCTGTGGGCGGGGATGAGGAAAGCAGCATGGGCGATCTGCTGGAGGATATCCGGGCTCTGCAGCCTCATGAGAAGCTGGTTCGCGATGAGCTGAACCAAACCATGGAGCGGCTCCTATCCATGCTGAATGAACGTCAGCAGCGTGTGCTGCGGCTGCGCTTTGGTATGGAGGACGGCAGCTGCCACTCCCTTGAGGAGATTGGCGGCATTCTGGGCGTTTCGAAAGAGCGGGCCCGGCAGATTGAAAAGCAGGCCATGGACAGGCTCCAGAAGCTGGGAGCCAGCATGGGATTGGAGGATTTCCTGAATGAATAATCTGGATTTTACATTTGAAGAAAGCCCCTGGGAGCTGACGCTTGATTCCCTGCGCCGGGGTGACAAGCTGTCCGCCGCCCGCTTCGTGGCGCTGATGGAAGATGCTGATGAAACGGCGGTGGAAGATGCCCTGCTGGATCTGGAAATGGGTCATGTGGCGCTGGATATCTCCGATCTGCCCAAAACTGGCGGTTTCGGCGAAGCAGCTGTCCGCCTCCGCCGGGAAGAGCAGCTGGCAAAGCAGGATCATTTCCACATGGCACTTGACGAAAATGATCCTCTGCGGCTGTATCTGGAGGAGCTTGCGTCCATTCCTGCCTGCGGCGATCCTGCTCTGCTGGCTATGGAATGTCTGGAAGGTAAGCGGGGTGCCCAGGAACGGCTGTTGAATGTGCAGCTGCACCGGGTTGTGGAGCTTGCAAAGGCGCATGTGGGCAGAGGCGTTCTGCTGCTGGATCTGATCCAGGAGGGAAGCCTTGGCCTCTGGCAGGCCATTTCCTGTTATGAAGGCGGCGATTTTGAAGTCCATGCCGACTGGTGGATCCGTCAGGCTATGGCCAAACTCATCACTCTGCAGGCCCGCCAGAACGGCGTGGGCCAGAAAATGCGCCGGGCTTTGGAAGATTACCGCAGCGTGGACGAGCGGTTGCTTTCCGATCTGGGACGTAATGCCACTCTGGAGGAGATCGCACTGGAGCTACACATGACGGTGGAAGAAACCGCCGTTGTGAAGGAAATGCTGGACAGCGCCCGGCTTGTGGACCGTGTCAAGTCTGCCAATGAACCCAAGGAAGAAACGGAAGATGATGAGCGCCATGTGGAAGACACCGCATACTTCCAGATGCGCCAGCGGATCATGGATCTGCTGTCCGTGCTGAATGAGGAAGATACCAAACTGCTGACCATGCGGTTCGGTCTGGAGGGCGGTCTGCCCATGAGTCCCGAGGATGTGGGTAAAAAGCTGGGACTGACCCCTGAAGAGGTGGTGGCCCGTGAAGCTGCCGCCCTGGCTCAGCTGAGAAACGGTTAATTATTAGAAAGAAGGAATATATTATGGCTAAAACTTATTCCATCGCAATCGACGGCCCTGCCGGTGCCGGCAAGAGCACCATCGCTAAGGCTCTGGCCAAGGAACTGGGCTATTACTATGTGGATACCGGTGCCATTTACCGCACCGTGGCATATTTCCTGGACCTGTGGGGTGTCAGCCCCAAGGACATCGACGGTGTGGAGCGCTACATCGACGAGCTGACCATCGGCATCGAGTATGACGAGGACGGTCTGCAGCACATGATCATGAACGGCATGGACGTCACCGGCGACATCCGTACCCAAGACATCGCCCAGAAGGCTTCTTTGGTGTCTGCCCATCTCTGCGTTCGCGAGATGCTGCTGGATATGCAGCGGGATGTTGCCAAGGCTCACAACGTCATCATGGACGGCCGTGACATCGGCACTGTGGTGCTGCCCAAGGCAACCGTCAAGATCTTCCTGACTGCCACTCCTGAAGTCCGGGCACAGCGCCGCACTGACGAGCTGATTGCCAAGGGCCAAAAGGTTAAGTACGATGTGATACTGAAGGAGATCAAGCAGCGTGACTATCAGGACACCCATCGTGAGATTGCGCCTCTGAAGATGGCAAGAGACTCCATCAAGGTGGATACCTCCGACATGACCATCGAGCAGGTTGTGGAAGAAATCCGCGCCATTGTCGGAAAGAAGATTCCCGCATGAGTGTAACTGTAGCAAAGAGCGCCGGCTTCTGTTTCGGCGTCAGCCGGGCGGTGGAGTTGGTGGAAAAATGCGCCGCGGAAGGCAAGCGGGTTGTAACTCTGGGCCCGATCATCCATAACCGCCATGTGGTGGATAAGTTCCGCTCCATCGGTGTCGGTGTGGTGGATACCCCTGAGGAAGCTCCCGCAGATTCCACGGTGATCATCCGCTCCCACGGCGTTGCCCGCTCCGTGGTGCAGCGGCTGGAAAAGCAGGGCGTGGAAATCGTGGATGCCACCTGTCCCTTTGTCAAGCGGATTCACGGCATTGTCAGCCGTGCTGAAGAAGAGGGAAGACTGCCCATCATCATCGGCACCCGCTCCCACCCGGAGGTGGAGGGCATCGCCGGATGGTGCGGCAAGTGCCTCATTTTTGAAAGTCCCGAAGAGTTTGAAAACTGGATAAAATTGGAAAAACCTGCTCCGGATATGCCAATTTGTATGGTTTCACAAACAACCTCCACTGAATTTTTGTGGAAAATGTGCGGTGAAATTGCAAAAAAACAGTTTACTAACTTGAAAATTTTTGATACAATATGTAGAGCAACTGAAATTAGGCAAAACGAAGCAGCAGAACTGAGCAAGATTTCTCAGGCAATGGTCGTTGTAGGAGACCCCAAGAGTTCCAACACAGGCCGACTCGCTATGATTTGCCGGGAACACTGCGAACGTGTTTTTCTGATCGATAACGCTGCTGATCTGGAAAAATCCGATTTTTGCGGTGTGGCTGATGTTGGTATCACTGCCGGTGCGTCGACTCCGGCGTGGATTATAAAGGAGGTCAACAAGACTATGAGCGAAATTATCAATGTTGAGGCTGTGCAGGAGGATTTTGCAACTCTGCTGGAGCAGTCCATCAAGACTTTAAATACAGGAGATAAGGTTATGGGTACCGTTACCGGTATCGGCAACACCGAGGTCCAGGTCGACCTGGGCACCAAGCACGCCGGTTACATCCCTTACGATGAAGTCAGCGCCGATCCTTCTGTGAAGCCTGAGGACATCCTGCACGTTGGCGACGAGATCGAAGTGTTCGTCGTTCGCGTCAACGACCAGGAAGGCACTGTTCAGCTGTCCAAGAAGAAGCTGGACGGCCTGAAGATTTGGGACGACATGGCTGCTTACGCAGAGGAGAAGACCACTGTCGAAGGCACTATCACCGAAGAGAACAAGGGCGGCCTGGTTGCTACCGTTAAGGGCATCCGTGTCTTCATCCCCGCTTCTCAGTCCGGCATCGCCAAGGGCGGCGACATGGCTGGTATGGTCGGCAAGACTGTTCAGCTGAAGGTCACTGAGGTCAACCGTGCACGCCGTCGTGTCATCGGTTCCATCCGTGCTGTCGCTTCCGAGGCTCGCAAGGCTGCTCAGGAGAAGATCTGGGCCGAGATCGAGAACGGCAAGAAGTATCACGGCACCGTGAAGTCCCTGACTTCTTACGGCGCATTCGTGGACATCGGCGGCGTGGACGGTATGGTCCATGTTTCCGAGCTGAGCTGGAACCACATCAAGACTCCCTCTGAGGTTGTCAAGGTTGGCGACGAGATCGACGTTTACGTCATCTCCTTCGACCCCGAGAAGAAGAAGATCTCTCTGGGCTACAAGACCGCTGAGATGAATCCCTGGAATCAGTTCATGACCAACTACAATGTCGGCGATGTCGTCGATGCTAAGGTTGTCAAGCTGATGACCTTCGGCGCCTTCGCAGAGATCCTGCCCGGCGTTGACGGCCTGATCCATATCTCCCAGATCGCTGACCGCCGCATCGGCAAGCCCGAGGACGTTCTGTCCGAGGGTCAGGATGTCAAGGTCAAGATCACCGATGTTGACGCAGAGAACAAGCGCATCTCTCTGTCCATCCGTGCTCTGCTGGAAGAGACTGCTGACGCTGAGTAATTTCTGAAACCAATACCGGGGCCGACTATCTCGACCCCGGTATTTCTTTTACGAAAGGAGAAAATTATGGTCAACGGTGTATTAATGATTGTCGCGGCGGTTTTGTTTGCCGTCATTGCTCTGGGTAAGGAAATGAACATGCTCTGGCTGTGCACTGCGGGTGTTTACTTGGTGGCAGGTCTCATTAATCTGATTGTCTTTGCTGTGAAGAACAGGAAAAAGCGCAAGGCTGCGGAAGCTGAAGCTTCGAAAGCAGGCTGATATGGTTAAGCATATTGTACTGTACACCCTGAAAGAGGGTGCGGACAAGGATGCAGCAGTGGAGCTGATCGCATCGGTGCTGGAACCTTTGGCAGGAAAAATTCCCGGACTTATCCACATGGAAGTCCGCAGAGCCTATCAGGGTATGGACTATGCCCTCTACTCGGAATTTGAAAGCCGGGAGGCGTTGAAGGCATACCGGGAGCATCCGCTGCATCTTAAGGCAAAGGGCCATTTTGTTCATTTGCTGGCAACCAGAATTTCCGCTGACTATGATTTGTAAGGAGAAACCTATGAAAGCAATTGTTACTGTAGTGGGCAAGGACCAGGTGGGCATTATTGCCTCCGTCTGTGTTAAGCTCGCTGAATACAACGTTAATGTTCTGGATATCAGTCAGACCGTCATGCAGGGTTACTTCACCATGATGATGGTGGTGGACGTGTCTGCATGTACCGTGCCTCTGGCAGAGCTGGTGACCATTATGGATGAGCAGGGCAAGCAGAAGAATCTGTCCATCCGTGTCCAGCGCGAAGACATCTTCGAGGCCATGCATCGAATCTGAGGTGGGCATATGTTCAGTCAGAAGGATATTTTAAGAACCCAGGACATGATCGAAAAGCGCCATCTGGACATCCGTACCATCACCATGGGCATCAGCCTGCTGGACTGCTGCGATACGGATCTGGACAGATGCTGCGAAAAGATCTACAACAAAATCACCCGCTGCGCCAAAAACCTGGTGCAGGTGGGCTGCGATATCGAGAAGGAATTCGGTATTCCCATCGTCAACAAGCGCATTTCCGTCACCCCCATCGCGCTGGTGGCTGCTGCCTGTGAGACGGATTCCTATGTGAAGATCGCCCAGACTCTGGACCGGGCCGCTGAAACCTGCGGCGTTAACTTCATCGGCGGATTTTCTGCCCTGGTTCAAAAGGGCTGCACCAACGCCGACTGGAAGCTGATGCGCGCCATTCCCGAAGCTATGGCAACCACCAATAAGGTCTGCGCTTCCGTCAATGTCGGTTCCACCCGGGCAGGCATCAACATGGATGCGGTGGCCGAGATGGGCCGCATCATCAAAAAGACTGCTGAGATCACCGCCGACAATGACGGCCTCGGCTGCGCCAAGCTGGTGGTCTTTGCCAATGCTGTGGAGGATAACCCCTTCATGGCTGGTGCTTTCCACGGCGTGGGCGAGCCGGAGTGCGTGCTGAACGTGGGCGTTTCCGGCCCCGGTGTTGTGTACCATGCCCTTCAGAGCGTCAAGGGTCAGCCCTTTGACGTGGTGGCCGAGACCATCAAGAAAACTGCCTTCCAGATCACCCGTATGGGTCAGATTGTCGGTCAGGAGGCATCCCGCCGTCTGGGTGTGCCCTTTGGCATTGTGGACCTGAGCCTGGCTCCCACTCCCGCTGTGGGCGACTCCGTTGCCCGGATTCTGGAGGAGATGGGTCTGGAGGTCTGCGGTACCCATGGCACCACTGCCGCTCTCGCTATGCTGAATGATGCCGTCAAGAAGGGTGGCGTCATGGCATCCAACCACGTGGGCGGCCTGTCCGGTGCCTTCATCCCTGTGTCCGAGGATGAGGGCATGATCGCTGCCGCACTGGGCGGCACCCTGCAGCTGGACAAGCTGGAGGCCATGACTTGTGTCTGTTCTGTTGGCCTTGACATGATCGCCGTTCCCGGCGACACCACCGCTTCTACCATCTCTGCCATCATTGCAGACGAGGCTGCCATCGGCATGGTCAACTCCAAGACCACCGCTGTCCGCATCATTCCCGCTCCCGGCAAGACCGTGGGCGATATGGTGGAAATGGGTGGTCTGCTGGGCAGCGCCCCTGTCATGCCTGTCCATGGCGAAGCAACCGAATTGTTCATCGCCCGGGGCGGCAGAATTCCTGCACCGCTTCAGAGCCTGAAAAACTAAAATAAAAAAGCACCGGGTTTTCCGGTGCTTTTCTTTTTATGCGGTAGTTTTCGGAGTGAAGACAGTCTTCTTCCAGAAGTCCATGGCAGGACCGAACATCAGGGCGGCGATGATGGTGCCTTCTCTAAGTGTCCAATCGGTTTTGAAGATCAGGGTCAGAACCACGCTGATAATCACCAGTACAATGTCAATCTTCTGGCGCAGCTTGCCGCCGGTGGTGCCGATGCGCTCGGCGATCATCTGGATGCAGCCTTCCATGGGAGTGCGCATCAGATGGGTTTCCAGCACCAGGGTGCAGCCAAAGGCGCTGACAAGAAAAGCGACCACAGTGACAATCAGTCGGACGATGTAGACAGAGAAAGTGACGTTCTTCAGAAGGGTATAAAGGAAGAAATTCAGTACACTGCCTCCCAGGGTGATATAGAGAAGCTGCAGATACTCGGTTTTGCGGAAGTTTTTCCGCTCCATCAGAATTTGTCCAACAAAGAAAGAGCCGTGGAAGAACATGGAGAAGGTGCCGACTTTGATGTTCAGAACTGCGGCGATGGTAGCAATGGCTGCATCCACAGGCAGTACGCCGATGCCTGCCTTGATGGCGAACGCAACGGAACCGTAGACCAAAATGATGCCGAGAATGGTGAGCCCAATTTTCTTTTTCATGGAAATAACCTCCATTTGTTTCTGTAATCAGTATACATCCTGTTTCCAGAGAATTCAAGAAAAAGCACCGGATTGATTCCGGTGCTTTTGGTTATTCATCTCGGTCGTTGTAGTGCTTGATCCAGCCAATGATGATACAGGCAAGACCGGCCAGAAAGCAGAGGGTAGAAACCCGCCACAGACCGGTGGTCAGCACAGAATTGACAGTGAGAATTGAGATGATGATGGTAGCGACGATCAAAATGATCAGTTCAGTTTTGCGGTTCATATGTATCTCCTTTTACTTTGCGGAAAGATCCACGCCCCGGCGCAGGATGCTCATGGCGGGAACCTGCTTCGGAAGCTGCAGGGTGAACTTCATCTGGGGCGTTCTGGGTTCGTCCAGGGTGTTGCCCTCCATGTCGGCCATGATTTCAGGGACAATGGGGAAGGGGCGCATATCGGGGCCCACAACCTCCAGAGCATCTCCGGCGCGGAACTTGTTGTTCAGGTTGCATATGGCCAGGCCGTTTTCGTCACAGGATTCCACCTTGGCGCAGATCTGCCATTCCCGGATGTAGCGGGAATTTTCAGTGTATTGGCCAGGTTCGCCATAGTAGAAGCCGGTGGAGTAGATCCGGTGGGACACATGATCTACCTCGTCCCGCCAGACTTTGTCGATGGGACGGCCCGCTTCGATGTCGTCGATCACATGGCGGTAGGCACCGGTGACAATGGCGGCATAATAGGCAGATTTGGCGCGACCTTCGATCTTGATGCAGTCGATGCCCGCATCCATGAGGTCCTGCAGATGGTCGATGGTGCACATATCCCGGGAGTTCAGGATATAGGTGCCTTTTTCGTCCTCGTAGACGGGGAAATACTCGCCGGGGCGCTTTTCCTCCATCAGGGCGTACTGATAGCGGCAGGGCTGGGCGCAGGCACCGCGGTTAGAGTCGCGGCCGGTCATATAGTTGCTTAATAGGCACCGGCCGGAGTAACTGACGCACATGGCGCCGTGGCCGAAGGTCTCGATTTCCAGCTTGGGATCGGTCTTCCGGCGGATCTCAGCGATTTCGGGAAGGCTCAGTTCTCTTGCCAGAACTACTCTCTGGGCGCCAAGGTCAAACCAGGCCTGGGCGCATTCGTAGTTGGCGATGGACTGCTGAGTGGAGATATGCCGCTGGCAATGGGGGGCATACTTGCCCGCCAGGGTGAAGGCACCCAGATCGGCAACGATCAGGGCGTCCACACCGGCGTCATCCAGCTGCTGCAGGTATGCGGGGAGGTCTATGACCTCATGGTTCCGGGGCATGGTGTTGACGGTCACATGAACCTTCACACCATGGTCATGGGCGTATCTGACGGCAACGGGCAGCTCCTCGGGGGTGAAATTACCCGCGAAGGAACGCATGCCGAAACTGGTGCCTGCCAGATATACGGCATCCGCACCGTAAAGGACGGACATCCGGAGCCGGTCCATGTCGCCGGCGGGACTCAGTAATTCCAGTTTACTCATTGTTAGAATATGCCTCCCGAATCTTGGCGATGGCAGCTTCATGGTCTTCATAGGTCTTGGAGAAGACATGGGAACCGGCCATGGGATCCAACACGTAATAATAGTAGGAAGTATCCTCAAAATCCAGCGCAGCTTTGATGCTGGCAAGACCGGGATTGGTAATGGGGCCGGGAACCAGACCGGTGTTGCGGTAGGTGTTGTAGGGACTGTCGATCTGAAGATCCTCGGCGGTCAGTGCTTCCTTATGCTCGCCCAGTGCATAGAACAGAGCGGCGTCGATATTCAGATAGCGGGGAGTGTTGCCCCAGCTGAAAAGACGGTTGTAGATAACGGAAGCGATGCGGAAGCTTTCAGAGTTGTTGGCGGTTTCTTCCTCAATCAGAGAAGCGATGGTGAGAAGTCCCCGCAGATCCAGCTGATGAGCAGCGATATACTCTTCGCTGTCGCCGTTTTCACGCATCATTTCGGAAATGCGTTTGTTCAGAGCAGGCAGCTGACTGTAAAGCTCCTCGGTGAAGCGGTAGTCAAAACCGGAGAGCATCTTGCCCAGAGCCTCTCTGGGGGTGCTGTTTTCGTAGAAGTCGTAGGTGTCTGGGAAGAGGAAGCCTTCCAAGCAGTATTTGTCGCCCCGTTCCACACCTTCCAGGAACCAGTAGTCGGCAAATTCGCCGTTGGCTGCGTATTCTTCCAGCTCAGCAACCTTACAGATGCCCTTTTCTTCCAGCAGCGCAAAAATTTGGCGGCAGGAATAGCCTTCGGGAATCAGAACGTCCTCAATGACCGCACGGCTGCCGGAGTGGGGAGCCATGGCGTTGACCAGGGCCATGTAGTCATAGATGGTATTCAGGGTGAAGGTGCCGGTGGTGATTTTGCCCTCTTCCACCACATTGGAAAGGTCTGCATACAGCAGGAACAGGTCGGGGTAGCGGATCAGCTCGTTTTCATGGAGCTTCTGGGCAATATCTTCGATGGTATCCTCTGCATTGACAGTAATGGTTACTTCCTTGGACTCCCGGCCGAAAGCCAGAACATCTGCGGCGCAGACCCAGATCACACGGCCCAGGGACACGCCGATTGCCACGATAATCAGCAGCCATATCAGCGCAGCGATCAGATGGGGAATTCCCAGAAGCCCGGGGCCCTTCTTCCGTCTGGGACGGCCCTTATGGGCAGGCCGGTCGTGCTTAGGAATCTCATCGACAATCGCAGTGGAAGACTTTTCCTCCAGTGCGGTTGCCTCAACCGTGCCGGTCTCTTCGGCTTCGGCGGCAGATTCTTCGCCTGCGGTGTAGGCCTCATCCTCATCTTCAGGGGGATAGACACCGCCGGCGGTTTCTGTTTCAGCGGCATTTTCCACAGCAGCGGAAATAACGTCGAAGGCAGTTTCTTCTTCGGTTTCTTTTGCAAGTTCTGCTTCGGCGGCGCTTTCCACAGCGGAAGAGATGGCATCGAAGCTATCTCCCGATTCTTCTGCGAAATCTGCCTCTGCGGCATCCTCTACGGCAGAAGAAATGGCATCGAATGCATCCTCTTCGGCGGCAGGTTCCGCAGCAAAGTCTGCTTCAGCAGCATTTTCCACCGCAGAGGAGATGGCGTCAAAGGCGTCCTCTTCGGGTGTTATGTTTTGTTCTTCCAGAAAGTCGTTTTCTTTCATGGCGTTTCCTCCTGTCAGCGGATAACGATCTGCTCAGCGATGGCTTCCGCGGTTTCGGATCCCTTCAGAGTCTCCACAAGAGCCAGACCGAAGGGGATTGCACAGCCGGCAGAAGTGCCGGTGATCAGCTTTTCATCAATGACCACTGCTGCGTCCTCTGCGACGAAGGCGCTGCCCATGCCGCTTTCGCAGCCGGGATAGCAGGTGGCGTTCATGCCTGCAGTGATACCCAGGTCTGCCAGGACAGTGGGGCCTGCGCAGATGGCGGCAACGAACTTGTCGTTGTCCCACGCAAATTTCAGGGCGTTCATGGCCTCCTCACTGGCTCTGACGGAGGTGACACCGCCCAGGCCGCCGGGGAGAATGATCATGTCCATATCGGTCAGATCCATTTCTGCGATCTCGATGTCAGCTTCCACGCCGATGCCGTGGCCGCCTTTGATGATCTTGCCGTTGACACCGACGGTCATCACATCAACACCTGCGCGGCGCAGCAGGTCCAGAGGCGCAATGGCCTCAGTCTCTTCAAATCCGGTACCCAGTAACATGTAAACCATAATTATACCTCCAGACTGTTCCGCACATGGCGGTAGATCTCTTCGTGAATGTCTTCGATGCTTCGCATCTGACCGTCACGCACACAGTCGATGACGGTCCAGCCGTAATACTCGGCGGCTTTTCTGCCCATCCGGCGGCAGGTGGCAAGGTAGGCAAGGTCCTTTTCGTGGATATCCGCCTGGGTATTGGTGGCAGCCTCCCGGGAGCGCATCATCTTTTCGGTGAAGTCCGTGGGGACATCCAGATAGATGGTCAGGTCGGGGCAGGGAAGTCCCAGCTTGTCGTACTCAAACTCATAGAGCCATTTGAGGTACTCCAGCTGCTTGTCCTCCGGCTCCTTGGATGCCTGATGAACGGCGTTGGAAGTGGTGTAGCGGTCAGAAAGAACCAGGCCGCCCTTTTCGTACCACTCACCCCAAACCTTTTTGTAGGATGCAAAGCGGTCCACGGCGTAAAAGGCAGAGGCTGCATAGGCGTTGACATCGGAAGGTCTGGTGCCGAATTCGCCGCCCAGGTACATCCGGATCAGAGCCGAACTGGGCTCCGAATACTGGGGAAATACCAGCTTCTGAAATTCCATGCCCTCAGCAGAAACCCGCTGCGTCAGAAGTTTAAACTGGGTGGACTTGCCGGAACCGTCGGTTCCTTCAATTACGATCAGTTTGCCCATTAATGCAGTCTCCTCTCCGTTTTTACGCGGTGAGCGGCTTGAATTTTGAGGAAATCCAAAATCCGCATAGTATCACATAATATGATATGTTATCATACCATATTCTGAGCCGTTTGTAAACAAAAAGGCCGCTTTCAAATCTTAAATTTCCATAAACGAAGATTCTGGTTGCATATTGGGGGAAAACCTGATAGAATAACAAAACTATTGATTTTTTAGGAGTAAAAGACGAATTTTATGGAACGCAATGAGATTAGCTTTCAGGATCTTGGCCTGAGCGATGCCATGCTGAAGGCTTTGGAGAAGAAGGGATATGGATATCCTACCACCATTCAGCAGGAGGCAATTCCTCCTTTTATGCAGTGGAAGGACGTCATCGCAAAGGCGCCCACCGGTACCGGAAAGACCTTTGCCTTCGGCATTCCAATGATTGAACATATTGATCCCCAGTGCGGCGATGTACAGGGCCTGATTCTGGCCCCCACCCGGGAACTGGCCATTCAGATCGGTGATGAGCTGAGAGGTCTTCTGACTTATTACCGGGGCATCCGCGTGGCGGTGCTCTACGGCGGTGCAGGCATCGGCGCCCAAATCAAGCAGCTGGAGCGGAAACCCCAGATTGTGGTGGCAACTCCAGGCCGTCTGATGGACCACTATAACCGCCATACCATCCGTCTGGACAAGATTCAGACTGTGGTTCTGGACGAGGCAGACCGGATGCTGGACATGGGTTTCTTCCGGGATGTGACCAAGATCATCGAAAAGGTCAAAAACCGTAAGAATCTGGGCCTGTTCTCCGCAACCATCTCCCAGGAGGTTATGACCGTTTCCTGGATGTACCAGCGAGACGAGGTGGAGATTACGGTTGAGCCTAAGAAGGAAGACCGCCCTGATATCGATCAGTATTCTCTCACTGTTACCCCTCTGGAAAAGGCAGAAACTACCCTTCGGCTGATCCGTAGTCAGGGTTACGAGCGGGTGATGATTTTCTGCAACACCAAGCATATGTGCCAGCGTCTCTGCGACGATTTCCAGCGGGCAGGTCTGGACTGCGACTGCATCCACGGCGATATTCGCCAGAACCTCCGTGAAAAGACCATGCAGAAGTATCGGGACGGCAAGCTGGCTGTTCTGATTGCCACCGATGTTGCTTCCCGAGGTATCGACGTGGATGACGTGGACTGCGTTGTGAACTTCGATGTGCCCGAGGAAAATGAGTACTATGTCCACCGTATTGGCCGTACCGGACGTGCCAAGCGCAAGGGTGTGGCCTGGTCCATCATCGGCAATTTCCCCGAGAAGGCCAAGCTGGATGAGATTGCCAAGTTCTCCAATTACACCGTCAAACCCATGCTTCTGGGTGAGGACGGCAGCCTGACTGAAGAAGTGGTCAAGCCTGCTGCTCCTGCAAAGAAGCGCTTCCGTTGACGCCCGCCGAGCGGGGATTTCTGCTGCTGAGCTCCCATCTGGGAGACCCGGAACGGAAACCTCTGACATCTTCCCAATTGCGAACCCTCGGCCAACGGATGCAGATGATGGAAAAGCCTGACCAGGACCGGGAACTGGAAGCAAAGGATTTGGCTTCTCTGGGTTACCGGCCTGAAGTGGCGAACCGGATTCTGCATCTTCTGAATGACGAAGATCTGCTCCGCTACTATATTAATAAAGGTAAGAGTTTTGGCTGCATCCCTGTTACGAGAGTGAGCGGAGGGTATCCGCTGCTGCTTCGCAAGCGGCTGGGTCTGGACAGTCCCGGGGTCCTGTGGGCCAAGGGCGATCTTTCTCTGCTCTCTGAGCCTACGGTTTCCCTGGTAGGCAGTCGGGAATTACAGAATGAAAACCGGGCCTTTGCCGAAGAAGTGGGCCGTCAGGCGGCGCTGCAGGGCTATGTACTGGTGTCAGGAAATGCCCGGGGCGCGGATAAAGCCGCACAGAATGCCTGTCTGAAAAACGGCGGACGGGTCATCAGTGTGGTAGCCGATGAGCTGGTGAAGCAGCCGCTTCTGGAGCGGGTACTGTATCTGAGTGAGGACGGTTATTCAGAAACGTTTTCTTCCCAGCGGGCCCTCAGCCGCAACAGGGTGATCCATGCTCTGGGAACCCGTACCTTTGTGGCCCAGTCCGGACTGAAAATAGGCGGAACCTGGGACGGCACTGTGAAAAACCTCCGCTTTTGTTGGAGCGGAGTCTGGTGCTATGACGATGGAAGCGAAGCTATGAAGCTTCTGGCATCGATGGGCGCAAACCTGATTCATATGGAGGATCTGAATTCTTTTTATGATCTTCCCGAAACAGAACAAATAAAAATGGACCGCTGACAAAACCGTCAGCGGTCCGTTTTTTGGTTATTTACCTGAGAGGATTTCCGAAAATCAGATGTTCAGCAGATCGCTGTAGACCTTCAGAGCGCCGTCGGTATCGTGGGCCAGAACCTTCTTGGCCAGGACTTTACCCAGCTGGACACCTTCCTGGTCGAAGGAATTGACGTTCCATGCGAATCCCTGGTACATCACCTTGTTCTCAAAGTGAGCAAGCAGAGCGCCCACAGCCTTGGGAGTCAGCTTCTCGCCGATGATGATGGAGCTGGGACGGCCGCCGGCAAACTTCTTGTTCAGGTTGGTGTCATCCTTGCCGCAGGCAAATGCCACGATCTGAGCAGCCACGTTGGCGCAGAGCTTCTGCTGGCTGGTGGAACCCTGGATCACAACATCAGAGCCCATCTGACTGTTCTTGAAGCCGACAAACTGCAGGGGAACGATGTCGGTGCCCTGGTGCAGCAGCTGATAGAAGGAGTGCTGACCGTTGGTGCCGGGTTCGCCGAAGATGACGGGGCCGGTGGCGTAGTTAACAGGCTCGCCGAAGCGGTTGACGGACTTGCCGTTGGATTCCATATCCAGCTGCTGCAGGTGAGCGGGGAAGCGGCTCAGAGCCTGGGAGTAGGGCAGAACAGCGGTGTTCTGATAGCCCAGGACGTTGCGCTCGTAAACGCCGATCAGAGCATCCAGCAGAGCTGCGTTCTTCAGAATGTCAGCATTCTTGGCCAAGGCATCAGCCTCTGCTGCGCCGTCCAGGAACTGTGCGAAGACTTCGGGACCGAAGGCCAGGGACAGAACACAGCCGCCGACGCCGGAAGAAGAGGAGAAGCGGCCGCCGATGTAATCGTCCATGAAGAAGGCTGCCAGATAGTCGGCAGACTTAGCCAGGGGAGAGGTCTCGGAGGTAACGGCAACCATGTGGTTTGCAGGATTCAGGCCGGCTTTGACCAGAGCATCCTTGACGAAGGATTCGTTGGTCAGGGTTTCCAGAGTGGTGCCGGACTTGGACACCAGGACGAACATGGTGTGAGCCAGATCCAGGGTATACAGAACGCCTGCTGCGTCGTCGGGGTCAACGTTGGAGATGAAAGCGGCCTTCATCTTCAGGGTGTTATTGACCTTTGCCCAGTTCTCCAGAGCCAGGTAAATGGCCCGGGGGCCCAGGTCGGAGCCGCCGATGCCGATCTGGCAGACGGTGGTGAACTTTTCACCGGCAGCATTTACGATCTCACCTGCGTGGACCTTGTTGGCAAAGTCGGAGAACTTCTTCTGCTCGCCCACATAGAACTCGCGCTTGTCAACGCCGTCAGCAATGACAGCTTCGCCCAGCTGGCCGCGGCACATGTGATGCAGAACACGGCGCTTTTCGCCGGTGTTGATGACTTCGCCATTGTAGAGGGCAGCGAACTTTTCGGTCAGCTGTGCTTCCTCGGCAAACTTTGCCAGGGCAGAGAGAATCTTGTCATCCACGGGACGGGCGCCGTAGTTGAAGTCCAGGCCTTCAGCAACGGGAACAGTGTAGTTCTTGACGCGCTCAGCACCGTTTTCTCCGGTCATGGCAGCGACCAGGTCAACGCGCTCGGAATTCAGCAGTTCCTGATAGGAAGCCAGGGTATCCATGTTTTTCCAGGTAATCATGCGGGAAATCCTCCTCATATGTAAATGGTTTTGCATTCATATTGCATACATGGAAAGTATACAACATTTTGCAAAAAATTACAAGAGAAATGATGCATCCTATACATGAATATCTGGTAAAAACAGGGTGTGGATATTGTGCGGAATTGAGAATTGATTTACGCAATAGCTATGATATAATGTGAGTGTTCACTCTTCGTATTAATAAGGAGAAATTATTATGGCCGAATTCGTAAAACTGAACCCCAGCGAACTGACCGCCCTGCATGAGCAGAACCCCTACCTGGTGAGCTACAACGTGGAGTTTGCCGAGGTCACCGGCGGCACCTTCTGGAAGGCTTACACCCCCGAGCAGATTGCCGGCACCGAGCCCTTCTATGTGGAGCCCTCCGCTGACGGTATCGCCGCCATGTACAAGGATCTTATGCAGGTCTATCCTCCCGTCGACCTGTACAACCCCAAGCTGCGTAAGCTGACCAAGGACCTGGGCACCTGTTGGTGCCGTGTTTCCGGTACCTGGGCAACCAAGACCTACTATGATTTCGACGGCGAGTATGCCGATGGCACCGTTCCCGAAGGCTACCTGAATGTTCTGACCAAGGAGCAGTGGATCGGCGTTCTGGATTTCGTCCGTGACTGCAATCTGAAACTGAAGGTTTCCGTGGCCAACTGCCCCGGCCTGCACTCCACTGAAGAGCCCTGGCCCAGCACCGAGGCTGAAAAGCTGTTCAGCTTCTCCAAGGCTTACGGCGTGCCCATCCAGGCTGCTGAGTTCACCAACGAGCCCAACATGCTGGAAGACACCGGCTTCCCCAAGGGTTATAAGGCAGAGCACTACCGCCGAGATGCTGACCTGTTTGCAAAGTGGCTGAAGGAAAACTATCCTGAGTGCCTGTATGTCGGTACCTCTGATACCGGCGGCGCTGATGTTGTCTTCGGCAAGCCCAACCAGGGCGGCGGCGGTGTGGAACAGATTGCCCGTGAGAGCGCTACTGCTGACGATCTGCTGAACGGTCTGGAAGTGCCTCTGGACGTGTTCTCCTACCACTACTACAACGGTATTTCCGACCGTCTGGCTTCCGTTATGCCCAACGGCCACTGGGATGCAAGCGAAGCCAACAGCGAAGCTTTCCTGGATACTGCCATGTCCTTCTGCCGCGCTTACATTCCTTACCGGGACAAGTACGTTCCCGGCGCTGAGATGTGGGTCACCGAGTCCGGCGAAGCCGGCGGCGGCGGTTCCACCTGGTCCTCCACTTATCTGGACGTCCTGCGTACCCTGAACGAGCTGGGCGGCTTCTCCGCTCTGACTCGCGGCGTTATTTTCCACAACACCCTGACTGCTTCCGACTATGCCTACCTGGCCCGCTTTGTCCATGATCCCAGACCCAACTTCTTCGCTGTCAAGCTGTGGATCGATCTGATGGGCACCCAGGTTTATGCTTCCGGCGAGAGAGTCCGTGAGGGCGCACATGTCTATGTCCAGTCCTACAAGGCAGACCCCACCAAGAAGTGCTACCTGATCATCAACAACTCCGAGACCGAGACTACCACCGTTGAGATCCCCGTGGATGGCATCATCTATACCCTGGCCGGCAAGGATGGCAACAAGCGTGCCACCGTCATGACCCTGAACGGCCGTGACCTGGTTCTGGGCGAGAACTGGGAGCTGCCCGACCTCTCCGGCGACGCAATCGCTGCCGGCAAGGTGGAACTGGCACCCATGACCTGCACCTTCCTGGTTGTGTAATTTCATATCCGCAATATTTGCCGGAGCCTTCAAAGGCTCCGGCATTTTTGCTGTTTGACAGGATTCTGGCTGAATGATTGCACAGATTGCGGCAACATGAATTTCTTTTCCTGTTTGGAGTGAAGAAAGAATGTGTATGGACCGGCAGCCTGAAAAAACTCCGGCTGTACGTATTTCTTCAAAATCCATTCTGAAAGGAGAAGAGTCAATTGACAAATATCAAACTGAGGGTCACGGGCGCTAATGCCAAAGCCGTGGTCAGCGGGGTACTGACTTCCGGCGCGGCGGGGATTCCGGTATCTATCGACTATGACAGCAGCTGGGACGGACTGAGAAAGGATCTTGTATGCACAAGCGGAAAATGGGGCCCCGGCACCAAGCGCAGAACGGTTCTGAATATCGCCAATGCGGCGGAAGTTGCCCACGAGGTGATGATTGAAGACCATTACCTCTATATCGGCGTTGAGGGCCGCAATGCTGACGGCACTCTGGTGATTTGCACCAAGCTCGCAGAGTGCGGCATGATTCTGCCCGGCGCAAATGCCGATGCAGATCCCTCCGCAAGGCCTGAGCTGCCCATCTGGGCCCAGCTTCAGCAGCAGATCAATGAGTTGAAGGAAAATGGAATCGGAGGAGGATCTCAGTATTCAGCGCTGCCTGATGTAACGGCGGCCGATGACGGGAAATTTCTAAGGGTGTCCGGCGGAGTGTGGACTGCCCAGGCTCTGACGGATGTTTCGGAGGTGGGCGCATGAGCCTGACGGATTTTGTAATTATGCCCGGGACAGATTATCAGAATATCTGCAATGCCATTCGTGCCAAAAGTGGCAGTACGAAGGTGTTGAAATCCGGAGAGATTGCCGCTGCAATCCAATCCATTGCAGATGCGATGCATACGGATCTTGGAGAAAAGCTGTATTCTTTTGGAGCCATTTCCGACATTCACATCAATGATGGAGATGGTAATGATGCGCTGCGCAGAGCCATTCTGGCTCTTCAGAACGAGGGGGTGGAATTCATCTGCACTGCCGGCGATATTTGTACCAGTGCCAGTGTCCCTGAACTGCAAAAGTACCAAACGATTGTCAACGAGGCGGCGGTCGTTCCGATTTACAGCTGCACAGGCAATCACGACAGAGGACTTACGAACGAAAACTGGAAAACCTATGTCGGCCATGCTTTGAACTACGTTTTTGAATATCAAAACGATGTGTTTATTTTTCTTCCCCTGGCCACGGAATCCAGCATCACACCATCCGGGGATACTCCTTACGGTGAAGATAATTTGCAGTGGCTGAGAGAACAACTCGATCTGTACAAGGGCAGGAGAATCTTTGTATTCACCCATTTTCCGCTGAGCGGCTACAGCGGTCTGAGAACCGGGCAGTACTACGGTTTTACCAGTGCATCTGCAGAAGATGATTCGATTCTGAGTGCGATGAACAGCACAAAAAATGTGATGCACTTCAGCGGTCACACCCATTTCCTCTTCGAGGTGGAAGAGTCGTATGACAATATCAATGTGATTCAGATGAATTTCAACGATTGTGCGACGGTACACATCCCTTCAAGCAATCTTCCCAGAGATGCATCCAATACATACCAGGAAGAGCTATCTCAGGGGTATATGGTAAATGTGTACGAAAATGCAGTGGTATTGAAGCCGGTGGATTTTGTTGCAGGCAGCTACATCTCCGGCTATGAGTATATACTCCCAATCAAAAACAATGCTGTTGAAGTCGGAAATTCGCTGGTTGTTTCAGATGAGTCCATGCTGGTTGACGAAGGCACAGCGGCTGTATTTACTGTCAGGCTGCTGCAGGCAATCGAAGAAAATGTGGTCGTCAATCTGTCCTGTGACAATGCCTGCATTTCTCTGGGCAGAGATACTCTCACTTTTACGCCGGAAAATTACAATGCGGAACAGATAGTCACCGTTAACGCGGAAGATGACGAGGTGTCTGTGGATATGTTCTCGGTGATTACCGTGTCGGCAGAGGGCATGGATCCCAAGACCATTTCCGTAACCGTGGTAAATGACGAAACCGGCGATGGTGAGGCGAAGCTTGTTTCCATTTCCGCAGTCTATTCCGGCGGAAGCGTGGCGCAGGGAACCCCGGTTAATCGCCTTTCCGGTATTACTGTTACAGGAACATATGATGATGGCAGTACTGTCAGCATCACGGATTACACCATGACGCCGGAGATCATTGAAGAAGGCGTCAATACGATCACTGTCAGCTACGAAGGGATGACCGCTACGTTTACTGTCACCGGTACTGCATTGAGCGGCAATCTCATTCCTGCAGCTATTGAGTCGGATTATACGCCCTTTAATGGGGGGAACGGCTATGTTGCAGATTACGGCATCGACAGTCAGGGTAAACTTGTCAGCGCCGCCGGAACGGATGCAACCGGATTTATGCCCTGTCAGTCGGGTGATATGATCTATACCGGCGGAATTGGCGATGCCATGGCAAGTGTCTATGGAAGAGTTGCGTTTTACAACAGTGATTTTGAACTTCTGGCTTCCGTGGCTTACACAAACCTTACGGTTACCGCAAAGAAATGCAGGTTCAATAAATTTGAGATTCCCATTCTGATTTCTGTGGACGACGTGTCCGGCCTCAGCGGTGATACTCTGGCATCCGTGGCATATTTCCGTCTGTCTGCACCCGGTATTTCCGGTGCATCTGTGATTACGGTTGATGAACCCCTTGAGAGTGAAAACAGCGCTCCGGCACTGACCTGGGTCGAAGGATATATTGATTCCAACGGCGGAATTAGTAGTTCGAATACTGCTTACCATACCGAGCCGTTTAGTGTCGAAGGGATGGTAGATTTTGCGCTGTATGGCATTACCCACGGCAACAGCAATATGTATGTATTTTTCTATTCTGCCGATGAAATCAGTTCCAATGCAATGGTTCAAAGAGTCACGCTTACCGCCAATGCTGTCACAACGGTAACAGTTCCCGATGGAGCAACACATGCGGTTCTCCGCAGTAATTCCGGAGGCTCTGCTTTTTCGGCAATGACCGCAACATTGGAAAAAATGGACGACTATATGTATTTCGTATTCTGATGCGTGAATTTTAACCCAATAAGGAGGAAATCACTTGAAAAAGACCATTGCGATTCTGATGTCGCTGCTGCTGATTATGGGAACTGCTGCGCCTGTCAGCGCAGCAACACCGCCGATGAGAATTCCCGCCATGCCTCAGATATCCAATATCATAATTGATATCAGTCTGGATGAGAATGTGTACGAAAATGCCGTGAAGAAATGGCTGGCAGAGCATCCAGTCAGAATAATTCTTCCAACCAAAAGCGATAAGGGGAACTGACTATGACCATTCAAATCGGACATTCATCCATCGATGAGCGGGGGAAAGCCAAAGGCGGCATTTCCGGCGACCAGACCGGGAAGGAAGTGTTCACCCGGAACTGGTACGACGGCGGCTGGGGATTCCTGGCAAGAGCCAGAGATCCCGAAATTGCTGAGAAAATCGCCGGAGCAGCTGCTGCAGGATGTGCAAATGTCTGTATCGGATATGATCAGAACCAGCGGAACACCCTGCTGAACCGGGCAAAGGCTGTGAACTGGGATCTTGCAAGGATCATCAAAAACTGTGAATGCGATTGTTCCAGCTTTGTCACCTGCTGTGTGCAGGCATCCGGCATTGGAGTCTGGAGTGGCGGCAATGCCCCTACAACAGCGACACTGCGTGCTGCATTAGAAGAAACAGGTGCATTTGAGATACTATCTGAGACCAGATATCTGGCCGGGGCTGACTGCCTTCGGCGCGGTGACATTCTGGTTCGGCCCAAAACCGCAAAACGCGGGGGCCACACGGTCATTGTACTAAGTGACAGTGAGCCGGAGTACCTTATCCATACTGTAGTCAGGGGCAATTCCCTGTGGGCCATCGCCCGGAAGTATCTTGGCAACGGCAATCGGTATAAGGAAATCATGGAACTGAACGGCCTGGAGACCACCCTGATCCATGCAGGTCAGAAACTGAAAATCCCTAAAGAGTAAAGAAAAATCCCGAAACCAAAAGGTTTCGGGATTTTTTGCAAGAATTTTGAATCGAAATAATACGATCAGCGCTTGCTGAACTGAGGAGCACGACGTGCAGCCTTCAGACCGTACTTCTTTCTTTCCTTCATTCTGGGGTCACGGGTCATGAAACCAGCGGCCTTCAGAGAAGCGCGGTACTCGGGGTTCAGCAGAACCAGAGCACGGGAAATGCCGTGACGGATAGCGCCGGCCTGGCCGGAAACGCCGCCGCCGCAGACGGTGACAACAATGTCAACCTTGCCCAGCATGTCGGTGGTGACCAGGGGCTGACGGACGATCAGCTTCAGGGTCTCCAGACCAAAGTACTCATCGATGTCGCGGCCATTGATGATGATGGAGCCGGTGCCGTTCTCATAAACGCGGACGCGGGCGACGGAGGAC
>JAFXAV010000083.1 GCA_017516785.1 Oscillospiraceae bacterium
GTGCTTCGTGTGCATCTCCTCCACCTTCGAGAAGGTGGTCATGATCGAGACCGAGGCCAACGAAGCTCCCGAGAATATCGTCTACGAGTGCATCCGTGTTGCCCACGAGACCAACATGGAGATCGTCAAGTTCATTAACTCCATCGTCGCTGAGATCGGCAAGCCCAAGTTCACCTTCGAGAAGGCTGCCGTCAACCACGACCTGCTGGACGACCTGATCGCTTACGGCCTGAACCAGATCGAGTACGCTCTGGACACCGACGACAAGAACGTCCGGGAAGAGCGCCTGACCGCTGCCCGTATCGACTTCAAGAACCAGTTCGTGGAGAAGTACGGCGAAGAAGAGTTCGAGACTCACATCGAGGTGTGCCTCTACAAGATGCAGAAGAAGGTTGTCAAGAAGTGGCTGCTGCAGGGCAAGCGTGTTGACGGCCGCGGCATGGACGAGATCCGTCCCCTGGATGCCGAGGTTGGTGTTCTGCCCAGAGTCCACGGCTCCGGCCTGTTCTCCCGTGGTCAGACTCAGGTTCTGTCCATCTGCACCCTGAACACCCTGTCCGCTGCTCAGAAGCTGGATACCATCTATCCCGAAGAGACCAAGCGGTATATCCACCACTACAACTTCCCCTCCTTCTCCACCGGCGAAGCCCGTGCCGCCCGTTCCACCTCCCGCCGCGAGATCGGCCACGGTGCTCTGGCTGAGAAGGCTCTGCTGCCTGTGATTCCTCCCGTTGAGGAGTTCCCCTATGCCATCCGTGTGGTGTCCGAGGTTCTGTCCTCCAACGGTTCTACTTCCCAGGGCTCCATCTGCGGCTCTACTCTGGCTCTGATGGATGCCGGTGTCCCCATCCGCCGTCCTGTTGCAGGCATCTCCTGCGGCCTGATCTCCGACCAGGAGACCGGCGAGTGGAGAACCTTCACCGATATCCAGGGTGTTGAGGACTTCCACGGCGAAATGGACTTCAAGGTTGCCGGTACCACCGAAGGCATCACCGCCATCCAGATGGACCTGAAGAACAAGGGCCTGACCATGGAGATCATTGCCGACGCTCTGGAGCGCTGCCGCGTTGCCCGTCTGGAGATCCTGAACGAGGTCATGCTGCCCTGCATCGCAGAGCCCCGCGCTGAAGTCAGCGAGTACGCTCCCAAGATGATCTCCATGAAGATCCCCGTTGAGAAGATCCGCGAGGTCATCGGCTCCGGCGGCAAGACCATCCAGAAGATCTGCGCTGACACCGGTGCCAAGGTGGACATTGAGGATGACGGCTCCGTCTTCATCTCCGCTGTTGACTCCGCCGCTGCCTACGCTGCCAAGAAGATGGTGGACGACATCTGCTTCGTTCCCGAGGTGGGCAAGCTGTACTACGGCAAGGTCGTCCGCATCCTGCCCATCGGCGCTTTCGTTGAGATCGCTCCCGGCCACGACGGCATGGTCCACATCTCCAAGCTGGAGAACCGCCGTGTGGAAAAGGTGGAAGACGTTCTGAACCTGGGCGACATGACCTGGGTCAAGTTCATGGGCTTCGACGAGAAGGGCCGCGCAAACTTCTCCCGTAAGGACGCTCTGAAGGAACTGGCAAACCAGGGTTGATAATGAAAACGGAAACTCCCGCTCCAATCCGGAGCGGGAGTTTTTTTAGCTGTAGGGGAGGGTCACTGACCCTCCCGAAACCTATCCGGGAAGGGTTTTTCAATATGGTTGCTGAAATCCATACAGTACCGGAAATCCATACTGTTTCCTGTTATGATAGGGTACGGGAGGGTGGTGCTCCGCGCAGCGAATCAAAATGATTATGATTGCCGGTGGCAATCATACCATAATTTACAATGACCCTCCCCTACAGTTTTATTTTAGTCTTTTTTCCAGTGTTGCGCTGTTCAAGGCTGTCAGGCGGACTCTGGTGAAGCCGTACTCCTGGGTCAGGACGAAGGATTTGGGCAGATCGTCACAGGGCACCACTTCGCCGTTTTGCTCGCTTTTCTCCAGAAATTCCCGGGTCCGCCGGGAGGTGGAGGTGTTGTCCAGATCAAAGATGCCGATGATCGACCGGTCCCGCACCGCCATATCATTTCCTATTGAAAGATACATACAGATACCCCCTGTAGGGGAGGGTCATTGACCCTCCCGAAACCTTACATTCCGCTCTCACTGAAATAGAAGCAATCTTCTTCCCATTTCAGGGGATTATGCTCAATATACAGCCATATCTTTTCATAACTCTTTTGATTCCGGATAATGTGGTCATGAAAAGACCGCTGCCATACTTCTTTTCCCGGCTCCCATGTTCTGATTTCTTTCGTAACGGACATCTTATACTGTCCAATGGCAACCGATAAATCCTTCAGCCCTTTTTCTTCCTGGTGAATTACAAAAATGCCGTGAATATGGTTCGGCATAACCACATATTTATCCAAATGAATTCCGGGATGCAATTCTCCCATTTTTCTGAGATTTGCTTCTGCAATTTTACCATATCGGTTCAGATTCCCGGGTTCTCCAAATATACATTTCTTGTTATGGGTACAAATTGTGATGAAATAATAATTTACAGAAGCATAGCTATACCCAGGGATGCGGGGGCTTTTTCTTTTCGGTAAATCCAAATCTTCACCACTTTCTCAACGCTCAGTTCCATAACATTGCGGGAGGGTCAATGACCCTCCCCTACAATTATCCCTTGATTTTTTTCCACTCTGCCACTGCCAGTTCGTCGCAGCGGTTGTTTTTGGGGTTGGTGGCGTGGCCTTTGACCCAGTGGTAGGTCAGCTTATGTTTCATGGTTAACATAAGTAATTCTTCCCAGAGGTCGGGGTTCAGGGCCGGCTTTTTGTCGGACTTGATCCAGCCCCGCTTCCGCCAGCCCCAGGCCCAGCCCTTTTCCAGGGCATCGATGACATACTTGGAGTCGGAATACAGCTCCACGTTGCAGGGCTCCTTCAGGGCCTGCAGGCCACGGATCACGGCGGTCAGCTCCATCCGGTTGTTGGTGGTGTTTGCTTCGCCGCCGGACAGCTCCTTTTCGTGGCCCATAAACTCCAGGATGGCACCCCAGCCGCCGGGGCCGGGGTTGCCGGAGCAGGCACCGTCAGTATACAGTGTTACGGTTTTCATTCTGCTGCCGTTTCCTCAGCTTCTTCCATGTTCTCCACGCGCTCCAGGGAAACCACCTGGTTGCCCTCCTCGATGCGCATGACGATAACACCCTGGACATCCCGCTTGTAGATATTGATGGAGGATGCGGGGATCCGGATGATGACACCGCCGTTTTCGATTAACATAACATCATCGTTATCCGCAACCACACGGCAGCCGGCTACCCGGCCGGTCTTGGGGGTGATGTTGTAGTTCTTCAGACCCTTACCGCCGCGGCCCTGGGCTACCTTTTCCCCATTGGGGCCGGTGCGCAGGTATTCTTCCAGCGCGGTACGCTTACCGAAGCCGTTGACAGTGACAGTCAGCAGAGTCTTGCCCTCCTCGGCCTTCTCTGCGCCCACCACGAAGTCATCGCCGGTTAACATAATACCACGGACACCGGCTGCATCACGGCCCATGGGACGGACATCGTTCTCGTTGAAGCAGATGGCCATGCCGTTTGCAGTCGCCAGCAGGATATTGTCATTGCCCTCGGTGCGGATCACGTTGATCAGATGGTCGCCCTCATTCAGGGTGATGGCACGGATGCCGCCCTTACGGTTGGTCTTCAGCGCCAGGAAGGGGATCCGCTTCACGGTACCCTGGGCCGTTACCATCATCAGGAACTCGTTCTCATTGAACTCCCGGGTAATCACCATGGCGGTGACAGACTCGCCGGGATCCAGAGGCAGCACGTTGACAATGGCGGTACCACGGGCGGTACGGCCTGCCTCGGGAATCTGGTAGCCCTTCCGGTGATGTACCTTGCCCTGGTCGGTGAAGAACAGCATATGGTCATGGGTGGAGGCAATATTCAGGGACTTGACATAATCCTCGTCCTTCAGGTTCTGGGCGTTGACGCCGCGGCCACCGCGGGACTGAGTCCGGTAGGTGTCCACAGGCATCCGCTTGATGTAGCCCTGGTTACTGAGGGTGAAGGCACAGGTCTCCTCCTCGATGAGGTCCTCGATGTCGATCTCGTCCTCGATCTCCTGGATCTCGGTCTTGCGCTTGTCACCGAACTTGTCCCGGATCTGGATCAGCTCTTCCCGCAGCACGGCCTTCATCTTCTCAGGATCGGCCAGAAGCTCCAGATAGTAGTTGATCCGCTCCATCAGCTCGTTATACTCGTTCTGGAGTTTCTCCCGGTCAAGGCCCTGGAGCGCCTTCAGACGCATATCCAGAATAGCCTGGGCCTGGACATCATCCAGACCGAACCGCTCCATCAACTTCTGCTTGGCATCGTCGTAGGCGGAACGGATAATGTGGATCACTTCGTCAATGTTATCCTGGGCGATCAGCAGGCCTTCCAACAGATGGGCACGCTCCCGGGCTTTACGCAGGTCGTACTGAGTACGGCGGGTCAGAATCTCATTCTGATGGGCCAGGTATTCATCGATGATCTGCCGCAGGGACAGAATCTTGGGCTGCTTCTGGTTGTCCACCAGTGCCAGCATGATGATGCCGAAGCTAGACTGCAGAGCGGTCTGCTTAAACAGGTTGTTCAGCACCACCTGGGGATTGGCATCCTTCTTCAGCTCGATGACCATCCGCATACCGTTGCGGTCAGTCTCGTCACGAAGATCGCTGATGCCTTCCAGCCGCTTGTCCTTCACCTGCTCGGCGATGGTCTTGATCAGCTGGCGCTTGTTTACCTGATAGGGAAGTTCGGTGACGATGATGCGGACGCGATCTTTGCCGAACTCTTCAAATTCGGTGCGGGCGCGAACCACCACCTTGCCGCGGCCGGTGGCGTAGGCTGCCCGAATACCGCTGCGGCCCATGATGATGCCGCCGGTGGGGAAGTCGGGGCCGGAAACGTGCTCCATGAGATCAATCATGGAAGCCTCGGGATCATCCAGCACGCAGACACAGGCGTTGATGACTTCACTTAAATTGTGGGGCGGGATGTTTGTGGCCATACCAACGGCGATACCGGAGGAACCGTTCACCAGCAGGTTGGGGAACCGGCTGGGCAGAACCCGGGGCTCTTTCAGGGATTCATCGAAGTTGGGATCCCAGTCTACGGTCTCCTTGTCGATGTCCCGGAGCATTTCGTTACTGAGCTTGCTTAAGCGTGCCTCGGTGTAACGGTAAGCAGCAGCGGGGTCGCCGTCCACGGAGCCGAAGTTGCCGTGGCCGTCCACCAGCATATAGCGCATGGAGAAATCCTGAGCCAGACGGACCATGGCATCGTAAACGGATGCGTCGCCGTGGGGATGGTACTTACCCAGAACGTCACCGACGCAGGTCGCGGATTTCTTAAAGGGCTTGTCGGAGGTCAGGCCGCTTTCGTACATGGTGTACAGAATACGGCGGTGGACAGGCTTCAAGCCGTCCCGGACATCCGGCAGGGCACGTCCGACGATAACGGACATGGCATATTCAATATAGGAGCGCTCCATTTCATCCACCAGATTGGACTCTGTAATGGTCTGATCCGGGAATAAAATGTCCTCCGGTTTATAACTGCGGTTATGTGCCATAAAAGCACCTCCAATAATAGGATCAATGGCCCCCTTGCCTAAAGGGGGCTGGCACGGCGTAAGCCGTGACTGGGGGATTCTGTTGAGAAATCAGATGCAGCTATTTGGCTGCTGCAATTCTTGATTGAACAATCCCGTCAATATATTCGCAAACACCATAAAAATTATGGTTAACTTCGTTATTTGGGATACGAATCACCGTAAGATTCCGTCTTTGAATTGCATCGGTTCTATTCTGATCCTTTTTCAGCATATTTTCTTCAAAATGCTGCGATCCATCCAACTCCACGATCAGTCTTGCATCATGACAATAGAAATCTGCAATATATTGATCGATTACCTTTTGCCTTAAGAATCGAACCGGATAGTTTTTCAGAAAATCGTACCAAAGATGCCGTTCCTCCCTGGTCATGTTTTTTCTCAGTTTTCTCGCGTTTTCCGTAAGATCTGGATTGTGTTTTCTGTCCATAGGGAATCCCCCTGCTCCTTTGGGCATTCACCCTTTGTGTAAGGGGAATCCCCCCGCCCCTTCGGGGCACCCCCCTTTAGGCAAGGGGGGCTTTCTTAAATATCAATATTCA
>JAFXAV010000084.1 GCA_017516785.1 Oscillospiraceae bacterium
GAGTCTTGTCCTCATCTGGGGCCTTATATATGATTCCTGTTCGTCAGGCCAGAGCTTTGCCGCCGTCTTTCTTCAGATTCTGCCTCACGACAGACACCCTTGACTTAGGCTATATCCTTCCCACTGCCGGGCGGATTCGGGACTTTCACCCTTTAGAACGTGCGCTCACCGGGCGCACCGCGAAAACCTGATTTGATTTTCCCTTCAAATCAGGTTTTTCTGATGATGCCACCCCCCTTTCCATAACGCTTATCAATCATTCCAGCAAAGGAGTATTTTCTATGACATCCCGGTACGCAGGCTATATGGGAAAAGTCATGGCCGTGGACTTATCCACCGAAACCGTGACGGAATACCCCTGGAGCGATGCCCAGAGGGAACGCTATCTCGGCGGCAAGATCATGGCCGCGCGGATCCTCTGTGATCACCTGACAGGAAAAGAAGCCCCTTTCAGCGATAAAAACTGGATAGTAATTTCCACCGGTCCCCTCACCGGCAGTCAGCTGCCCAGGCTGGGCACCGCAGGTCTGGTTCGTGCCATGCAGGCCCAGGGGCTGCTTTCCACCAGAAACTACTCCGCCGGACAGTTTAATGATTATGAACTGATCAGCGGCGAATACCTGTCCGAAAAGTACAATATCACCAACAAAGGCTGCCTGACCTGCCCCATCCGCTGCGCCAGAACCGTCAGCGTTCAGGGAAAGGCCGTGAAAGGTCCGGAGCTGGAGGCTTTGGGACTTCTAAGCAGCAATATCTGCAACAATGATCTGAAAAAAGTCCTGGAATGGAATTATTTACTGGACGAACTGGGCATGGACACCATCTCCGCCGCCAATACCATAGCCTACGCAATGGAAGCCAGCGAACGGGGACTGTGGGATAATGGTCTGAAATTCGGCAGCACCGACGACCTGGCTGCCCTTTTTGAAGACATTGCTTACCGCCGCGGAATCGGCAATGAACTGGCCGAAGGCAGCAGGCGCCTTTCCGAAACCTATGGCGGCAGAGAATTTGCCATGCATTCCAAGGGACTGGAGCTGGCCGCCTACGAACCCCGCCAGGCCGTGGGACAAGGATTGGGCTACGCGGTTTCCAACCGGGGCGGCTGCCACCTGAATGGCGGCTATCTGGTCATTATGGAGGGACTGGGTCTGAATATGGATTCTCAGACGCCGAAGGCAAAGGCCGACCTGACCATGCTGTTCCAGGATCTGATGGAGACCATCTCCGCATCCGGTCAGTGTCTGTTCACCTCCTATGCCTTCTTCCCTGCCTTCCTGCTGACCAACCCCAAAGGGATCATCGCCAAAACCGTTAACGCGGCGCCCCCCACATCGGCGGTGTTGTCCGGTTTATCAATAAGCATCCCCGCATGCTCGCATTGCACCTGCCGGTATTCCATCACACGAAAATGATCCGGTTGGCCACCGGCATGCCCATGAATCTCGGCAAATACATTGCCATCGGCGAGCGGGGCTACACCATGGAGCGTTACATCAACTGCAAATTCGGAGTCACCGCCGCCAATGATACCCTGCCCAGGCGCCTCACGGATATTCCTCAGGATCCCGCCAATCCCAAAACCAAAGTTCCCCTGGAGGCCATGAAGCAGACCTATTATGCCGCCCGGGGCTGGGACAAAAACGGCATCCCCACAGAAGCCACCCTGCGGCGATTGAAAATCCGGTAATCCCCATAGAAAAAAGACAAATAAAAACCCCTCCCCATACCGTTGTTCGGCACCGGGAGAGGTTTTTTCACATTACCGCGCCTTCCGTGCAATACGCCGCATTAAAACAGCACGCAGGCAGTATAGGTGATGGTTTTTTCTCCGTGGTAATAGGGAACGCCCGTATCCCTGCAGACCTGGGTTACAAACAAGCCGTAACCCTCCATGCTGGATATGGCTTTCTCCGGGAACCGGCAGGGTTCCGGGTAAGCGCATTTCTTGCAGACCCGGCAGCCGCCAGCACCCAGGCAAAGAGCATCGGGATATTTCTCCTTGACAAATTCCGTCAGCGCATAGAAGCCCTGGATATGTCTGCGTTCCGTTTCCCGGTAGCATTTGCTGTCGATGGTCTTCTGCATATGTCCCACGGTCTGCAGCAGAATCCCCCGGGAATAGCTGCGCATTTTCTCCTGACATTCCTCCACCGTGCCGCAGTAAGGCGGACAACCCCAGTTCCTGCCGAAAATCATGCATTTATCCGCCCGGCACATATCCCGCACATCCTGCCGGGCTTCCAGCGTGGATGGATCCAGGGGCGCAACGGTATCAAATCCCAGCTCCCTGGCTTTTTCCTGTAATTCTGTCATGGTTCACCCCTCCCGAAAATTCATGGCTTTGGCAAAGGCTCTGGAGAATTCCGGCAAGCTTGCCAGCTCCAGGAACTCCACTTTCCGAGTCAGATCCCGGGCAAATTCCAGCAGTTCCCGATCACATGCCAGCATTCTGGCGCCGCTGCCCGCAGCGTTGCCCACAGCTTCGATCCTGCCCAGCAGTTCCTCCGGCAGCAGTCCGATGCGGCAGGCACTCTCCGGGTTCAGGAAACTGCCGAAGGCACCGGCCAGCTGGACTTTTTGAATATCCTTTACTTCTAGCCCAAGCTGCTTTGCCATCAGAAAAATACCCGCGTAAATGGCACCCTTGGCCAGCTGCACCTGCCGGATGTCGTCCTGGGTCAGGAAGATATTTTCCGTCAGACGGAATATATGCTCCTCGTTTCCGATTCTGCCCCGCTTGTTCAGCAGGCCCAGATTCAGTCCTGCCGCCACAGCGTCGATCAGGCCGGAACCGCAGATGCCCACGGCCTCTCCCCCGCCGATGACGGAGCATTTGACCTGTCCGCTCTCCAGCCACACATGGTCGATGGCCCCGTCGGTGCCACGCATGCCGAACTGAATATTGGCGCCCTCCAGGGCAGGACCCGCGGCAGTAGAACAGGCAATCAGCCGGTCCCGGTTGCCCAGGACCATTTCGCCGTTGGTTCCGATATCCACCATCAGCGTGATTTCTTCCTTCTCATAAATCCGTGTGGACAGCACACAGCCCATGGTGTCCGCGCCGATGTAACCGGAAATATCGGGAACGATCAGCAGCCGGGCATTGGGACAGACCGGCAGATATTCTGCGCAGGGAACATCCTTTGCTTCTGTCAGCACCGGTGCAAAAGGAATGGCTGCCAGATTTTCCGGCAGGATTCCCAGGAACAGCTGCTGCATGGCAGGATTGCCCACCACGGACACCACGCCGATAGCTTCCGGGGATATTTTTCCATCCCTACAGACATTTTCGATCAGCGTGGTCATACCCTCCCGGATTGCCCCGGTCTGGGCTTCCATATCCCCCCGCAGGGCCGCCTGGATCCGGGAGATCACATCGCCGCCAAAGGCAGTCTGGGGATTGAGCATACTGCTTTTCGCCAGTTCCTCTCCGGTGGTGCCGTCCAGCAGGAAGCAGACCACGGAGGTGGTGCCGATATCAAAAGCCAGCAAATAGCCCTCCTTCAGAGGATTCATATTCTGTTTTGCGGAAATGCCCGTCTGCAGCACATGCAATCCAGCCCCCTCCGGAATGGTTACCGTCATGTCCCGGCTGATCCCGGTTTCGCAGGCCAGCACTTCCCTGCCCTCCAGGATCACTTTACACTTTCCGCATTTGCCGTTGCCGCCGCAGGGAGCGTCCAGATGGATTCCGGCGGCACGGAGAACCTCCATCAGATTCTGATTTTCTTCTGCCATCAGCAGTCTGCCCTCCGGCAGAATTGTCAGCTGATACATAGCACCGCTCCTTTTCTGAAAATTGCCTTTATTTTCCGCCCATGTGGGAACAGCGGATGGCCAGGGCCGTCACCGGATCGCCGATCAGCACCAGCATCACAATGCCCACCGCATAAAAGACCGGCGCCATGGCATAACTGCCGGGCAGCACTGCCATTACCGGCGCACCACCCTGCACACAGGCGATAAACACCGTGAGAATGGGGCACATGAAGGTGAGCATGGTCACCAGAATCACGGAATACATAACGAATCTAAACAGGATGCTGCCTGGCTTGGCCACCTTCGCCGCCAGCATACCGCCCCAGGCACCTGCGGGGATAATCAGGCTGATGGCCAGGCCAATGCCCGTACCCACAAGGATCTGCGCAGGAATATCCGGCCAGATAATGGGCTGACCGGTCAGCAGCGGTCCCACAAATGTAAATACAGTGCCAAACAACAGGGAATTGAACAGGGAAACAAAAAAGTTTTCTCGCTTCGTCATATTTTTCTCCTTGTTTCAGCAAAAAGGGCCGCAGCGTATCCCGCTGCGGCCCCCCGGTAGATTTATGCGTTTGCCCAAGCGGTGCAGACATTAACGGTCTTCTGGGGAGAGTAAGCCCACTCGTCGGCGCCCATGGCAGCAGCTGCGTCAGCGCTGACGGGGTTGCCGCCCACGATGACCTTCACGTCATCCAGACCGGCGGCCTTGATGGCAGCGATGATGTTCTTCATGGAATCCAGAGCCAGGGTCAGAACGCCGGACAGAGCCACGATCTTAATGCCCTCAGCCTTGCAGGTTTCGATGATCTTCTCAGCGGAAACGTCGATACCCAGGTCCACCACATCAAAGCCGGAAGCTTCCAGCATGGAACGGACGATGTTCTTGCCGATATCATGCAGGTCGTCCTTAACGGTGCAGATGACCATCTTTGCCTTGGCAGCTGCGCCTTCACCGCCTGCCAGCAGGGGCTTCAGGATTTCCACGGCATCGGTCATGATTTCGCCGGCATAAATCAGGTCGCCCACGAAATACTCGCCTTCTTCAAACAGCTTGCCGATTTCGTTCATACCTGCCTGGCAGGCTTCCATCGCCTTGTTGGCTTCCTCAGCGGATGCAACAGCTTCCAGCAGTTCCTTAACGGTATCTTCATCCAGCTCGCCCATGGCGGCAGCCAGTTTTTCAAAATCGATCATACTATGTAATCTCCTTTTCTAATTTTTCAGTTACTTTTTCTGGCCGAAAAGGCCCTTGCGGTAGGCGCGGTTGTACTTTCTGCCGCTCTTATCCTTACCCCGGAGGGCTTCGCAGGCATAGATGGTGCCCATCATATCCTGGGAGCAGGGGTCAATAATGGCAGAATCCAAACCGGCGGCAATGGCATAGGCCATGCAGTTCATGTTCACATATTTTCTGGCGGGCATTTCGAAACTGATGTTGGAAATAGCACCGGTGACCTTTACTTCAGGGGCATAGGCGTGGATATTTTCAATGCACCAGGCGAAATCCTCCATAGCGGAAGGCAGGGTTGCCAGGGCCATGACGCAGGGGTCAATGTGCAGCTGCTTCAGCGCAACACCGTACTTGTCCGCCTTGTCGATGATCCGCTTGGCGATTTCCAGCTTCTTTTTGGGATCAGAGGGAATGCCGTCCTGGTCACAGGTCAGGCCCACCACTTCCCAGGGGGTTCCTGCGATCAGGGGGAAGATGGTCTCGCACTTGTTGCCCTCTTCGTTGACGGAGTTCACCATACCGGGCTTCTTTACATGGCCCTCTTCCAGAATCCGCGCCAGCAGGGCGGCATTGGGAGAGTCGATACACAGGGGCACATCCGTGCAGCCCTGCATCAGGCCCAGCAGCCAAACCATGGTATCGTATTCGATTTCCGTGGCGGTGGAGGGTGCGCAGTCGATAAAGTCAGCGCCTGCCTTGGCCTGGGCCAGGGTGCGCTCCACGATCAGCGCCTCATTGCGCTCCGCGATTGCCTGCTTGATGGAGGGAATCGCGCCGTTAATTTTTTCACCAATTATGATCATGCTTGTTTCTCCTTACGCAAAGGAACCGCGTCCTTTGCAGGTTTTTCGGAAACAGGATTTACATACCCAGCAGGCTCCATTCCATGTCGGCTACCAGGAAGAAACGCAGTTCGGGGGGCAGTTCCCACTCGGGATCGGCCATCAGTTCCAAGGCGATGGAAGTCAAGTATTCCTGATTGGTCATAGTTTTTTCCTCCTTCAATGATTTATGGTCCAATTATTTCTTGGAGTATTCGTGAGCAAAGTTGTAGCACTCGAACAGAGTGGGATTCACGTCGCCGGGCGTGACGAATGCCTTGTCAGGCATGAAGATGAAGCCGCCGCCAGGAGCGCAGGTATCCACAACACGCTTGATGTGATCCTTGATGTCCTCGAACTTCTTCAGACGGACATCTGCCATCTTCAGACCGCCAACGATGATCTGGTGGTGGCCCAGACGCTCGTAGATGTCGAAAATGTCATCATCGTCAACCATCAGCACATAGCTGTCCTTGGGTGCATCCAGGAAGAAGTCGGCCAGCTGGCCCCACTTGCCTTCCAGGATCAGAGCGATCTTGCCGCCGGAGGCAGCGATCCACTCGGCATAACGTTTCTCGTAAGGCCAGTAGAATTCCTTGAACTGCTTGGGGCTCAGGTAAGCGGGGATATGGCAGGGCTGGAAGGGCAGGCCCTGGGAAGGATCATAGGGATTTGCGACCTGGGCTGCGCACTTGTAGTCCCAGATGGCGTCCAGTGCGGCATGGACCTTGGCGGGCTGACGGCGCAGGTCGGTCAGCGTGCCGCGGAAGCCGCGGAAGTAGTCAAAGATGTGATCCAGGGGGGTATTGATCATACCAACACCCAGGTTCATAACGGTGGGGATGCCGTAATGCTCAGCCAGATACTGACCGTTGGCACCCATCTGCAGCACCATGGTATCAACCATTGTGCCGGCGAAAGTCTTCAGCAGTTCCTTGGTCTTGTCCCGGTCCTCAAACAGGTAGGGATACTTTCTGGGCAGCAGAACATTGGCGATAAATGCCTTGGGGTCGGCGATCAGCTGGTCGTATTCGTCGGCCTTCATGGGGGACAGCTGCAGGTGGACGATAGAACCATCATCCGCCAGCTTGTTCTCTGCGGTGGGGAAGCACTTGGTAATGGTGGGAGAAGTGGTCAGGCCTGCCAGGCAGCAGACGTCCAGCCACATATTGTCCAGGAAGGCGTTCATGGCTGCAGCGTAAGCCATGTGGTCGCCTTCCACATCGAAGGCCGTCTTGTCTCCGTAGAAGAAGCCGCCGCCGTTGTTGAACATGGCGGTGGGCATCCAGTCACCCTCCTGACGGTTCAGGGCTTTCTGGTATACTTCGAATCTCTTTGCGTACAACTGTTTCGTGTCCATGTTATTCCTCCTGTATAAATTATTCTTATCACAGCCAAATGATAAGTTCCTATTTATAGGGTAACTTACTTGCACAAAAAAAGCAATTGTGATATAATCGTTTTCAGTA
>JAFXAV010000085.1 GCA_017516785.1 Oscillospiraceae bacterium
GAGGGGGCTGGCAAAAATCTCTGATTTTTGACTGGGGGAGTGTCGTAAAGTCGATAGGACACTCCCTCCGTCAGCCCTTCGGGCTGCCACCTCCCTCAGAGAGGGAGGCAAGTGGTGCGGCGCAAACTCACAGACAAACTGCAATTTGTTTTACCAAAAAGGAAAGACCGGCCCATGGCCGGTCTTTCGTTTTACTTATCCAAGAGCCACGTCCAGCATCATCATCAGTGTAAATCCCACGGCGAAGAAGATGACACCCAGATTGGAATGCTCACCCTCGCTCATCTCAGGGATCAGTTCTTCCACCACCACATAGAGCATGGCGCCGGCGGCGAAGCTGAGCAGGTATGGAAGTACCGGCACCACCAGGTTGGCAAGGAGAATCGTGCCGATTGCTCCGATGGGTTCGATGACACCGGAGAGGACGCCGTAGCCGAAGGCATGGCTACGCTTCATTCCATTGCTCTTTAACGGCATGGAGATGATGGCACCCTCCGGAAGATTCTGCAGTGCGATGCCCAGGGCCAGGGCCAATGCGCCCGCGGCGGAGATGCTTTCGCTTCCTGCCAGCCATCCGGCTACCACCACGCCAACAGCCATGCCCTCCGGCAGATTGTGCAGTGCCACAGCCAGCACCATCATGGTGGATTTGCCCAGATTGCAGGGTGAACCCTCGGGGCAGGAGCTATTCAGATGTAAGTGAGGGATGATTTTGTCCAGAGCCAGCAAAAACAGGAAACCGGCCCAGACACCGATGAAGGCGGGCAGGAATGCCAGCTTGCCCATATGCTCCGACTGGTCCATGGCGGGAATGATCAGGCTCCAGATGGAGGCTGCAACCATGACGCCGGAAGCAAAGCCGGTGAGAATCCGCTGGAGACTGCGGTTCATTTTACCTTTCAGAAAAAATACGAACGCGGAACCGATGGCCGTGCCCAGGAAGGGGAGCATCACCGCACTGATGACTTCGATATGCATAAGATTACCTCCTGAATGCTTTTCTTAATTACAGTATACTATACAGCGTCTGCCATTTCTGTGATTTCATCACGGTGCTACAGACAAATTGACATTAACGGCAAACTGGTTTATACTTATTGTATCACAAAAGAGGTGAATGTACATGGATTTTGCAGATTATTTTCCCATCTGGAACAAAATGACTGAAAATCAGAAGGAGCGGCTGCTGGATGTTGCCTATCCCCTGTCCGTCAAGGCCGGCACCGTGGTGCACAACGGCGGCATGGATTGTCTGGGACTGCTTCTGATCCGTTCGGGACAGCTGCGGGTCTATACCCTCTCCAGCGAGGGCCGGGAGATCACCCTCTACCGGCTGTTCGAAATGGATATCAGCCTGTTCTCTGCCTCCTGCGTCATGCCCGACGTGCAGTTTGATGTGGTGATTGAGGCGGAAAAGGACACGGATATGTGGGTGCTGCCCTCCTGCCTGTTCAAAAATCTGATGGACGAGTCCGTTGTGGTGGCAAACTACGCCAACCAGCTGATCAGCAGCCGGTTCTCTGAAGTCATGTGGCTGATGGAGCAGATTATGTGGCGCAGCTTCGACAAGCGGCTGGCATCCTTCCTGCTGGAAGAATGCGCTCTGGAAGGCACCGATTCCCTGAAGATCACCCACGAAAAGATCGCCAACCACATGGGCACCGCCCGGGAAGTGGTGACGAGAATGCTTCGCTATTTTCAGGGAGAAGGCATGGTGAAGCTGACCCGGGGCGCTGTGGAGCTTGTGGATCGGAAACGGCTGGAAGTCCTCTGCGGCGATTGAACAGTTATTTGAAATTTCTCATAGTACCCGGTACTTATCAAAAAACAAAATGTGTTTATTATTGATTTTGAAACCCCAATGTACTATAATAAAGGCAACTTAGCAAAGCGGAGAGGAACCTCCTGTTCAAGATGCGTTTATTTTCCTGGCGGGGTTAATGAAGCGTCGTACCTGGTGAGAAATCTGCAATGCGTAGTTCTTCTTTCTAAAAGTAGCGCTCCCGGCTGGTCACCGGGAGCGTTGCTTTTTTTCTCCATATGGAGTATAATGGCAAAGAAGCAGATAAGAAGGAGAGATAGTATGCTTGATTATGTGGTTGAACTGATTCTGGAGTACCTGATTCCCATCTGTGAACTGATGGGAATTCTCATCGTGGCGGTGTCCACCTTTGCTTCCTTCTGGAAGTACGCCAGGGGCCTCATCACCCATCAGAGCGCCGATATCAAATTCCAGCTGGCCTCCGGCCTGGCCCTCAGCCTGGAATTCAAGATGGCGGCGGAGATTCTGAAGACCGTTCTGATCCGGGAAATGACGGAGCTGATGGTTCTGGGCGCGGTGATTATCCTCAGAGCCCTGCTGAGTGTGCTGATCCACTTTGAAATGAAGGGCGAACACGAAGAAAAGAAGGAAAAAGCAGAATTATAAGTTTTCGTGTCATTGCGGACCAGAGATCGATGTCACTGGCTCGCAATGACATGTTTTTTGCATAAAAGAACCCGGAAGACCGAAGTCTTCCGGGTTTTTATGTTGCAAATTACTTGCTTCTGTCGGTGTAGGTGGTGTGCAGCAGCTCGTGAGCCTTGTGGCCGTTGGGCTCGCCCAGATACTCGGCATACAGCTTCTTGATGTCGGGGTTCTCGTGGGACTTGCGGATGGCCTTGGCTTCGTCTTCAGCGTACAGGCCGGCAGCACGGGCGACGCGATGGTCGACGTACATACGGGTCTGAGCGTTGACATGAGGCTGGCCGCCGCCGTTGACACAGCCGCCGGGGCAGGCCATGACTTCGACGAAAGCGTAGCTGGCGTCGCCGGCCAGAATCTTCTTGATCAGCTTCTTGGCTGCGCCGGTGGAGTTGGCGACAGCAACCTTCAGCTCAACGCCGCCCAGGGTGACGGTAGCTTCCTTGATGCCCTCGATACCACGCAGAGCCTTGTATTCCACGTTCTCCAGGCTGCGGCCTTCCAGAACGTCGGCTGCAGTACGGACAGCAGCTTCCATAACGCCGCCGGTGGCGCCGAAGATGGGAGCAGCGCCGGTGGACTCAGCGATCAGCTCGTCGAAGACTTCCTCGTCGGGCAGCTGAGTGAACTGGATACCTGCGGACTTGATCATCCGGGCCAGCTCACGGGTGGTGATGGAGATATCAACGGTACGCAGGCCGTTCAGAGCCATCTCGGGACGGGAGGTCTCGAACTTCTTGGAAGTACAGGGCATGACAGCGACGGTGACGATCTTGGAAGGATCGACGCCGGTCTTCTCGGCCCAGTAGCTCTTGATGATGGCGCCTTCCATCTGCATGGGGGACTTGCAGGTGGACAGGTTGGGGATCAGTTCGGGGAAGTTGTGCTCCAGGTACTTGACCCATCCGGGGGAGCAGGAAGTAAACATGGGCAGAGGACCGTTGTTCTTGATACGGCTGATCAGCTCGTTTGCTTCTTCCACGATGGTCAGGTCAGCGGCGAAGTCGGTGTCGAAGACCTTGTCGAAGCCCAGGCGCTTCAGAGCCTGGCTCATCTTGCCGGTGACGCGGGTGCCGATGGGCATGCCGAACTCTTCGCCCAGTGCCACACGGACAGCGGGTGCGGGCTGCACCACGACGATCTTCTCGGGATCAGCGATAGCTTCCCAAACCTTGTCGGTGTCGTCCTTTTCCTTCAGGGCGCCGACGGGGCAGGCGTTGATGCACTGGCCGCAGAAGATGCAGTTGGTTTCCATGATGCCCTTGCCGAAAGCGGGGGCAATCTCGGTCTTGAAACCGCGGTTCACAGCGCCGATGGCGCCGATCTGCTGGACGTTGCGGCAGGCAGCGACACAGCGGCGGCACAGGATGCACTTGTTGGGATCACGAACCATGGAGGGGGACAGAATATCCAGAGGATACTCGATGTTGGCGCCGTCGAAACGGGACTCTTCAACGCCCAGCTCCTTGGCCAGGGCCTGCAGCTCACAGTTCTGGCTGCGGACGCAGGACAGGCACTTACGCTCGTGGTTAGACAGGATCAGTTCCAGAACGCCCTTACGAGCCTGGCGAACCTGGGGGGTATTGGTCTTGACCACCATGCCCTCGGAAACGGGCATCACGCAGGCAGCAGCCAGAGCGCGGGCGCCCACGTCAACAACGCACATACGGCATGCGCCGATCTCGTTGATGTCCTTCAGGAAGCACAGGGTGGGAATATGGATGTTGGCCTGACGGGCAGCCTCCAGGACGGTAGTACCGGCGGGAACGCTGACCTTGACGCCATCAATGGTAACATTTACATTTGCCATGTCAAAATTCACTCCTTCCGGTATTTATCAGCCCTTGGAAATGGCGCCGAACTTACACTTAGCTTCGCAAGCGCCGCACTTCAGGCACTTGGTGGTGTCGATCACGTGAGCTTCCTTCACCTTGCCGGTAATGGCGTTGGCGGGGCAGACACGGGCGCAGGCGGTACAGCCCTTGCACTTGACGGGATCGATCTTGTAGTTCAGCAGGGCCTTGCACTGACCAGCGGGGCAGCGCTTCTCGTAGATGTGGGCTTCGTACTCGTCGCGGTAGTACTTCAGGGTAGACAGGACGGGGTTGGGAGCAGTCTGGCCCAGGCCGCACAGTGCGGTAGCCTTGATGGTGTTGGCCAGCTCTTCCAGCTTTTCGATGTCGCCGTCAACGCCCTTGCCCTCAACGATGCGCTCCAGGATCTCCAGCATGCGCTTGGTGCCGATACGGCAGGGGGCGCACTTACCGCAGGACTCGTCCACGGTGAAGTCCAGGAAGAAGCGGGCGATGTCAACCATACAGTTGTCTTCGTCCATAACGATCATACCGCCGGAGCCCATCATGGAACCGATGGCCAGCAGGTTGTCGTAGTCGATTTCGATATCCAGCTCGGATGCGGGGATGCAGCCGCCGGAAGGACCGCCGGTCTGAGCTGCCTTGAACTTCTTGCCGTTGGGGCAGCCGCCGCCGATATCATAAATAACCTCGCGCAGGGTGGTGCCCATGGGGACTTCCACCAGGCCGGTGTTGTTGATCTTGCCGCCCAGAGCGAAGACCTTGGTGCCCTTGGACTTCTCGGTGCCCATGGAGCGGAACCATTCCACGCCCTTGTTGATGATCTGAGGAACGTTGGCGTAGGTCTCAACGTTGTTCAGAATGGTGGGCTGGCCGAACAGACCCTTGACAGCGGGGAAAGGAGGACGGGGACGGGGCTCGCCGCGCTTGCCCTCGATGGAGGTCATCAGAGCGGTTTCTTCGCCGCAGACGAATGCGCCGGCGCCCAGACGGACTTCCAGATTGAAGGAGAAGTCGGTGCCGAAGATGTTGTCGCCCAGCAGGCCGTACTCACGGGCCTGGTTGATGGCGATCTGCAGACGCTGAACAGCGATGGGGTACTCAGCGCGGCAGTAGACATAGCCCTGATCAGCGCCGATGGCGTAGGCAGCGATGGCCATAGCCTCGATGACGGCATGGGGGTCGCCTTCCAGAATGGAGCGGTCCATGAATGCGCCGGGGTCGCCTTCGTCAGCGTTGCAGCAGACGTACTTCTTGTCAGAGACGGAGTTGTAGGCAAACTTCCACTTCAGGCCGGTGGGGAAGCCAGCGCCGCCGCGGCCGCGGAGGCCGGAATCCAGAATGGTCTGGATGACTTCTTCACGGGTCATCTCGGTCAGGCACTTGCCCAGAGCCTGATAACCGTCGAATGCGATGTACTCGTCAATGTTTTCGGGGTCAATGACGCCGCAGTTACGCAGGGCAACGCGCTTCTGCTTCTTGTAGAAGTCCACATTGTCCAGGTTCTTGATGGTATCGTCTTCCTTGACGGAACCCTTGTACAGCAGGTCCTTGACGATACGGCCCTTGATCAGGTGCTCGTCGACGATGCGCTCAACATCGGAAACCTTGACATGAGAATAAAATGCGCCTTCGGGGTAAACAATGCAGACGGGACCTGCTTCGCACAGACCGAAGCAGCCGGTGCGGACGACCTTGACTTCCTTGTCCAGGCCCTTTTCACCCAGAAGCTTTTCAAACTCGGCGATGATTGCTGCGGAGTTGGAAGAGGTACAGCCGGTACCACCGCAGACCATCACATGAGAACGAATCAAATCCATAGTGATTTCCTCCTAATCCGATCAGCCCTGATAGCCGATGGTGTATTCTTCCACAGGACGGCCGTTGACGATGTGATCGTTGACGACGCGGGCGACCTTTTCAGGGGTCATGTGGACATAAGTGACCTTTTCCTGGTCCTTGACGTAAACTTCGACCATGGGCTCCAGACGGCACATGCCGATGCAGCCGGTCTGAGCGACGGTGACGTTTTCCAGGCCACGGCGCTTGATTTCTTCGACGAACTCCAGCATGACAGGACGGGCGCCGGCGGCGATGCCGCAGGTAGCCATACCCACGACGATGCGGGTATCGATGTTGTCATCCTTTCTCATGTTGACCTGTTCAATCATTTTGTTGCGGATAGCCGCGAGTTCTGCTAAAGACTTCATGAAAATAAACCTCCGTGCAGTTGTTCAATTTCCTGATAAATACAATCTTTGATCCAGGCGGAAATTTCCAGCTGATTCAGGGGCAGCGGGGCGACGGTGGCCCGGATGATCCGGGTGTCGAAGGTAAAGACGCTGCCGTCGTAATCATAGGTAAACAGAAAATCCGTATCCGGATTCATTACCACTAAGCTGAACCAAGCTCCAGCCACGTCACCCATGGGGGGACGGTCGATATGGTCGAGTCCGAAGGTGGCGGTCACCACGGTGCCGACGCCCAGGGTGGACTGAATGTGCAGATCGCCGCCGGTCATCAGGGCAGTCTGCTGCAGCAGGGGCAGACCCAGACCTACTTTCCGGGTCTTCCGGGTGGTGGTGAAGGGCTCGGTCACTGCTTTGACCATTTCTTCGCTCATGCCGCAGCCGTTGTCCGTAAAGGTAATCGTAATGAGATTTTTCTCATGGCTTACATTCACGGCAATCTCTGTCAGGCTGGCTCCGGCGGAGATGGAATTCTGGGCAATATCCATGATATTGTCCGACAGTTCACGCATCATGGCAATTTTTTCTTACTGGCGGTACTTGTCGATGATACCGGGGATCTGAGCGGGAGTCAGACGGCCATAGACATCGTCGTTGACCATCATGACGGGAGCCAGACCGCAGGCGCCCAGGCAGCGGGTAGCGTTCAGAGTGAACAGACCGTCGGGCGTGGTACGGCCGGCGGGAACACCCAGGACCTCTTCCAGCTTGTCCAGGACGGCCTGAGAACCCTTAACGTAGCAAGCAGTACCCATGCAGACGCTGATGATGTACTTGCCCTTGGGCTCCAGGTTGAACTGTGCATAGAAAGTTGCCACACCGTAGATATCGCTGACAGGGATATCCAGTTCCTTGGCAATGTAATTCTGGACTTCTTCAGGCAGGTAGCCAAAGATGTCCTGTGCGCGCTGCATGATGGGCATCAGCGCACCGGGCTCATTTCTGAGCTCGTCGATCACGTTTTGTAGTGCTTCGTACTTTTCTTTGTTCTCCAAAGACATGACGATACAACCCCCTTGTGAAATGTGTATAAATGTGTATGCATATGCTTAAATCACGGATTTTTGCCAGGGCAGGCTTTGGCCGTGAGATTTGCTGTAGGTATCAGCTCCGTCCGGCGATGGCGTCGAACAAAGCCTTTGCGGAGCGCTCCTTCACTTCTATTGTAAAGGTGGGCTCCAGCATGTTCTCCAGATAGTGGGCATCGGAGGATTTCAAAATCCGCCAGGCGTTTAAATCCACGCCGGGAGCGGGGACCGCATCGGAAACTTCCAGGGCGTCATAGCTGGCGCCGCTGGGCAGAAAGCCCAGAGCATTCAGAACGCCGCTGGAGCCCCGGTTGATGTGGGCCGGGACGCAGAGTCCGCCGTGCTGGTGGATCAGTTTTTCGCATTCCTCGAAGCCTAAATCCAGAGCGCTGATCAGAAGCTTTTCCTCCTGGCCGATTTCCTCGTCCTGGGAATTCATGATCTGCTGGGCGCCAAAAAATTTCGGTTTATTGGGAATGGGGGGAAGGTACTGATAGATGTACTTTCCAAAATTCCGGCAGCTTTCCACATCGGGAAAGTAGCAGAGCATGTGCGCTTCCTCCCGGGTGGTCAGCTCCATGCCCGGAAGCAGCAATATTCCCATCATATCCGCAACTTCCTGTACCGCCGGCAGGTTCTCCGCGGTGTTGTGGTCACACACGGCGATGGCGTCCAGCTGCTTGATGTAGGCCATGCCAACAATGTTGTTGGGGGTCATCAGCGCGTCGCCGCAGGGGGACAGGCAGGAGTGGATATGGAGGTCGCAGAAGAGCTTCATCCCTTCTTTGCAGAGGGGACGCCGGAGCCCGCCAGCAGGGTTACCAGCTCATAGCTGGTCTTTTCGCAGGAGATGATGATGATATCCTCCTGGGAAGCCTTGGCGATGATGGTGGCATCCACGGGAAGACCCTCGGGGATAATGACGCAGGCAAAATCCAGAAGAGCCGCCACGGCGATGACATTCATATGGGCCTGGACGGTGATCCATGCCATATCGGCCTGGCCATTGCCCATAACGTGGCTTAACAGGTCACAGGTATAGCCGCAGGCGATTTCCCGGTCTTCATAGGCGCCGGTGAGCACCTTGCCGCCGGACAGGTTCACAAAATCAGATACACGCATGGGTTAGTCCTCCTCTTGGTCAAAAATCTCATCAATAAACTCATCAATGTTTTCCCGGTCGGCGCCCACGGAGAATCGGGTGGAGACGCCCAGAGTGACCATTTCCTCAGCAAGGGTGCTGATGCGGTCATTGAGCTTGAAGATGCAGTTGAGTTCGTGGGCAAAGCCGTTGACAATATCCCAGGCCAGAGCACGGCAGGAAGGGGAACCGCAGGAACCGCAGTCCAGGCCGGGAAGGCTTGCGTTGACGGTTTCGATGTCGGCGGCCTTGCGGAGCCGTTCCATCATGGTGCCGGTGAGCTGCAGGGCATCGTTGGGTTCATAGGGCTCGGTGGTCCGGAACTTTTCCTGTGCATTCTCGAAGATCTCAGTCTTGTCGATCTTGCGCTTCGGGGTATGGCGCAGGATGGCATTTAGGCGGCTCTTGGCCACGAAGCTGTTCTCCACCGTCAGAGGTCCGCCCAGGCAGCCGTTGGTGCAGGCCAGGCATTCCACATAGTCCAGCCGGTCAAACCGGTTGTTTTCAATCTGCTCCAGGGCGTGCTTGACATTTTCAATGCCGTCCACGCAGAGTGTGTGGCGCATGCCCACAGCCTCTGCTTCGCCGCTGGGAATGGCCCAGCGGACACCGACGGTGCTGGCCCGCTCAATGTCAATGGGATCGAAGGGCTTTTTCGTAAGGGCCTGGATCTGAGTGTAGATATCCTTGATGGCGATGACGCCGTCTATATCGGACTTTTTCTGGCCAATGGGAGACCGGACAGCGGTCATCTTGGCGGCGCAGGGAGAGATGAAGAAGGCGCCGATTTTCTCCATGGGCACATTGTGCTTCTTGGAGTATTCCTCCTTGGCGATCCGGGCAGCGGCCTCCATGGGGGAGACCATGTCGATGACATTTTCCAGCAGGCTCGGATACTTCACCTGAATCAGACGCAGGACGGTGGGGCAGGCGGAGGAAATGACGGGACGGGGACGGTCCTCGTTGATCAGAGTCCGGCTGATGGCATAGGAAATCACCTCAGCAGCCCTTGCCACCTCGAAAACTTCATCAAAGCCCAGCTTATACAGGGCGGCGATGATGGGTTCGGTGTGGTGGACCTGAGGAAACTGGACATAGAGGGCCGGTGCAGGCAGAGCGATCTTATACTCGAACTTATGGATATCGGACAGAGGATCCGTCACTGCGATTTTGGCATGATGAGGGCATACCCGGATGCACTCGCCGCAGTCAATGCAGTTCTGCTTGATGACCATGGCTCTGTTGTTACGGATGCGAATGGCATCCGTGGGACAGCGCTTCAGGCAGTTGGTGCAGCCCTGGCATTTTTCCTTGTCCAGACGTATGGAATGGTAATATCGCGCCTTGTTGCTCACCGTTTGTCACATCCAATCAAACTCAGTCAAATGTTGAAAATCATCTTGATGTCGGTACCCACGCCTACGGTGGATTCGATGGAAAAATCGTCGGCATTGCGCTTCATGTTGGGCAGACCCATACCTGCGCCGAAACCCATGTTGCGCACTTCGTTGGAAGCGGTGGACCAGCCTTCGGTCATGGCCTTTTCCAGGTCCGGGATACCCGGGCCCTGGTCCACCACGCGGATGGTGATATCTTCGGGAGAGATCTCAAAGTCAATATGGCCGCCCAGGGAATGGATGACCAGATTGATCTCCGCCTCATAGGTGCCAACAGACACCCGGCGCACCACGGAAGCGGGAATACCCAACTGCTTCATCTGTCGCTTGATTCGGGCGGAAACGTCGCCTGCAGCGACCATGTCGCCGGCGGCCACGGGATAAGTTTCTTTAATAATCGTCATAGTCCTGATCTCCGTCAAAGTCTTCCAGCTGGATGGCCTCCATACCGGCGGCATAAAGCCGGCCGCAGGCCTCAAACATGGAGCACTGGGTCATAAGGGTGGGCAGTCCGATCTGCTTTGCTCTGCGAACGGCGTCCTCATGGGGGTTCTTGCCCCGGACGAACACCAGGCAGGGAATATCCAGCATTTCTGCGGTGCGGACGGACTGGCTGTTGATGAGGCCAGTCAGAAGCATGGTATCCAGCTCCACATAGGCCAGCACATCACTCATCATATCAGAAGCGAAGGCATACTTGATCTCCACGCCGCCGTCTTCTTCACAGCAGAGCCACTTGGCATCCAGTATCTTCGCAATTTCCCGGATTGTCATGACGTTCACTCTCCGTCAGGTGGTTTTTTATGTCTGCAGCCTGTAAATCTACAAAAGAGCATATATAGGCATGCTACTTTATTATAGTCGATTGTGTCAGTTTTGTCAAATTATTTCAGTTGTTTGTGATTGTTCTTCATAATATATCTGTAAATAGATAAGATTTTACTGAATTATTATGAAATCGTACAAACCTGAAAAATGTGTGTATTTCAGTGGCGGAAAATCGCCCGCCACCGCCGGACGAACGGCAAAAAATCCCCCGGCGCACAGCCGGGGGATATGGAGTTACAGCTTCCCTTCTGCCTGGGCGGCGGCCACGAGAGCGGCGAAGTCCTGATAGTGGTAGTTCTTTGTAGGCTTGGGGTGATCGATATCCCGGAAGAAGCAGGCGGGAATTTCCTTTTCCCGGAGATTTTTCTGGATGCAGAGGGTGCAGCCGAGATCGTGGTTCCGGGGGTGGTTGGGGCAGCTGTACTCATTGCAGGTGCAGAATTCTTTGGGGTCTTTCATAAAGACACCTCCTGTGGTTTGTTGGGGCGATTATACCACAGGAAACCGCCTCTGTAAATTGAAAAAGGGACGCTGTCCCGAAGGCGCGCCCCTTTCCCATGAAAGTGAAGAAGAGTTTTTTATTCAATTTCCAGTGTGGCGGAAACCAGCGGCAGGGCAAGAGCCAGCATGAAGGTGTTTCTGGCGCTGGTGACGAAATTGTTCTGGCGCACCCGGCCATGGATGTGATGGCTTCGGACGTACCGGTGGAAGCGGCAGAGGTCGCGAAGTTTCAGCAGCTGCAAAGGCTCGTTCTTCATAAATATGGCTCCTTTCTGAAAATAGGGGTTGAAAGTATTCTTTGTCTTTGCTACTATCATAATATAGCCAAAGAGAGAGAATTTCACCCGATATTACGACAAAAAATAACAGGATAACGCCTAGTATTAATTTAGCTGTCGCTATTTTAACAGGAGGAGCCATGATTGCGGAGAAACTGGAGCTGACCGAAGAACTGGAAGAGATTCTGATCCACAGAACCCATCCCTTCCCTCATACATCCTGGTATGTGGATTATGCCCGGTATGTGGGCGGCTTTGTCCCCTGGCATTGGCACCCGGATATCGAAATCATGTGGGTGATGCAGGGAACTGTGAAACTGTCAACAGGACAAGGAGCTTATATGATCCATCAGGGAGAGGCCGCTGTTCTGAATTCTGATACCATGCACCTTCAGGAACCGGTTCCCGGCACGAATGCGGTTACGCTGGGACAGGTCTTTGACGCTTCCCTGATCACTGGAAAGGAAGGCAGCATCTTTGATCAGAAGTATGTATCGCCCATTCTGAACTGTAAGCAGATCGATGTGATGATTTTCCATCCGGTGCATCCCAACCACAGAAAGATTATCGAGTCCATCCGGAAAGCTTACGATGCCTCCGACTTCCAGGAGCCGGGATATGAGATTCTGGTGCGGAACTACCTGTCGGAAGCCTGGCTGATGATCTTCCGGGAGGCCCAGGAGCAGCTTCAGGCGAAATCTGCCCTTCGAAGCACCGGCGAGGAACGGCTTAAGGCCATGATGACCTACATCCACTCCAATTATCGGGAAAAAATCTCCCTGAAGGAGATCGCCGCCAGCGCCAGCGTCAGCGACCGGGAAGCTCTCCGGGCGTTCCGTCGGGGTCTGCAGAAAACGCCTTTCCAGTATCTGACGGAGGTCCGCATCCGGATGGCCTGCCGCCTGCTGCGGGAGACGAACCGGCAGATTACGGACATCGCCTATGACTGCGGCTTCAGCTCTCCCAGCTATTTCGGCAAGGTTTTCCACGAAGCTACCGGCGCCACGCCGCTGGAATACAGGAGAAACCAATAAAAAAGACACCCCCGGGGGTGTCTTTTTTATTGGTGCGGATGACAGGACTCGAGTTGCATTTTTGCCCTGTGGGCAAAAATTTAGGTTTCGCTCGGTCAAGTCCTCGCGAGCAACACCCCACCGGGGTGTTGCATTTAGATGGGTTCTCATCCTGCCGCTATTTACTAAAAAAGAGAGAGACCCAAGGGCCTCTCTCTTTTTTGGTGCGGGTGACAGGACTCGAACCTGCACGCTCGCGCGTTGGAACCTAAATCCAATGAGTCTACCAATTCCACCACACCCGCATATCTTGAATATTCTATCATGGCAGACAGCGGCTTGTCAATCGAAAAAGAGCGGCCTGCGCAGCCGCATATAGGTTGAATTGGTCAATGTGTTCAAAATTAACCTAAATATTACTCAATTCTTCTTGACAATCGCACTTCAGGCAGGTAAAATGGACAAGGTATGGTGTACGCTGCCCCAGTCTTTCGACTGGCAACGCGTTTCATAATAACCGGCGTTACGAGCCGGGGTATGCGTTTTGCGCCTCAGGGCGATGAATATTAAGTTTGAATATCACTGTTTGCCGGGCTTGCCCGGTCAGTTTTCGTGCCTAATTTCATATCCCGGGGCCCATCTCGCCCACCCCTTCGACGTTGAATTCTTTTGAAGGAGGTGTGTTGCAGGATTATGGGAAAGTATATTATTGCCATTATTGTCGGCGTGGTTTGCCTGGCGCTGGGCTTTGTTGCCGGTATCATCTACCGCAAGAAGGTCGCCGAGCGGGAAATCGGTTCCGCAGAACTGGAAGCCACCCGTCTGATCAATGAAGCCATCCGCAGCGGTGAAAACCGCAAGAAGGAAATGCTTCTGGAAGCAAAGGATGAAATCCATCAATCTCGCACAGAGCACGATAAGGAAGTCAAGGAACGCAGAGCGGAAATCTCCAAGCAGGAGCGCCGCCTGGAACAGAAGGAAGCCACTCTTGACAAGAAGACTGAGGCTTTCGAACGCAAGGAAGAAGAACTGAACCGCCGCCTGGCCAATGTCGCTCAGACTCAGGCTCAGGCAGAAGAAATCAAGAAGCAGCAGCTGACCACCCTGGAGCAAATTTCCGAACTGACTCAGGAGCAGGCCAAGCAGTATCTGCTGCAGAGCGTGGAAGACGAAGTCCGTCACGATGCCGCCATGAAGATCAAGGAGATCGAGGCAGAGCTGAAGGATCAGGCTGAAACCACTGCCCGGGAGGTCATCGCCACCGCAATCCAGCGCTGCGCTGCTGACCACGCCGCGGAAACCACCGTCTCCGTTGTGGCTCTGCCCAACGACGAGATGAAGGGCCGCATCATCGGCCGCGAGGGCCGCAACATCCGCACCCTCGAGACCATCACCGGCGTCGATCTGATCATCGACGACACCCCCGAAGCCATCACCGTGTCCAGCTTTGATCCCGTCCGCCGGGAAATCGCAAGACTGGCACTGGAGAAGCTCATTGCCGACGGCCGCATCCATCCCACCCGCATTGAGGATATGGTGGAGAAGGCCCGGAAGGAAGTGGACCGCACCATCCGCGAGGAAGGCGAGCGTGCCTGCTACGAAACCGGCGTTCACAATCTGAACCCCGAA
>JAFXAV010000086.1 GCA_017516785.1 Oscillospiraceae bacterium
AAAGCCCCTGGGCCACAAGTCCCACCATCTTTTGCACACCGATCATCACGGCTGGGAGATGCCCCTGAATCCCAAACTGAAGTAATCCTTTCCAAAATGAAAGCGCAGCTTGACGAAGCTGCGCTTTCATAGTATGATAGGTGAAAAAATGGAAAGGTAAATACTTATGGAAAAAACAAGTCGAAATAATCTCCATCAGCGCACCCTGTGGATTACCCGCACCGGTGTGCTGATTGCCCTGCTGGTGGTGCTCCAGTGGGCAACCTCCGCTCTGGGTCAGTATGTGACCGGCTCCTGTGTCAATGCAGTTCTTGCCATCGCCTCTCTTGCAGGCGGCCTGTGGAGCGGCGTGACTGTTGCGCTGCTGTCTCCCTTCTGCGCCAAGCTTTTCGGCATCGGCCCCCAGCTGGTCCAGATCATTCCCGCCATCGCCGCAGGCAATCTGGTCTTCGTTTTGGTTCTGCACTATGTGTGCAAAAAGCAGAAGATTCTCGGCCTGATCTGCGGCGCAGCTGCAAAGTTCGCAACTCTGTATCTGCTGGTTGTGAAGTTTATCGTGCCCATGCTGGCGGCAAATCTAAAGCCTCAGCAGATTGCCACCTTCAGCGCCATGTTCTCTTACCCTCAGCTGATCACTGCCCTCATCGGCGGCAGCGTAGCGCTGGCTGTTCTGCCTGTGCTGAAGCGGGCAATCAAGTAAAATCTATAGAAATAGCAACAGCCAGAGGAAAAACCTCTGGCTGTCATTTTTATGATTACCCGAACGGACTCGGTTGTATTTTGTTCCAAAGGAACAAAATCAAGGAGTTGTCCCCGTCGAGCCGGGGACAAGCAACACACCACCGGTGTGTTGCATTTAATTTTCGAGTCCGTTCGTGAAAGAATACAAAAAAAGAACACCATCCGATGGATGGTGTTCTTTTCTGGCGACCCCGAACGGACTCGAACCGTCGACCTCCAGCGTGACAGGCTGGCGTGCTAACCGACTGCACCACAGGGCCAGGTGAGTTGTGCCTCACAACAAGAGGGATTATAACACAAGGTTTTCGATTTGTAAAGACCTAAAATGAAAAAAATCTATATTTTTTCAAAATATCTTTACAGAAGGGGAGAAACAGGAATTTTCTGGTTGCACTTGTGGTACAGATGGGGTATACTGTGTAGTAAGATACCGTTCCTATGCGCTGATGAATATCGACGCTTTTGAGCGTGTATTCCGCATAATGTCTGTTTTGGATAGTGTGGATTTGTGAGACAGATATTTGTTTGTCTACTGCGTACATGAATTTTCTGTTTTTGGGTGAAGTGTACCAAAAAACCTTAAAAAATCCACCCGAATTATTAGGTTTTTGAATTGACAATCCTGGAAAATAAAACTATACTATTCATTATCAGGTAAAGACTGGGAGAAATCAGCAAATGGTCAATCAATGGGAAGTGACTCTGCCGACCCTAACCGGCAAGAGAACCCGGCAGGCCTACATTTACCTGCCCGATTATTACGATAAAGACGAAGTCAGAAGATACCCTGTGCTTTATATGTTCGACGGACACAATGTGTTCTTCGACGGTGAAGCTACCTACGGAAAATCCTGGGGTATGAACGCCTACATGACATGGAGCAGAAAACCGCTGATCATTGTGGCGGTGGAATGCAACCACAAGGGAAACGGAAGACTGCGGGAATATTCCCCCGTCAGCTTCCAGGACGAGCAATACGGAAACATCCGCGGCCAGGGCAAAAAATACATGGACTGGCTGGTGGGCACTTTAAAGCCTTATATCGACGAAAATTACCGGACTTTACCGGACCGGGAACACACCTATATCTGCGGCTCTTCCATGGGCGGACTGATGGCGCTGTATGCGGCGACGGTTTATAACCATGTCTTCCGCCAGGCGGCAGCCCTGTCCCCGAGCTTGTGGGTGGAGCCGGAAAAGATCAAGAAAATGGTGGAAAGAGCCGATATTCAGGACGATACCACCATCTACATGGACTATGGCAGCGAAGAGCTTGCCAACCACGGATACATGCTGGAGCGGCTGACGGATATGGGCATGCTGCTTCTGAGCAAAAACGTGAATTTAACACTACGCATCGTCCCTGAGGGCGATCACAGCGAGGCTTCCTGGGAACGGCAGGTTCCGATTTTTATGGAATGCCTCGGAATTTGAAGGAGAGAAATATAAATCATGGAAATCACTTATCATAAGCACTACAGCGGCCACCTGGGCCAGGACATGGAGTTCAAGGTCTACGGCAACGGCAGCGGCAAGGCTGTTATGTTCATTCCCTGCCAGGCAGGTCGTTTCTGGGACTTTGAGAGCTTCAAGATGACCGATTACTGGGCAAAGTGGATCGATGCAGGTATGTGCACCGTCTACTCCATCGACTGCAAGGATGAGATCGCCTGGGCAGCTATGGGTTCCGACAACCGCTGGAGAATCGAGAACCACGAGCGCTGGTACAACTACGTTGTGAACGAGATGGTTCCCACCATCCATTCCATCCAGGGCAACACCGACCGCATTCTGACCTTCGGTTGCTCCATGGGCGCTATGCATGCTGCAAACCTGTTCTTCCGCCGTCCCGACCTGTTCGGCGGCTGCTTCGCCATCTCCGGTCTGTACGACAACAAGGAGTTCTTCGGCGATTACTGCGACGACCTGGTTTACAACAACTGCCCCGCTCTGTTCCTGCGCAACCTGCCCGAGGATCACTACTACCGCGGCCTGTACGCAAACAGCAAGGCACTGATCGTCTGCGGTCAGGGCGCATGGGAGGAACCCCTGCTGGAGTCCACCCGTCTGCTGGACACCGTCTGCTGCGAGAAGGGCATCCCCGTCCGCTTTGAATACTGGGGTCACGATGTCAACCATGACTGGCCCTGGTGGTACAAGATGGTCGACGTTTACGTTCCCTGGCTGCTGGCCTGATTATGAAAATTCATGAAGGAGAGATATCCATGAAAAACTTTATCTTTATTTCCCCCAACTTCCCCCTGACTTACTGGAAGTTCTGCCGCGAGCTGAAGAACAACGGCATGCGCGTTCTGGGTATCGGCGATTGCCCCTACGATGAACTGATGCGGGAGCTGAAGGATTCCATGCACGAGTACTATAAGGTCTCCAGCCTGGAAAATTACGACGAGGTCTTTAAGGCTGTCGCATTCTTCACCTTCAAGTACGGCAAGATCGACTGGCTGGAGTCCAACAACGAGTACTGGCTGATGCGTGACGCTCAGCTGCGTACCGAGTTCAACATCACCACCGGCCCCAAGATCCACGAGATGGACAAGATCAAGTACAAGTCCGCCATGAAGGAGTACTACCACAAGGCCGGTCTGCCCACTGCCCGCTACCACCTGGTTGAAGGTCTGGAAGATGCTCTGGAGTTTGCTCACATGGTCGGCTACCCCGTGGTTGTCAAGCCTGACAACGGCGTTGGTGCCAACAACACCTACAAGCTGAAGTGCGATGAGGATGTTGAGTGGTTCATCAACATCAAGGACAACAACGTCTACATCATGGAAGAGTTCGTCAACGGTTATGTCCAGACTTATGACGGCATCGTGGACTCCAAGGGCGAAATGCTGTTCGAATCCGGCAACATCACCCCCCTGTCCCTGATGGACATCGTCAATGACAACGGCGACTCCGTTTACTACCTGGTCAAGGAACTGCCCGAGAAGGTTCGTCAGGCAGGCCTGGCTACCATCAAGTCCTTCGGCGTCAAGAGCCGCTTCGTCCACCTGGAGTTCTTCATCCTGAACGAGGATCAGGAAGGCCTGGGCAAGAAGGGCGACGTTCTGGGCCTGGAAGTCAACATGCGTCCCGCAGGCGGCTTCACTCCCGAGATGTACAACTATTCTCAGGAGACCGATGTCTACAAGATCTGGGCTGACATGGTTGCCTTCGACTACAACACCAAGGATATCGGCAATTCCCACTTCACCGCTTTCTATGGCCGCCGCGACGGCAAGCCCTACAAGTTCGATGATTATGAAATCATGCACAAGTACGGCGACAAGATGGTCATGTGGGGCCGCATCCCCGAGGCACTGTCCGGCGCTATGGCAAACCAGATGTACGTTGCCAACTTCGATTCCGAAGAGGAAATGATGGCATACTACGCCGACATGGCTGCCCAGTACGAGCTGTAAGCTACATAAAGAGATTCCCCGTTTAGGGAGTAATTCGTAAAACAGTAAAACCGACCTATGGTTAGGACCATAGGTCGGTTTTTTGCAATCTGTATCGGTCTGGGAAAGGCTACCCTGTGTGGGGAACTGTCAAATGGTTCTGATTGGAAAATACAGATAATTCTTTCCGCTGGACGGGCAGGTAAAGTCATGGACAGCACCTGCCAGGGCGATGCCAGCTGCGTGGTGGTTTTACTTTCTGGGCTTCTTGATCTTATTGAGCTGTGCGTTCATCTTCAGCAGGTCTTCCTTGGAGAAGGTGACGTTCGCCATGCCCACCATGGAGCTCAGCCGCAGGACGGTGAAGCTGCCCATCATAGCCATCATGCTCTTGATGGTGCCCATGTTCAGGTCGATGCTGGGTTTGTCAGTCTTTTCCTTGCCACTCTTGTTTGCGTCCATCTTTTTCTTCAGAGTCATCAGCAGAGTGCCCATCCAGACCTTGCCGCCCACGGTGGCCATGATGTCGCTGAGCTTGTCGTTCAGGGAGAAGTAGCCTTCCTTTTCGGTGATGTCGAACCAGTTGAGAACAGCGCCGCTTTCCTTCAGGCGGTATTCCTCGTTGAAGGTGTCCACCTTCCGCAGGACGCTCTCGTCGCGGCATTCGCCGGCAATGGCAACCAGGGTGGTTTCACCCACATTGGGAACGTCGAAATAGAAGAAGTGGTCGGAAGCTTCCTTCACGCCCAGGCTCTCGCCGTTGGCCAGAAGCTCCACAGAGGGCAGGTTGGAGTAAACAGTGACCCTGGTCACGTCTTCCACCCGATCCACATACCGCTTGCCGCAGATATGGACGAAGGGACTGTCGGACAGCCATGCCTTGTAGGCATAGAAAGCATCCTTCTTGTACTTTCTGTCGAAGGTCACCAGACCCTTGTGATTCTGGCCGTTTTCGCCGCCTTCACCACGGGCGTCGGCGCCGAAGTCGAACATATTCCACACATGGGTGGCCCAGAGGTACTTCCGGGTGAAGAGCTGACGGATCAGTTCCTCATGGTAGTAGGCCTGGTATTCCTCGGTGTAGTCGCCCTGACGGGGGTCAGAGGTGTGCCAGTTCAGAGCCTCGCAGCCGTACTCGGAGCAGCCGATGGGCTTCTCGGGGTACTTGGTATGGAACTTGTCAAACCAGGGGCCGTTCATGGAGGTGTCGCCGCCGTACCAGCCGAAGTAGTGGTTATAGGAAACGGTGTCGGGAATGTGGACATAATCTGCATCCATATCGCACATGGAAACAACAGCCATGGTGGTCAGACGGGTGTGGTCCATGGCGTGAACCATATCGTTGAGGATGTGATGGTTCTTCAGAAGATCCGGATCCTTGGGGCCCTTCATGGAAATCTCATTGGACAGACCCCAGACCACAATGGAGGGGTGGTTGTAGTTCTGGGTCACCAGTTCCCTCATCTGGGAGATGGTGTTTTCCCGGCCGCCGGGCATATGATTGGAGATGTAGGGGATCTCGGCCCAGATCACCAGGCCCCGCTCGTCGCAGAGATCATAAAAATACTGGTCGTGCTGATAATGAGCCAGACGGATGGTGGTGGCGCCCACTTCGCAGATCAGATCCATGTCCTCATCGTGATGACAGGGGAGAAGGGCATTGCCGATGCCCCATCTGTCCTGATGGCGGGAGACACCCCGCAGAGGATACTCTTTGCCGTTGAGGATGAAGCCACGATCGGGGTCAATTTCGAAGCTGCGGCAGCCGAAGCGGGTGGAGATGGCATCGATGACTTCGCCGTTTTCCACCAGTTCTGCGGTGACGGAGTAGAGATAGGGATCCTTCCGGCCGTTCCACAGATGAGCGCCCACAATGCGGAAAACCACCTTGCTGTCAGCGGTTTCATGGGTGGAGATGACCTTACCTTCGGCATTTTTCATGGTATAGCGGATGCGCTGGCTGGGCTTGCGGTTGTCCAGGTACACATGGACGGTGGTTTTGGCATCAGCGCCTTCCATGATGGGGGTGACCCGGATGCCGGGGCCGCCGTAGTAGTCCAGATTGAAATGGGACTCGGGGACAGCGATGATGTTGACATCCCGGTACAAACCGCCGTAGAAGGTGAAGTCAGCCATCTGGGGGTAAACGGTATCATTGGGTGCGTTGTCCACATCGATGACCAGCAGGTTTTCCTCCTGAAGGGTATCGGTGATGTCCACACGCCAGGTGGAGTATCCGCCGTCATGATGGGCGAGATTTTTGCCGTTGAGGATGACGTCAGCAGAGGAGTTGGCACCGTTGATTTCCAGATAGTAGCGCTCTGCCTCAGGCAGGTCAGCGCGGCTGAGCCGTCTTGCGTAATGGCAGGTACCCCGATGGTAGTCTGCGCCGCCGTCCTGGCCGTCGATGGCGTTCCAGGAGTGGGGGAGATTCACTTTTTCCCAGTCAGCGGGGAAAGTATCGGGAATGGGGCAGGTGTCCTTGGTGAAGGCCCAGCCCTCGTTGATGTTGATGATATGTCTCAAAACAGAAACCTCCTGTTTATGTAGTCGTACTCATTTTACCATATATTCGGGGAAAATGATAGATAAAACGTAAACTTACCATCAGGTAAAAAGTGGAAATGAGACTTCGTACAATATTACAAGATTGACAATGGACGGCAAATGGATTATATTATATTTGGTTGAATTGCGTAAAAAATTCAAATAATATTAAAGGACAGGTGACTTATTATGTACATGGACGATTATAAGCGCTGGCTGGCTGCAGATCTGGAAGATCCCGCTCTGACCGAGGAACTGAAGAAGATCGAAGGCAATGACGAAGAGATCAAGGACCGCTTCGCTGTTGCTCTGAAGTTTGGTACCGCCGGTCTTCGCGGCGTTCTGGGCGCAGGCACCAACCGCATGAACATTTATGTTGTCCGTCAGGCCACTCAGGGTCTGGCAAACTGGGTCAAGACCCAGGGCGGCAACCAGCTGGTTGCTGTTTCCTATGACAGCCGCATCAACTCTGACGTTTTCGCAAAGGAAACCGCCCGTGTTCTGGCTGCCAACGGCATCAAGGTCCGTATCTATGATGCTCTGATGCCCGTTCCTGCTCTTTCCTTCGCTACCCGTTACTATGAGGCCAATGCAGGCGTCATGGTCACCGCTTCCCACAACCCCGCCAAGTACAACGGCTACAAGGCCTACGGCCCCGATGGCTGCCAGATGACTGACGATGCCGCTGCTGTTGTTTATGCTGAGATCCAGAACACCGATATCCTGAACGGCGCCAAACTGATGAGCTTTGAGGACGGCGTTGCCCAGGGCCTGATCCAGTTTGTCGGCGACGACTGCAAGGAAGGCCTGTACGATGCCATCAAGGCATGCCAGGTCCGTCCCGGTCTGTGCAAGACTGCTGGCCTGAAGCTGGTTTACTCCCCCCTGAACGGTTCCGGTCTGGTTCCCGTCATGCGCGTTTTGAACGACATCGGCATCGATGACATTACCATCGTTCCCGAGCAGCAGTATCCCGACGGCAACTTCCCCACCTGCCCCTACCCCAACCCCGAAATCTTCGAGGCTCTGCGTCTGGGTCTGGAACTGGCAAAGAAGTCCGGCGCTGATCTGATGCTGGCAACCGACCCCGATGCTGACCGCGTCGGTATCGCCATGAAGTGTCCCGACGGCTCCTACGAGCTGGTCTCCGGCAACGAAGTGGGTGTTCTGCTGCTGGACTACATCTGCGAAGGCCGCATCGAGAAGGGCACCATGCCCAAGAATCCCG
>JAFXAV010000087.1 GCA_017516785.1 Oscillospiraceae bacterium
GCCTTCCCCTCTGGGGAAGGTGGCACGGCGTAAGCCGTGACGGAAGAGGGGTGCATGCAGTACATTTTTCTGAAACCTCTCCCGACCTCGCTATCGCTCGGCCACCCTCCCCAAAGGGGAGGGCATTGGCTCCACAAACTGAAATTTATCGGATATCCCGGTAACGTCTTGCGATTTCCTGAATGTCCACGCCGCTGCGGTAAAGGCACCGCAGATAGAACATCTTCCACATGGTGAGCAGCGGAAAACTGCCCCGGTACCGCCGCCCGGAGGTGACGATCCGCCCCGGGAGCTGGGTAATGGGCACTTTCGCCGCCTTCATCCGCCGGGAAAATTCATAGTCCTCCATAATGGGAAGATCGGGAAAACCGCCCATTTGGATGAAGTGATCTTTCCGCACCCAGATACCCTGGTCGCCGAAGGCGATGCCTTTTTTCGCCCGGCGGTTGGAAAAATAGGTATTGCATCCCATAAAGGGACCGTCATAGTCAAAGCCGATGTGAAAGCAGCCCCACCGGGCTCCGCCTTGGACGGCATTTTCAATCTGGCCGTGGGCATCCCTGGGAAGAAGACTGTCACAGTGGACAAACCACAGCACATCAGCAATCGCTTTCTCTGCGGCAAAGTTCATCTGGTTCGCCCGGCCCTTGGGGCAGCTGAGTACCCGATAACGATTTCCGATCTGCTCCAGGGTATCATCGTGGCTTCCGCCGTCGGCGAAGATGATTTCCCAGTCGCCGGGGATTCCGTCCAGCTGATTGAGCATATTATCTATGGTTTTGCTTTCGTTGTAAATGGGGATAATCACTGAAATTTTCATGCCAGAAAATCCTTTCGGACATAGTTTCGGAGCAGATTTTCCAGAAAATCCGGCTGCAGGTAGGCCTTCAGCTTTTCGAAGGTATCGGCGTTTCTGAGATCCCGGCCCGGCTGGCAGTACTCCCGATAGGCCATGGCGCACCAGGTGACGCCCCGCAGGCAGGTGACAGTGAAATATAGGGGCAGCCGCTCCTTCAGGGAATCGGTCTCAAACCTTCCCGCAACTGCCCGCTTGTAGCAGTCCACGAAATAGCGGATATCCTCCGGCTTCAGAATCACATCTGTCTTCCAGAAGGTAGTGGTAGGCACCAGAAAATGGCCCAGATCCTGGGCAGGCTCAGAAATCAGGGGCTTTTCCCAGTCCACCAGATAGCTGTGAGCACCGGGATTCACCAGGAAATTGCCGGAGTTGACCTCTGTGTTGACAATACATTTGCGGATTCCGACAGGTGCGTTCAAATCTTTTGCGCTGATTTCTTTTTCGAGAGTTTCCAGCAGTCGGGCAACTGCTGGGTCGGCATCTTCCCAGTTATAGTAGTGAGAAACCATCTGGCGGCACTCGGTGATGATGGCCTCCAGAGGATTTTCAGGCTCAATCAGACCACAATCTGCGGGGATTTCCACGGCGTGGATATCCGCGAGAATCTCCGCGACGATGGCTAGATCCGTCTCATATTGCAACGCTCTGCCTGGGAGGTGTTCCATCACCAGACAGTTCATTTCGCTGTCGCACATCAGCGCCTTGGGGGTCCTGCCGCTGGGAGCCAGATTCTGCAGCGCAGAAAATTCATAGCCGATCTGATCGCTAAGGTGCATCTGGCTGCCCCGGTTGATCCGAAGAACCAGTTTCTGGTTCGTAATGGGATGGTCAAAAGTATAATTCAGGTTGTACTCGCCCTGACCCAGAGGAGAAAAGGCCAGCTCTGTACCCGCAGGCAGTCCCAGAGGGGACAGAAAATCTGCGCTGCGGAGGTAATTCTGAAAGATTTCGGTTTGGATCATTTGAGTTCTCCTAACAAATGAAGATAGCGGGCGGTGTGGGAATCCGGGCAAATACTTCGAATCAGTTTTTGCAAATCCTCCGGGGTGTCCACATCGTTGCATGAAAGGGCTTCAGTCACAGTTTTTCCAGCAGAACGGGCCGCGGCGGCGGTATTTTCAAAGACAGAGCCATATCCGTAGGTCTGTTTTTCAAAGAGGAAGGGGCTTCTTTCCTTCACACCCACCAGATAATAGCCGCCATCGGCGGTGGGACCCAGGGTCACATCGGCATTTTCCAGAGCAGCGAAACCACTTCGAAGGTGTTCTGCGGTCATAAGAGGCAGGTCGGAGCCGGTGAGGACCACTTTTTCATAGCCCAGAGCCAAAGCGACATTCAGGGCATTGTTCATTTTCTCGCCAAGTCCTTCGCCAACCTGAGGATAGAACCGGGCATTGGGAAAAACGGTTTTTAAGCTTTCCCAGTCAGGATCATCGGTATAGGCAACAAAGAGGTCTGCCTCCACCTGATCGTAAATTTCTGCCAGATCCCGCAGAAATGCCCAGTGAAGCTGGGCGCACTGATCCCCGGTGAGGCAGGGCATCAGCCGGGTCTTGGTTTTTCCCGGTTTCGGCACCCGGGTGAAGCAAATAACGGCGTTTTTCATTTTTCTTCCTCCACACGGAAATCCTTCCAGCCGCCGTACATCTCTTCCCGATAGGCTTCCAGATTTTTCACCTGGGGCAGATTCAGCAGGCAGGTATCCGGCGCCTGTTCCGTCACCCCCAGCCAGCCGCTGTGCATGCCCTTTTCGGTGATGTAGCAGTGAGTGGGATGATCTTCATAAAGCTCCGGATGCAGCAGATACACCGTCGCCACCACATCCCAGCAGTAGGAGATGGCATTGCCATAGTGGTGATGCTGATCGTCGAAGCGATAGCCGCATTTTTGGGCGATGTAAGTTCCACCCATTTTCTCAATGAATTCCTCCCGGGGAAGATAGGAGGGTTCCAGGGTGTTGTTTCCCGTGAGGATGGAGATATTTCTGCCATGGTTCAGCACCCAGGCGGCGGCTTCCGGATTGACGGAGAAATTCAGCTCATCCAGATGTTTGCCGTGGTAGAGCAGGGGCGCGGTATAGCCTCCCATCAGGACGATTTCCTTCACCTTGCTGAAAAGATCCTTGTCCAGAAGATATGCGCCGTAGAGATTGGTCATGGAACCAATAGCCACCAGGCTGATTTCTCCCGGGCGGGCATTGACGGTGTCGCAGATAAACCGGGCGGCCTCACTTCTGGGGTCTTCACCCCGGTCGGAGCCGGGGTGCAGGGGAATATCGGTTCTGCCGATTTCCCGCAGCAGCATTTCGGTGGAATGGTATACTTCTTTTGCCGTGCCGTTGGCGAAGGTGCAGGTGATGCCGAGAATCTTCGCTTCCTTGGGTCTGCCCAGCAGATAAAGCAGCGCCAGGGCATCGTCCATGGGTTTCTTGGGCAGACCCACGGTGCTGTCGCAGTCGAAAATAACGTACTTCATGGGGTTTCTCCTTCTGTTTTTCTGATCTAACTATACCCGATTGCACAGGATAAGTCCAGTCAGCCGCCTTATTGAAAAATCTGATAAAGATGCACCATTTATAGTGTTATCGGATGCAGAGGCCCATGTTGGTTGACAATATATGGATAAAAAGATAAAATCAGACTGATATCACTTTTGAAAGGAAAAGAGAAAAATGAAGAAAATCATTGCACTCCTGCTGGCGCTGACCATGCTGCTGGGACTGACCGCCTGCGGCGCCAAGGAAGAGGAAGTAAACCTGGCTGACGCTTCCTGGGATGAAATCCTGGAACAGGCCAAGGGTACCACCGTCACCTTCTACGGCTGGGGCGGCGACGAAAACCGCAACAACTGGCTGAACACCACCGTTGCCGACCATGTAAAGGAAAACTATGACATCACTCTGGAAGTGGTGGGCATGAACATCGATGACATCCTGGCAAAGCTTTCCGGCGAAAAGCAGGCAGGCTCCAATAAGGGCAGCATCGATATGATCTGGATCAACGGCGAGAATTTCTACTCCGCCAAGGAAAACGGCCTTCTCTACGGCCCCTTCACCGATAAGCTTCCCAATATGGAAGGCTACATTGATCTCGACGATCCCGAAACCCTCAGCGACTTCTGCATGCCCATCGACGGCTACGAGGCACCCTACGCCAAGGCTCAGATGGTCATGTACGCCGACACCGCTGTGACCCCCGACCTGCCTGCTTCTGCAGAAGAACTGATGGCTTTCTGCCAGGCAAACCCCGGCAAGGTCACCTATCCCGCTCTGCCCGACTTCACCGGCAGTGCTTTTGTCCGGAACATCATCTATGAAATCTGCGGCTGGGAGCAGTTCCAGACCATGGAAGCTGACTACAACACTGTGAAGGCAGCTATTGAGCCTGCTCTGGAGTACCTGCGCCAGCTGAACCCCTATCTGTGGAACGAGGGTAAGACTTTCCCCGATTCCTCCACCACTGTGGACGCCATGTTCGCCGACGGCGAGCTGGTGATGAACATGAGCTACGGCCCCTTCAGTGTTGCCACCGGCATCGCCTCCGGTCTGTACACCGAAACCACCCAGACCTTCGTCTTTGACAACGGTACCATCGGTAACACCAACTACATGGCCATTGCCTTCAACTCCCCCAACAAGGCTGGCGCCATGGTGGTCATCAATGCCATTATCTCCGGCGATATTCAGCTGACTCAGTATGCCGAGCTTCGGGAACTGCCCGTCGTGGCAACTGAAAAGCTCTCCGAAGAAGAAAAGGCAGCCTTTGATGCCGTGAATCTGGGGCAGGGTGTTCTGTCCCAGGCAGAGCTTCTTGCCCACCGTCTGCCCGAGATGCCCGCAAGTCTGGTTCCCATCATTGAGGAAATCTGGCTGGCTGAGGTCGTCGGCAAGTAAACCGTCTATGGAAACGGTACGGCGCTGCCGTACCGTTTTTCCCATCATAAGGAGGAAGACATGAAGAAAAAACTGCATATCTTGCTGCTCCTTTTGCCTTTCCTGGCCGTCATGGCACTGGTTCTGGTGTCCGTCTGGAATGTGACGGTTCAGAGTCTGGGCTATATCCCCGCTTTCGGCCTGACCACGCCAACTATCAAATACTATCTGGAAGTCATTACAAATGACGATTTTCTCAGCGCCGTCTGGGTCAGTCTGCGGATTGCCCTGTGGTCTGCGGTGCTGGCATCCGTGTTCGGCGTGCTGGTCTGCGCCGCTCTGATCAAATGCGGTCAAACCAGCGGCGGCTTCCTCTATGCCGTGCGGCTTCCCATTCTGGTGCCCCATGCGGTGGTTGCCGTGTTCATCGTGCAGATTTTCAGCCAGACCGGTCTCATCGCCCGGGCAGGCTATGCTATTGGGCTGCTGGAAGACTACACCCAGTTCCCTCAGATTCTCTATACTCCAAGCTATCTGGGTGCTATTCTCGCCTATCTCTGGAAAGAGATCCCCTTTGTGGCCTATTTCGTGCTGGCCTTCATGAGTTCCATCAGCGACACCCTGGGGGAGGCCGCAGAAAATCTGGGCGCTTCTCCGGTTCGGAGCTTCTTTGAGGTGACCCTGCCCCTGAGCATTCCCGTCATTTCGAAAGCATTTCTGATTATCTTCATCTTCGCCTTCGGCGGCTATGAATTGCCCCTTCTTTTGGGTTCCACCCTGCCCAAGGCCCTTTCAGTGCAGACCTACCTTGCCTACACCAGACCCGATTTGCTTCAGCGGCCTCTGGCCATGGCTATGAATGGCGTGATGCTGCTGCTCTCCATCGGCATGGCACTGCTTTACAGCCTAATTGTGGGCAGACTCAGCCGTAAAATCGGAGGTACGGCATGAGAAAGCATTATCTAATGAAAGCTGTTCTCGCCGCGGTGCTGTTCTGCATCTTTCTTCCCATGATTCTGGTGGTACTCTGGAGTGTCACCGAACGGTGGCCCTGGCCCGGTATGCTGCCGGAAAGCTATTCCCTGCGCACCATTCAGGAGCTGTTCTTCGGTTCCGCGAAACTGCCGGAAATCCTCGGCAGCAGCATTTCCCTGGCTCTGATTGTGGCTGCTCTCGGAACCATCATCGGCATCCTGACCGCCCGGGCAACAGAGCTTTACGATTTCCAGGGCAAGAATCTGATCCGGTTCGGTTCTTTTCTCCCTCTGCTGGTGCCGGGCACCGTGTTTGCCATGGGCATCCAAATTACACTGATTCGCATGGGCCTTTCCGACACCATTGCTGGCGTGGTCATCGTCCACCTGATTGCAGCAGTGCCCTACTGCATCACCATCATGACCGACGTGACCGCGGCGGTAGGAGCAAAGCTGGAGGAGCAGGCCATGGTTCTGGGAGCCAATCCCTTCCGGGCTTTTTTCCTGGTGACCCTGCCCAGCCTGATGCCCGGTATCCTGTCTTCCATGAGCATGGGATTTATTCTCTCCTACAGCCAGTATTTTACCACTCTGATGGTGGGCGGCGGACGGGTAAAGACCATCGCCCTGGTGCTGGTGCCCTATATCCAGAGCGGCGACCGAGCATTGTCCGCGGTATACTCCGTGGCATTTGTCGGCTCCGCCCTTCTGGTTTTCTTCCTCTTTGAAGGAATTATCCATATGGCCGAGAAAGGAGACGCATCCAAATGAAACTGGAAATCAAAAATCTCTCCGCAGGTTATGACACAGGCGCTGTTCTGAAGAACCTGTCCATCCATGTGGCAGAAGGTGAATTTCTCTCCCTGCTGGGTCCCTCCGGCTGCGGCAAAACCACCCTCATGAAGACCATCGCCGGAATTCTGCCTGCCCAGAGCGGCACCGTCTCTCTGGACGGCCGGGACATTACCAATCTTCCCATCCACAAGCGGAGCACTGTCATTGTCTTCCAGGATATGCGTCTGTTCCCCCACCAGAGTGTAGCGGAAAATGTGGCATTCCCCTTAAAAATGCTGGGTGTTTCCAAATCGGAACGGCTGAAAAAAGCCGAAGAACTGCTGGAAAAGGTCCAGATGGCCGGCTTCGGCAGCCGGAAACCTTCGGAACTTTCCGGCGGTCAGCAGCAACGCATTGCCCTGGCCCGGGCCCTGGCAGCTGAGCCAAAGCTGCTGCTTCTGGACGAGCCTTTCTCCGCCCTGGATGAAAATCTCCGGGAGGATATGCGAAATCTGGTGCTGCAGCTGCGGCAGGAATTTCAAATGACTGTCATCCTCGTGACCCATGACCGGGAGGAAGCTCTCAGCATGTCCGACCGGGTGGCTCTGATGTTTGAAGGCCAGATTGCCCAGATCGGTACCCCCATGGAGGTTTATCATACCCCCGCATGCCGCCGGGTAGCCGATTATTTCGGCGATTGCGTCTATTGGCCCGGTCATGTCTGCAACGGACAGTTTATCGGCAGCGGCATCAGCTGCCCCGTTCAGGTTCCCGATGGGGATTACGAAATGATGCTCCGGCCAGACAGCCTGAATTTGGATGATTCCGGCAGCTACCGCCTGAGTGTGGACAATGTCTCTTTCCGGGGCAGCGACACCCTGGTTACTTTCCGCGCAGAAGACGGAACCCGGTGGAAAAAATCCTTTCCCCATGCAGTCCACTGGAAAGCGGGCGACACTGCTTCCGCAATTATCCGCCCCAGTTCCGTTCTGTTCCCTGATGCCCGATAAGCAAAAAAGCCCATCGATATTTTCATCGATGGGCTTTCATTTACTTGTTAAGTCCCAGTTTCTGAAGGGCGGCTTTCAGGATTTCTTCATGGTCAAAGGCCAGCTCTTTCGCATCAGTCTTTTCGTCCCGATGCCAGAGCTTCAGAGCTTCTGCATCCTGTTCAATCCGGTACCATCCGGCAGAGGCTGCGTCATCGCCTGCCTGGACATTCAGCTTTTCACTGTCAGCCAGGGCGGCAAAGGCTGCGGAAACCACCCAGCCTCTGGGGTCCCGTCCCGGACGGCTGAAGATTCCAACCAGTTCCATGGGAATTCCGGAAACACCGGTCTCCTCTTCCAGTTCCCGGGCAGCAGTCTGTTCCACAGGCTCATTCTCGTTGGCAAAGCCGCCGGGCAGTGCCAATTGTCCGATGTAAGGATGACCGCCCCGTTTCACCAGCAGAACGTATAGTTCATCCTGCTGTTTTGCCAGCACCACGATGTCCGCCGTCAGGGCAGGCTTCGGATAATTCCGGCTGCGGTACCGGGCGATGGCTTCCGCCTCGGTCAGTCCCCGGGCATCACGTCTTTCGCTGCTCATCAGAAATCAACTTCCAGATCGTAATAGCAGCACTTCAGCAGCTTTTCCATTTCCTCCTGGCTGGGCTGACGGGGGTTGGAACCGGTGCAGGCATCAGCGATGGCGTTCTTGGCAATTTCGCTCAGACGCTCCAGGAAGACTTCCTCGGGAACGAAGCCCTGCTCGCAGGGGTAGCTGTCAGCGCCGTAGTTCTTGATGCACTGGGGGATGTTCAGGTCATCGTTCATCTTGCGCAGGTAAGCGATCAGATTTGCAACCTTCTCATCGTCATTGGCACCGCCCAGCTTCATCTCGTCAGCGATGACGCCGTAGCGCTTCTTTGCGGTCTCATTCTTGGCGTTGAAGGCGATAACCTTGGGCAGATACATGGCGTTGGCTGCGCCGTGGATGATGTGTGCGCCGTAGTCTTCGAAGATAGCGCCGGTCTTGTGGGCCATGGAGTGGACAATGCCCAGCAGCGCATTGGAGAATGCCATACCGGCCATGCACTGTGCATTGTGCATGGAAGCGCGCTTGTCCATGTCGCCGTTGTAGGATGCGACCAGATCAGTCTGGATCATCTTGATGGCATGCAGAGCCAGAGGATCGGTGAAATCGCAGTTGGCAGTGGAGACGTAGGCTTCCACAGCATGGGTGATGGCGTCCATACCGGTGTGGGCAACCAGCTTCTTGGGCATGGTCCCAGCCAGATCGGGATCGACAATAGCGATGTCGGGGGTGATTTCGAAGTCAGCCAGGGGATACTTGATGCCCTTTTCGTAGTCGGTGATGACGGAGAAGGCAGTCACTTCAGTGGCGGTGCCGGAAGTGGAGGGAATGGCACAGAAATGAGCCTTGGTGCGCAGCTTGGGCAGGCCGAAGACGACACACATCTGCTCGAAAGTGGTCTCGGGGTACTCGTACTTGATCCACATGGCCTTGGCAGCATCGATGGGGGAGCCGCCGCCCATGGCCACGATCCAGTCGGGCTGAAACTCCTGCATCACAGCAGCGCCCTTCATAACGGTGGTAACGGAAGGATCGGGCTCGATGCCTTCAATCAGCTTGACTTCCATACCGGCCTCTTCCAGATAGGAAACAGCCTTGTCGAGGAAGCCGAACTTTCTCATTGCGCTGCCGCCGACACAGATGACGGCACGCTTGCCCTGCAGGGTCTTCAGGACTTCCAGAGAGCCCTTGCCGTGGTACAGGTCCCGGGGGAGAGTGAATCTTGCCATAGTGTTTATCCTCCTTAGATAAAAACATATCGATAATTTTTTATTTATTCTATCATATCGGTATAAAAATGTCAAACTAAAAACCATGATAAGTATTGACCACTTACAGCAAATCAGAATATATGTACACCGGGCCCAAAATGTGCTATAATAGCAGAGTTCCATTGCCAATATTTAGGAGGTAAATCATGGAAAAGTGGCTTGAAAGTGTATACAGCGACGGCAGTGCTGCCTTTGTCAGCAATCCCCACCCGAAGCTTTTTGAAATTGTAAAGGTGCGCATCCGAATGTATGAGGATGCCCCTGTGAAGCACGTGCTGCTCCGATCCAACCCCAACGGCGAGGAGCATTTTTACGACATGCAGATCGTCAAAACCGCGCATGGTCTCAAATACTATGAGGCCGAGCTGCGCATCTCCGAGAACCGCATGGCCTACCAGTTCTATCTGGTCTGCGACAATGTGGTTTATTTCTACACCCAGAACGGCATCACCACCTATGTGCCGGATCTGACCTATGACTTTGTGCTGCTGGCGGACTACGTTCAGCCGGAATGGGTCCGGGATGCGGTTTTCTATCAGATTTTCCCGGAGCGGTTCTGCAACGGCGATGAAAGCAATGACGTCCAGGATGGCGAATACTACCGGGACGGCCACCCCTCCATTAAGATGAAGAACTGGAATGATCCTGCCCTCAGCTATGAAGAGGGTCTGTGCCTGGATTTTTACGGCGGCGACCTGCAGGGCATCACCCAGAAGATTCCCTATCTGAAAGAACTGGGCATTACCGCCCTGTACTTAAATCCCATTTTCACCGCTCCCTCCGTCCACAAGTATGACTGCCTGGACTATTTCCACGTGGATCCCCATTTCGGCGGCGATGAAGCCCTGGCAGAATTAAGCGCCGCCCTCCACGAAAACGGCATGAAGCTGATCCTGGACATCTCCATCAACCACACCGGCATCGACCACCTGTGGTTCAACCGGGATGGCATCTGGTTCGACAAGTCCATCGGAGGCTACAACAACCCCGACGCCCCCGAGCGGGGATACTATTTCTTCGGCGAGGGTAACGAGTATCTCGGCTGGCTGGGCGTGGAGACCCTTCCCACTTTGAACTATACTTCCGAAGTGCTGCGGAATGTCATCTACCGGGACGAAGATTCCGTGCTGAAGAAGTGGCTGAAGCCCCCCTACAGCATCGACGGCTGGCGTTTCGACGTGGCTAACATCATGGGCCGCAAGGACGAGCTGCAGCTGTCCCATGAGCTGTGGCCCGAAATCCGGGAAAACATCAAAGCAGTGAATCCCCAGGCCTACATTCTGGCCGAGGAATGGGGCGACTGCAGCGCCTACCTCCAGGGCAGCGAATGGGATTCCCCCATGAATTACTACGGCTGCGGCCGTGTGATCCGCCAGTTCCTGGGCGAGACCGACCTGTTCATGGCAAGATTCCCCCTGCTGCGGGACATCCCCTACAAGATGACTGCCGAGGATTTCAAGGCCCGTGTCATGGAGCATCTGGCAAAGATGCCCTGGGCCCTCCAGGAAAATCAGTTCAACCTCTTCGACAGCCATGATGTCAGCCGCCTCCACAACAATCCCAAGGTGAACCCTGAGGAATACCGCGGCGCGGTGATTTTCCCCTTCATGCTCCCTGGTGCCGCTTCCATCTACTATGGCGACGAAGCTGCCGCCGACGGCACCGTGGGCACCAACGAAGGCTGCCGCTACACCATGCCCTGGGGTAAGGATTTCAAGAATACAGAAGCTTACCGCCTAAACCAGACCATGGCAAAGCTGAAAGCAGCGCACAAGTCCCTCAGCCTTGGCGGCATGAAGTTCCTGTATGCTGAAAATCAGGTAGTGGCCATTGCCCGTTTCTGGGAGGATGAGGTTTTTGTCAGTGTTCTCTCCACCAATGATCAGGATGTAAAAATCCGCCTGCCTCTGGGCGCCGTGGGCGCAGCAGAGCCGAAGCGAGAGATTTTCGGTCGGGAACTTCATTACCAAAAGCTGGACGACTCCAGCATCGAACTGACCATGCCTGCCCATCAGGCTTACCTGATGGAATGCACCATGATCTAATAAAAATAAGCCGGGGTATCGGATGATACCCCGGCTTCGCCGTTTTATATGTGATTTAGTCGACCAGATCGAATGCGTTCAGCTGCTTGTTCAGAGCCTTGATGGCGCTTTCGGGAGCATTGCCCATCATGGTCATCAAAGTCTCCAGGTTGAAGTTCTGCATCATGGCCCACATGGGCATATCGGGGCCCATCTTGCCGCCGGTCATCTTGGAGAAGAACTCCCATGCCTCGGGGTTCTTGTAGATGTCACCCACGGTGGTCTTGACGCTCATCTTGCCCTCGGGGAATTCCATGGGGCCTTCGTCCAGTTCCACATCGCCCACAGCGGTGAACCAGTTGGCGGCGCCTTCGTTGCCGTCGTCGGTCTGGGGCAGGGTGTAGATTTCGGGCTCCACTTCCACCTTTTCGATGGTCATGGTGTCCTTGACGCAGCCAGCATCAGCCAGGATGATGTTCAGGCCATCAGCCAGAGCAACCTCGAAGCGGCAGATGTGGTCAACAGCAGCCTGCTCGCCAACCAGTTCCCGGTTGACGTACAGCTTCACGGATTCCTGGTTGGTATAGACCTTGATCTCACGGGTCTCGCCGGCGCGCTGGGCATAGCGCTTGCCGCAAAGGTGAACCATGGGAGCGGGATTCCAGTATGCCTTGTAGATGAAGTAGCTGTCCTTCTTGGTCAGGCGGTCCATGGTGACCAGACCCTTGTTGTTGCGGCCGGCGACACCGCCCTCGTCACGGGCAGCGCAGCCGAAGTCGAACATGTTCCAGACATGGGAAGACCAGATCCAGGGACGCTCTTCCAGAACCTTTGCCATATGCTCGTGATACAGAGCCTGGTAGTCTTCAGAATAGTCCTTGCACTTGGGGTTGGGGCCGTGGTAGGTGATGATGCCTTCGCAGCCATACTCGGAAACGCCCAGGGGGATTGCAGGGTGCATGGCGTGGAACTTATCCAGCCAGGGGCCGTTATCTTCCATCTTGCCGCCGTACCAGCCGAAGTAATGGTTGTAGCTTTCGGTGTCGGTGATGTAGTGCATGGGGCCGTCCATGGGAGTGAAGGAGACATGGGCGATGGTGGTCAGACGGGTGGGATCCAGTTCCTTGCACAGGGCGTGCAGTTCCTTGTGGTTGGCAACCAGCTGCTCGGAGATGCCGCCGATGAGGATCTCATTGGAGACGCCCCAGAACATGATGGAGGGATGGTTGTAGTTCTGGATGATCAGTTCCTTCATCTGCTCGATGCAGTTCTGGTGAGCGGCAGGATTCTTGCTCATGACAGAGATGAAGGGGATCTCAGCCCAGATGGCGAAGCCCAGCTCGTCACAGGCATCGTAGAAGTCCTGGGAGTGCTGATAGTGGGCCAGACGGATGGTGTTGGCACCCAGATCCTTGATGATGCAGGCATCGTCATAATGGTCGTCAGCAGTCAGGGCATTGCCGCGGTAGACGAAATCCTGATGACGGGAGACACCGCGCAGGGGAGTCAGGACGCCGTTGAGGTGGAAGCCCACCTGAGGATCACAGAAGAAGGTGCGGACACCGACTCTGGTGTCGATCTCGTCGTAGGTTTCATTTCTTCTCTGCAGCTGTGCGACCACAGTGTAGAGGTAGGGGTTATCGAAGTCCCACAGCTGGGTGTCGGGGACAAAAATGACGGTCTTGGTGGCATCGGCGGGACGGACTGCAAAGCCCACCTCGTTGCCTTCCTCGTCATAGATGTTGTACTGAACGGTGAAGTTCTCGTCCGCATTCTTGACAAAGGATTCGATTTCGAAGGTAGCGCCACCACAGTCGGTGGGCTTGGGGGTGACCATGATGCCGGGGCCGCCGTAGTACTCCAGATCGAAGTGGGCATCGGGGACACTGATCAGGTTGACATCGCGGTACAGGCCGCCATAGAAGGTAAAGTCGGCATTCTGGGGGTAGACATAGTCGTTGGCTGCGTTGTTGACAGCGACCACCAGCAGGTTCTCACTGTCCGTAACCAGGTCAGTGATTTCAGCACGGAAGGTGGAGTAGCCGCCCTCGTGGTAGATGACCTTCTGGCCGTTGACATAGACGGTAGCTTCGGAATTGGCGCCCATGAATTCCACAAACAGACGGCCGCCGGCCAGGGGCTGCTTGGGCGCTTCAAAGGTCTTGGCATACCAGCAGGTGCCGCGGTAGTAGCTGCCGTTGCCGTCATTGCCATCCACAGCGTTCCAGGTGTGGGGCAGATTCACGTCAGTCCAGTCGGCAGGATAGCTTGCAGGCAGGCCGGCATCTTCCCGGATAAACTTCCAGTTATCATTGATGTTGATGATATTTCTCATAGAACATTCCCTTTCCGCTTGGTATTTTCCATTATTTATTGTAACACCTTCATTCCGAAAGGAATATGTACAAAATCCATCGCTCTGTACATATCAAACACAAAAAATAAGCCCCGGAAATCGTCATTTCGGCGAATCCCGGAGCGTCTTTTTAGTTTAAATAAAACAGCTTAGCCAGTCTTTCCACCAGATCAGCCAGTTCTTCCGGTTCCTGCCGGAAGCCACTGTAATGCCAGCTGTAAATCAGTCCCACCAGACCGCTGAGGCCATAGATCACAACTTCCTTGCTGTTGTCTGCCCAGCCGCTGCGCTGCAGTCCATGGAGGATTTCGTAATCCTCTTCCAGCACCTTCGTCACCATCCGCTCCAGCAGAAGGCCGGAAAAGCCGTTTTCTGACAGGGCATCCAGAAAATCCTTCTGATCCTTCCAGTAAAGCACAAACCGCAGAGATTCACCGGGAATCTCCAGGCTGTAGCTTTCAATACCCAAAATTTGATGATCCACCAGGGCATGTAGCGCTCCAAGCTTGTTGCTGAACAGATGATAAAACACCCGGCGGCTCACGCCTGCCGACTGACACAGCTGGGTGACGGTGATGTCCTCATAGGGCATTTTCTGCATCAGCGCCAGCAGACTTTCCGCCACCTGGTGCTGATTCCGCGCCGACACTTCCGTAACACATTTGCGGTACATGCATGCCCCTCCCTTTCAATCGTTTTTTTCCATTATAACAGAAAATCAGCCGTTGTCGATAACCAAATTATTGCCTTTTGGCCCGATTCATGCCATAATAAAAGAAAAACGAGGAGGATTCCCCTATGAGCAAAAATTACCGTTCCCAGCTGGTGGGCGCTTTCGGTTGTCCCATTGAGGAAAATCCCACCGGTGTCATGGAAGAAGCCGCATTCCGGGCCAAGAGTCTGGATTTCCGGTACCTGACTATCCGGGTAAATCCCGGCCATCTGGAGGCCGCCATGCAGGGCATCCGGGCTATGAATTTCCGGGGCATCAACCTGACCATCCCTCACAAGGTGGAAGTCCTCCAGTATCTGGATGAGCTGTCCGAAGCCGCTCAGATCATCGGCGCTGTCAACATGGTGGTCAACAACGACGGCAAACTTTGGGGCGAGAATACCGACGGCAAGGGTTTCCTCATGTCCCTGGAAAACGAAGGCGTCACCGTCGCGGGCAAAACCGTGGCAATTCTGGGCGCAGGCGGTGCCTCCCGGGCCATCAGTGTCGAATGTGCACTGGCCGGCGCAAAGAAGATCTACATCGTCAACCGGAACAAAGAACGTGGCGAAGAACTGACCCGGCTGCTGCTTGACAAGACTGCCGCCGAAGCAATTTACATCCCCTGGCAGGGTGCTGTGGAAGTACCTCAGGATGCGGACATTCTGGTCAACGGAACCTGTGTAGGCCTGTTCCCGGATGTGGATCAGAAGCCTGACATGGACTATGACACTGTCCGCCCCGGCATGGTGGTCAGCGATGTCATCTTCAATGACCCCAACAGCCTGTTCCTGCGGGAAGCTGAAAAGCGGGGCGCCAAGACCATCAACGGTCTTGGCATGCTGGTCAATCAGGGCGCGCTGAATTTCACCCTCTGGACTGGTGTGGAAGCGCCTTCCGATGTGATGATGGACACCCTGAAACAGGAATTTGGCCTCTGAAACCGAAAAGAAAAGCGGGACCCAACGGGTCCCGCTTATTTTTATGCCGACATGGCATCAAAGGCAATCCGGGCAGCTTCAGGATTCTTGTTGCATTCCATATGCCACAGGCGCGTTTTTTCAGCCAAAGCATCCACCAGTGCCAGGAATTTTTCCTCTTTTCCTGGATCCAGAGGGCAGTAGGCTTCATGCCGCAGCCGGGCAATCACTTCCGCCCGTTCTGCCCTGCGGATGCGGTTTTCCACGCCCCGCTCCAGAACACAGATGCCCTGCAAGGGCAAGGTAATGTTGGCATCCAGACCGTGCTTGCCGCTCCAGGGGGAGCCGCAGGCAAACACGCCTTCTTCCGTGATTTTCAGGAAGGGCTTGTCATCGTTGACCATCACCGCGCGGTTTCCGAATACCTCCCGCCACAGCCTGGTGTGGGTGGATTTTCCGGTGCCGCTTTTGGCGGTGAAGAGGTAGGCTCTGCCTTCCACCGCGATGGTGCTGCCGTGAAAAAGCAGAACATCCCGTTCAAAGAGGAATTCTGCAAATTTCCGCTGAATGGCCGCCCGCTCCAAAAACATATCCGTAAAAATCCGCTTCCGGAAGCCTTCCAGTCTTGCCTCTTCCAGAAGCTCCTTCTGCTCAAAAATCAAATCCTCACGGGTGATTTCTGCTGCAAATTCCGGCTCTTTTTCCGAAAAATAGGGTTTCAAATAGTCCTTCGTGCTTTCAAAAAGGCTGTGAATCAATGCCGTATATCCGGCGATTTCCATTTTGAACTCTGCCATAAGCCTTAACCCAGGCAGCTGCCGCAGGGTTCGTAGCCTGCCGCAATGGCCTCATTGTAGGAAGAGAACTCCACCCGGTTTTTCTCACTGGGCAGGTTCTTGCAGTCGGGACTGTGGAGCTTCATGGAATTCTTATTACCCACATAAACCACTTTTTCGCCGCTTTCCACATCCTCAGGAGATGCGTTCTGGTTCTCCCAGGTGATGGTGACATTATAGCCGTCGGTGGTGGCGCAGACGGTGCCCAGAATATCGGTGCGGAACATGGGAATACCCGCATCGGCATAACGGGAAGTGACGGACTCATGGGGATGGCCGTAGGAGTTGTCCTCGCCCACGGAGATGATGGCATACTCCGGGTCCGTCTCATAGACGAAGCGGTAGCCGGAGGAGGTATCGGAACCGTGGTGTCCCACCTTCAGCACATCCACATTCCAGTCGAATCTGCCGTCCCAGTAGTCCAGCATATCGTTTTCCGCAGCGGTTTCCATATCGCCGGTAAAGAGGAACCGGGTTTCCGTATGCTCTGCCAACACGATGATAGAGGTGTCATTGGTCTCAGCATAACTTCTGGTGGGTCCTAGAATTGTAAACCTCGTCTGTCCCACGATGAACTCATCGCCGGGGGCAGGAATGGTCATTTCCAGACCCTGCTGGTCGGTGTAGTGAAGGAAATCATCAAAAATGTCGGAAGAGTAGGTCCGGGTAGGGGCATAGACCGCTTTGGTGGGGAACACCGCCAGCACCGAGGGCAGGCCGCCCACATGGTCCTCATGGGCGTGGCTGCAGATAACCGCTTCCAGTTCCTCAACGCCCTGCTGCTGCAGATACGAAACCACCATCTGGCCGTCCTCCCGGTTGCCGCCGTCGATGAGGACGAACTTTCCGTCAGTCTCAATCAGAGCGCAGTCCGCCTGACCCACGTCGATGTAGTGGACGGTAAGCATATCGCTCCCGGTGGAATCCGGATCCAGGCTGGGCTGAGGCTGGGTGGGCATCTGCACGACCACTTCCACACAGCCGCAGAGGAGAATCGAAATAATTAATATCAGGGAAATCAGTTTTTTCATTTGGTAGTCAATCCTTGGTTATTCTTGGGTTTCTTCTGCTGGTTCAGCCAGATGTCCATGACGAACCGGTGGGGAACAAATTTCACCAGCTTCACCTGCAGCTTCACAGGCAGACCGTGGACGGAGTAGTCCTTTTTGCTGCGGTAGAGGTCACGAAGGCCGGTGGCGACACAATCTTTGGCTTCGTAAAGCCGGTCAAAGTACTGCACTTCGTTACCCTCGTTGCTTTCAAAGGCCCGGTCAAAAAACTCGGTCTTGACCCAGCCGGGGTTCATTGCCATGCAGCGGATGCCCTTGCTCTTCAATTCACGGTTCATGGAACGGGAATAGCTGAGGACGAAGGACTTGGTAGCCGCATAGGTGGTGATGTAGGGAACAGGCTGGAATGCGGAAAGGCTGTCCAGCTGGAGGATGTGGCTGCCCTTTGCCATGTAGGGCACGCACAACCGGGTCATCAGCACCAGGGCCTTGCAATTCAGGTCGATCATCCGGCAGTCATCCCGCAGGCTCACCCTGTGGTAAGCGCCGAATTTGCCGAAACCTGCGGCATTGACCAGCAGCCTGATGTTTGGTTTTTCGGCTGCCAGCAGCTTTTCGATTTCTTCGAAGCTTGCCTGTTCACAGAGATCCAGTGCCAGAACCCGCACCGGAACGGAAACTTCCTTTTTCAGAGATTCCAGAGCCTCTGCCCGGCGGGCGATGACCCAGATCTCGTCCACATTCACATATTCGGGCAGCTGGAGCACAAACTCCCGGCCCATACCGGAGCTGGCTCCGGTGACGATTGCAATATTCATCGGTATTCCTCCTGTACAAATTTCAGCAAAACCTCTTTTTCATTGGGCAGCTGTTCGTCCAGGACTCTGCCCAGCAGATCATTGAGGCAGCTGCCGATTTCCTTGCCGGAAAAACCCAGAGCCATCAGGTCATGGCCGTTGACGGCCAGATCTTTCAGAGTCAGGCAGGAGGCCTCCTCCCGGACTTCCGCCACCAGAGCCTTCAGCTGATCAAACTGCCGGAATTCCTCCGGATTGCCGGTACCCTTGCTGCCCATGTCCGCTTCCTGCAGCGCCAGAAGCGCATCCATGGTTTCAGGACCCAGTTTGCTCATCCAGCGGCGGATTACTTTTTTATCCATGGGGAACTTGTTCATATGCAGACCGATCAGTTCCACCGTGCCCTCCCGAAGGGCCGTTGGAGCCTTCAGGCGATGGAGAATCTCATCCGCCAACTCCGCGCTGACCTTGGCGTGGCCGTAGAAATGGCCCCGGCCGGTTTCATCAGTGGTGAAGGTGGCGATTTTTCCGGTGTCATGGAGCAGACCTGCCCAGCGAAGAGTCAGTTCCGCAGGAACTCCGGCGGTGACATGGGCGGTGTGGGTAAAGAGGTCATAGGCATGGTGGGGGCTGCGCTGATCAAAGCCGATCATAGGCTCCAGCTCCGGGATCACCGCCGCGAGAATCGGGGCAAAGCGGAGCAGATCTTCCTCATCCGCAGATACCAGAAGTTTACATAACTCCGAAAGCACCCGTTCCTTTGCCAGATTCTCCATCAGGTGCCGCAGCTGAATCATGGCATCCAGAGTCGCTTCTTCCGGAACCAGGTCATACTTCGCTGCAAACCGGGCGCCCCGGAGAATCCGCAGGGAATCCTCCTGGAATCGGGCGGTGGGATCACCCACGGCCCGCAGGACATGGTTTTTCAGGTCTTCCCGGCCGCCGAAGGGATCGGCAAATCCCCGGGTGGGGGAATAGGCCATGGCATTGACGGTAAAATCCCGGCGGGCAAGATCCCCCTCAATTTCGGGAACAAATTTCACCCATTCCGGGTGCCGGTTGTCCCGGTAATCGCCCTCGGTACGGAAAGTGGTGATCTCCACCACGCCGCCCTCGGTGATGACACCCACGGTGCCGTGTTTTTTTCCCGCCAGCACCAGACCGCAACCTGAAAATACTTCCTCTGTCTGCTCCGGCAGGGCAGAGGTGCACATATCATAGTCGGAAGGAGCCAGGCCCAGAATCGAATCCCGGACGCAGCCGCCCACGATGTAGGCAGAAAAACCTGCCTTTTCCAGTCGGTCGATACAATTTTGAACGTATGCCGGTATGAACATACCCTTACACCTCCTCCTGAGGTTTCTCTTTCAGGCTGGTCAGATTGGTCAGGGCCCAGATGCCGCCTGTCAGCAGCACCGGAATATCCGCTGCCCCGCCCAGCGCCGCAAAGCAAAGATACACCGCAGCCAGACTGGTGGCCCAGAGAACCCGATGGCTGCCCATATCTGCATCAAAGGCCGCCTGCTGATAAGCCGTCAGCATCAGCGCCGCATAGGCGCCCAGGAAAAACACATAATCCATCAGCTGGGGATCGCTGCTCCAGAACTGATACTGCCACACCATCCGGATGGCGAGACAGGCGCAGAGGGCAGCATTTCCCAAAAAGAGGGGTTTGGCGCCGGCAAGCCGGCAGATGCCCACATAAACCTGACCTGCCGCGGCAGCAATCATCAGAACAGCCATCAGCATATCCAGGGTCGTATCGAAAGACCGATTCTGCCAGACTGTCATACCCAGGGCCGCAGCCAGTGCAAAACAGCCAATGCCGCTGGGGGTGGACGCAGGATGAGCGCCCCGGTAATCATCAGCACCGGATACGCTCCGGGTCAGCAGAATCACCGCTGCCAGAATTACTGCAGTCAACGCAGTCAGGGAAACACCAGCCCAATGTCCGGCAATCAGCAGGCCCTTTTCATCCATGCCGGTGGTATAAAGGACCTTATAAAGCAGCAGGCCCAGAATGCCCGCCGTCAGAGAAAACAGCTTCAAAAGCTGGGGTTTTATGGATAATTTCATGGTATATCCCTCCCGGAAATGTATGAGAAGAAATTGCAGTTTGCCGAGCTGTTTGGTGGCGAAGCCACCCTCGGCCCCCTCTTTGAGGGGGCTGGCAAAAATCTCTGATTTTTGACTGGGGGAGTGTCGTAATGACGATAGGACACTCCCTCCGTCAGCCCTTCGGGCTGCCACCTCACCCAAAGGGACTAAGCGTCCGTAAGCCGCGATGCGGCAACGGTCGCTAAGCCTCA
>JAFXAV010000088.1 GCA_017516785.1 Oscillospiraceae bacterium
AGAGCTGTTTGGCGGCGAAGCCACTCTCGGCCCCCTCTTTGAGGGGGCTGGCAAAAATCTCTGATTTTTGACTGGGGGAGTGTCGTAATGACGATAGGACACTCCCTCCGTCAGCCCTTTGGGGCTGCCACCTCCCTCAGAAAGGGAGGCAAGTGGTGCGGTGCAAACTCACAGACAAACTGCAATTTGTCTGTCAATTACTGAACAGAATCCGGTCGTTGTCCAGACCCTGGCTGCGGAACATCTTCAGCAGATCGTCAGGAGTCAGGCCTTCCCGCTGTGCGCCCTTGATGTCCAGGGCGATGTGGCCGCCGGACATCATGATGGTCCGGTTGCCGAGGGCCAGGGAGGATGCCAGATTGTGGGTGATCATCAGGCAGGTGATGTTGTTCTCTGCCACGATCTTTTTGGTCAGATCCAGCACGATTTCAGCGGTGCCGGGGTCCAGGGCGGCGGTGTGTTCGTCCAGCAGCAGAATCTTGGGGGTCACAAGAGTCGCCATCAGCAATGTCAGCGCCTGGCGCTGACCGCCGGAGAGGAGGCCAACAGGCTGGCTCATCCGGTCCTCCAGGCCCAGACCCAGCATCTGCAGCCGGTCCCGGAAATCGGCCCGGTCGGCCTTGCTGACCATGGAGAAGGGGGATTTGGTGTGGCTTGCCCGGAGATAGGCAAGGGCCAGGTTTTCCTCAATGGTCATGTGGGGGGCGGTGCCCTTCAGGGGATCCTGGAAGAGGCGGCCGATTTGCTTGCTGCGCTTGTAGTCAGGGAGATTCGTGATATCCTTGCCGTCCAGATAAACCTTGCCGGAGTCCGGCAGGAAGGTGCCGGCGATGGTATTGAAGAGGGTACTCTTGCCCGCACCGTTGGAACCCAGAATGGTGACGAAATCGCCCTTTTCCAGGTGGAGGTTCAGGTTTTCAAGTGCCTTCTTTTCGTTGACGGTGCCGGGATTGAAGGTTAGGGAGATGTTTTCAAGCTTCAGCATGTTACTTACCTCCCTTTCTGGACTTGATGGCGGGCATGGCGATGGCCAGGGCCACGATAATTGCGGAAACCAGCTTCAGGCACTCGCTGGGAACGTCGAGGCGCAGGGCGATGGCGATGATGAAGCGGTAGATGATGCAGCCAACCACGGCGCAGAGAGCCTTGACCCAGATTTTGCCCCGGCGGAAGATGGTCTCACCGATGATTAGGGAGGCAAGGCCGATGATGACCATGCCGGTGCCCAGGTTGATGTCGGCGGTCTTCTGGTACTGGGCCAGAACGGCGCCGGACAGAGCGGTCAGGGAGTTGGAAACGGCCAGGCCAATGGTGATGGTGAAGCCGGTGTTGATGGAAGAAGCGCGAACCATGTCGGGATTGTCGCCGGTAGCGCGGATGGAAAGACCAAGGCGGGTGGACAGGAACAGTACCAGCAGCAGACCCATCAGAATGGTGATGACCGCTGCGGGGATGATCTTGTACCGGGCGCCCACGATGGAGAAAATGGTCTCAGCCTTGAGCATGTTGACATTGGAAGAGAAACCCATCACCGCCAGGTTCACGGTGTAAAGGCCGGTGTTGGTGATGATGCCCGCAAGAATGGAGGGCACACCCCAGCGGGTCTGCAGCAGGGCGGTGATGATGCCTGCGGCGGAGCCTGCCAGCATGGCGGCGGGGAGCGCCAGCCAGGGATAACCGGCCACAGCCACGGTGGCGGAGACGGCACAGCCGAGGGTGAAGGCGCCGTCGGTGGTCATGTCAGCAATGTTCAGAACCCGGAAGCTGAGAAACAGCGCCAGGGCAACCAGTGCGTAGATGAAGCCAAGCTCCAGCGCGCTGGTGACGACAGTCAGTGAGATCATGGTCAATTTACTCCTTATGGGAAAATAGGAATGTTACTTTCTTGTTTCCGAACAAGAAAGTAACCAAAGAAATCGGCACAAGGGGGCGCTACGAGCAAATCGCGCCCCCCTTGTGTATCCCCCCCGCCGCATCGCCAGATATGCTTTTGAAGGACGGAGGTTGCAGATGTGAAAAATGGGGTTTTCTTGAGAAAAAACGTTAACCGGTAGTAACTTCGGTAACAGTGTTTGCCATAGAGGAGAATGCGCTGTAATTAAGGCCCAGGGCGGAAGCGGTGTCGGTGTTGACGGTGATGATGCCGCCGTCCATGACGTGGAATTCGGGGACTTCGCCGCCGTTCAGGATGTCGATGGCCATCTTTGCGGTGTAGGTGCCCAGCTCGGTGTAGTTGACACCGCAGGTGGTGAAGGCACCGGCGGTAACGAAGGAGTCAGCGCCTGCGTAGTGGGGGATGCCGGCGGCATTCAGGGTCTCAGCCACGGCGGAGGCAACATTCATAACAGCGTTGTCGGTGGGAGTGAAGACGGCGTCGCAGCGGCCGACCAGAGCGGCGGCAGCGGCCATGACTTCGTCGGCGGTGTTGCCGGTCTTTTCCAGATATTCAATGCCCTTGGCTTCCAGATATGCCTTTGCTTCGGCGATGGGGGTCTGAGAGTTGGGTTCGGAGTTGGAGTACAGCAGGCCAACGCAGTTGATGTCGGGGTTGACAGCGAACATCATGTCCAGAATGAAGGGGGTGTTCAGGGCGTCGGAAACGCCGGTGACGTTGGGGATGTCGGTGAGGCCTGCGCCCACGGGATCGGAAACGGCGGAGTAGATGATGGGCATGTCATAGCCGTCAGCGGCGGTGACCATGCACTGGGCAGCCAGGGTTGCGATGGGAATGATGGCGTCGAAGTCATCGGAAACCACCTGGGCGCCGATCTGATTCAGGACGGAGGTGTCGTTCTGGCCGTTGAAGACTTCGAATTCGATGCCGGCGGAGGTGAGTTCAGCCTCAATGGCAGCGCGGATTTCATCCAGGGAAGAGTGGTCCAGCTGCTGGACAATGGCGACCTTCAGCTTGCCGTCATCGACGGCGCCGCAGCCGGCGAACAGACAGGTAATCATTGCAATGGCGACGATCAGGGAAATGAGCTTTTTCATAACAGGAATCTCCTTTAAAATATTTGATGTTGATTTGATGGGCGGGAAGATTCACTTACGCCATCGTTTGCCGGGATTTCTCATACTATTCATCCTCCAAATAAAAAATGTCCTTGCTTCCCCATGGGGAAACAAGGACAGGAATTACATAATCCTGCGGTACCACCTTGCTTGCCGGAAAATCCGGCCGCCTCATGACTGTGCCAACACACCGTCTGCCCGTTAACGCTGGCATTGCGTCAGAAGATACTCTGGAAAATCCATTTCCCCCTGCCCTCAGCGGCCCATTTGCTGCCCCGCTTTTCGCTTCGCTCTCAGCTGTGCGAAACTCTCTGTGGATGCGCTGACAACTTTACTTCCGCCTCAATGGTTTGATGCAGTATCGATTGATATAATTAAACTATAACTTTACATATTTGTCAAGGCTTATTTTCTGTTGCGCCGGGAAGAGGTACATGGTAGAATGAGGGAAAAGGAAACTGCGATATGGCTAGGTGTTGTTTCGGAGTGAAAAGGCCCCCTTGTGTAAAGGGGGCTGTCAGCGAAGCTGACTGGGGGATTGTCAAAAATCACACATTACAATCCCTCCGTCTCGCCTTGCGGCGAGCCACCTCCCTTTGCACAAGGGAGGCTTTGGGCGCTCCCGCGCCAGTGCAATATCCCGATAATCTGCAACCCGAAGAAATGAGGTAATCTTATGAATCACGCTGAGAAGGCACTGAAACTCTTTCACGAAGGCTACAACTGCGCCCAGGCGGTGGCGCTGGCATTCTGCGACCTGACTGGTCTTGAAAAGAAAACCACTGCCCGGATGGCATCTTCTTTTGGCGGCGGCATTGGAAGAATGCGGGAAGTCTGCGGCGCGGTCAGCGGCATGTATATGGTGCTGGGTCTGCTGTATGGCTATGATGACCCTGCGGACAACGCCGGAAAAAAGGCCCTTTATCAGGATATTCAGGCTTTGGCGGAAAAATTCCGGAGTGAGCACGGCAGCATCATCTGCCGGGAGCTTTTGAAAAATCCCCCCTCCGATCCCAATCCCACCATCCGCAGTCCGGAGTTTTACAAAATGCGCCCCTGCGACCGCATGGTCTACACCGCCGCGGAGCTGATGGAGAATTTTATCGCGGAGCATCCGCTGGAGGACTGATATGGAAGACTTGATCTACAATCAGCGGGATATCCCGAAAAGCAAATGGCGCTATGGCCTGCGCACCAGCGCGGCTACCGGCTGCGGTTGGATCGCCACCTATAATTCCCTGCGGCTGATGAACTACCGGGCAAAACCGGAAGATCTGATCCGCTACTATGAACGGCAGTTTCCACTGGTTCACGGCAACGCCGGAACCTCCATTCTGGCCCCTGCCATTTTCTTCTGGCAGAAGGGCTTTCGGGTGCGGTTGGGATTTAGGTCAAGAAAGTTCGACGATCTGGTGAAAAAGAGCGATGTGTGCATCCTCTTTTACTACTGGCGCAGAAAGTTCCGTATCGGCGCCCATTTCGTAGCCCTGCGGTGGGAAGATGGCCGCATCACCGGCTACAATACCTACAGAAATTCCACAGGCCCTGACAGCTACGGTGAAAGTCTGGAAAAATTCCTTCAGCAACGGAAATACTTCTTCCCGGTGCTCATCGGCATCAGGGACAAAAGACAAAACCCCTGATCGGCTGATCAGGGGTTTTGTGATACTCAAATGTCTGCGATATCTCTTGCCACGTGAACGCCGCTGGCGGAGGCGTGGGACAGGGAGTGTGTGATTCCGGAGCCGTCGCCGATGATGTACAGGCCATCGTGGATGGTTTCCAGCTGGGCGTTGACTTCCACTTCCATGTTGTAGAACTTGACTTCCACGCCATAGAGCAGGGTATCGTCGTTGGCGGTACCGGGAGCCACCTTGTCCAGGGCATAGATCATTTCAATGATGCCGTCGAGGATTCTCTTGGGCAGAACCAGGCTCAGGTCGCCGGGAGTTGCCTTCAGGGTGGGAGTGATGAAAGCTTCCTCAATGCGGTTGGGGGTGGAGCGTCTGCCCCGGATCAGATCGCCGAACCGCTGGACGATAACACCGCCGCCCAGCATGTTGCTGAGCCGGGCGATGGACTCGCCGTAGCCGTTGGAATCCTTGAAAGGCTCGGAGAAATGCTTGGCAACCAGCAGGGCGAAGTTGGTGTTCTCAGTCTGCTTGGCGGGGTCTTCGTAGCTGTGGCCGTTGACGGTGATGATGCCGTTGGTGTTCTCGTTGACAACAGCGCCCTTGGGGTTCATGCAGAAGGTACGAACCCGGTCGCCGTACTGGCGGGTGCGGTAGACAATTTTGGATTCATACAACTCGTCGGTCAGATGGGAGAACACTTCCGCAGGCAGCTCCACGCGGACGCCGATGTCCACGCGATTGGACTTGGTGGGAATCCGCAGTTCCTTGCAGACTTTTTCCATCCACTTGCTGCCGGAGCGGCCAACGGAGATGACGCACTTTTTGCAGGTGTAGCTGCCGTCCTTGCACTTGACCTCATAGCCGTCAGCCAGCTTGACCACGGTCTCCACGGGGATATCGAAGAAGAAGTCGATCTTATCTTTCAGATAATTGTAGATATTTTCCAGCACCACATAGTTGATGTCAGTGCCCAGATGGCGGACAGAGGCGTCCAGCAGGTGCAGGTCATGCTGAATGCACAGTTTCTTGAACTTGGTGCCTGCGGTGGAATAGAGCTTGGTGCCCTCGCCGCCGAATTTCATATTGATGTCGTCCACATACCGCATCAGATCCAGGGCCTGCTTTTTGCCGATGTATTCATACAGCGTGCCGCCGAAGTCGTTGGTGATGTTGTATTTGCCGTCGGAGAAGGCACCGGCACCGCCGAAACCGCTCATGATGGAGCAGCTCTTGCAGCCGATGCAGCTTTTGATCTTCTCGCCGTCGATGGGGCAGTGGCGCTTGTTCAGGGCGTGACCGGCTTCGAACACAGCGACCTTCAGTTCAGGCTTCAGCTGAGCCAGCTCGTAAGCGGAAAAAATACCGCCGGGACCGGCGCCGATGATGATCACGTCGTAATTCATGGGTAATCCCTCCAAAGAAAAAATGGGTGCAGGACGCGTTCGCGCATCCGCTCACCCTTCAACATTATTATACATAAGTCAAGGGCATTTGTAAATGCCTTGCTCTGACGAAAATGCCCCTGCTTTTTTTCGGATAATTCTCCACAAAAGGGGGTTGATATGGGCCATTTTCTGTGATAATATAGTAAAAATACAGAAAAACGCCACAGTTATCATAACTGCGGCGTTTGCTTTTTATTTGTTCTTCAGTTCGAAGAAAATCTTCACCATGTTGATAAACTTCATGGCAAGGCGTCCATCTTCCAGCACGCAGCGGTAGATGGTTTTTCCATCCTGGATTTCAATATGCTTGCCCGGGGAGAAGGGCAGTGTGGGGAATCCTCCGGTGGGGATGGTCAGGGAAACGGCTTCGCCGTTGATGGTGCCTTCAATCAGGAACTGCTCCGGATTCAGGGTTACAGTGCCTTCGCCCACAGGGATGTACTTCTTCTTTTTGGGGTCTACCATGTGGATGGCGGTTTTGGCGGAAAGAACGGTATCTTTACCCCTGGCGATGCGATTTTTCAGTCCTGAATAAATCCACCTGCTCCAGTCGGAAACATAGCGGATTTCCTCGCCCTGATCGCTGATCTTGTGGAGGAAGCCGAATTCGTCGCTTTCCTGGGTATAGCCGCAGCTTTCGCACCGAAGGGCGTGTTCGTCCTGAGCGGTGATGGAGAATTCTGCGCCGCAGTGGGGACAGACGTAAAGCACATTTTCAAGGCCCTGGACATTGCTGCCATTTATGTATTTGACCAGCAGACGCTCTTGCTCCCGGTAGGCATCAAAATCCAGCGCCTGCTTGGTGCGGGCCCGGATGGCCTCCTGATCCAGGGTTTTCAGCTCATCCTTGTCGAAGAGCTTATAAATATCCAGAGTGGTTTTGCCGGGACGGAAGCCGGAGGTCCACTTGGGCATGGCAAAATAAGTGCCGGAGATTTTTGCCATGTACACATCCACGCCCAGCCATTTGAGAAGTTTGTAGGTGGCGGCGGGAATGGGGGTGGAGATGCCGTCCTCGCACATGAGACCCGCGGGATAGATGACCACAGGCTCTCCTGCCAGAGTCACGGAGCGGATCTTTTTCAGATCGTTGGCCGTGGTCTGGAACTGCTGCTTGGGGATCACAGCCATTTTGTCCAGAATGCCCTGGATAGGCAGGCTCTGGTAGAAGGAATTGCTGATGACAAAGGACATGGGCCGCTTGCAGGCGCCGATAAGGCTGACAAAATCGTAGGCAGCCTGGTGGTTTGCAATGACGATGAAGGGGCCTTTTGCATCCCGGATCTCATTGCGCAGAATCTTTGTCTGGAATACACAGGTAGCCACGACCTTGGAAACCGCCTGTGCAAGTCTGTAATAGGGCAGACTGGGCCGCTGGTAATTCATACATATCACTCTCTCTTCCATGTAAAAATATACCATAGTTCGACACCGATTGCAAGGTTAGGGCGCCGGCGGGATTTTTAAGAATACTGTTCCTTCAGATATTGGATCAGGCAGGCTCTGGCGCAGGCGGTATTGAGACTGGCAAACCAGTCGATGGATGCGCGCGGTTTGCTGTGCTCTGCGTCGAAGGGAATCCGGTCAAATTCGATCACATCGTTCTCACGGAGCAGGGTATACAGAGGGTGGGGCGGATCTGTTTCCTGAAATTCAGGGAATTTGCCCCCGATCATGGGGCGGATTCTGGCGCCGTGAACCAAAACCGCATCGGTGGGGCTTGCGTAAAATGCCGCATCCAGTACCGTGGCACCTCTGGGGATCAGAATTTTGCGGTATTTCTTCCGGGGGTTTTCCGGATCGGAAACATAAACGGCGATACCGCTGCGGCTGCCTATGGGATAGTCAGCACGGACTTTTTCTTCGTCTGCGAAGAAATGGGCATGGACTTTACTGAGGGGAATCAGCCGGATCCGGTAGTTGTTGTCGATGGTATCGGTCAGGCGGAATGTCACACAATAGCCATCCTGTCCGATGTACTTGATTGTGAATGTATCGGACAGATATTCGCAGTGAAGGCGTATAAATGCCCGGATCATGTCGCCCGCCCAGTTTCCGTTATAGAAAAGAAAGACCTCCCAAAGATCCAGATCACCCCGTTCCCTATTGCCGGATGCCGCAATCTGCTCTTTGATATCCCAGCAGGAAACGGGTCTGCGCAGCGCGCAGTTGCCATCGTTCAGAGCGGAAAATTGCTGGTGCTGCTCCAGAGCATCCAGCATCAGGGCATCAAATTGCTGGTAGGAGCGCAGGCTGACGGATGTGAGATTTTGAGTGAGCGCTGCCACCTCCCCAAAGTTCAGTTCGGGGTCGATCCAGAGATGGCTGCTGTAGCAGTCGTTGCGCAGCAGATCCGTGAAATAACGCAGATTCATGCGTTCAGCCATAGGAAGCAGGACATCTCTTACATAGATCAGGTGTTCCAACGCGGTGGAGGATTTCAACCGAAATTCTCTGTGGGCGACAGCGCACCGCAGCTGCAGGGCATTGGGCCAGTGGGGGGAAAGCTCCTGCCGGTTGCCGCGCCAAATTTCCCACTGATTCAGCGCATCATAAACTTCCAGTGTGTCGGATACATCCCGGAGATTCAGCGCCCGTACTTCATTTCTGGGCACATCCAGCAAAACGGCACAAACAAGAAGGATGGCCCGGCTCTGAAGCCTGGCAAGATACTGGGCAATCTTCAGATTTTGCAGCAGCTGGAGGATGCGGCTGTCATTTTCGGCGGCATACTGCTCCGCTGCCCCAAATGCTTTGTTCAGGGAAATCAAATCCACAGCGGACTTGTAGTGGGTACGTATGCGCGCTGCCAACAGCTGATACGCATCCCGGCATTCGGATTTTCCGGTGTTTGTCATAACATGGATCACACCTTTCAGGTATTGCAGCAGGCGACATAAACCTTGAAATCCTGCTCTGCGGTGACGGCATATCTGATGCAGACGCTGCGCTTCAGAATCTGGGAGAGAATATGCTTCACTTCGTTTTCGATGAGGTGCTGTTTTTCCTCTTCGGAAATAACCGAGATCAGGGAGTCCTGATCGTGGGTCAGAATCCTGTTGATGTAGGAAATGATCTGCTTCACTTCATCTCCGATTTCCACTTTCGCGGGGGTCATCAGCAGATACTCTGCCAGTTCTTCTCTGGAAATCCGGGAAAAGCCTTTGCTGGACAGGGCAACCGCCTGGACACTGGGGGTTTGGCTGTCACCGGTGCTGCTGTGGGAGAGGGTTCCCAATCCGCTGCGGTAGCGCTCATGGTTATTGGATACGCCCGCCCGGTTGCGCAGTGTAATGGTGAGTTCGTCATTTCCCCGCTGCTGCTGCAGCTTGATGATGACATTGGCTGCGGTCAGCAGCACATCGCCACTGAAATAGCGGTGCATGCAGGTTTCTGCCGCATTTTCATACACACAAACATAGCCCCGTCCGCCGCCTTTGGCTTCCGCATCCTGCAGCTGGGCGGTGAGCCGGTCCAATTCTTCGGGGGTGCAGTCCAGAAATGCTTCCGCCCTGACAATCGGAACACCGTCCACTGCTGTGCGCATGTAGATGGTGAGCATGCCCTTGCCCAGATGGGCAGCGGCGGTGCGCAGTTTCACACCGGAATTCTGATTGTCGGTAAAATATGCAAATTCGTAAGTACCGATAATCGCCTGATATTCATCGAATGGACGGGGCGGATGCTTGTCCGGTTGTGGGATAATGTCCTCCTCCCGGTCAAGAAGCTTTCCGCACATCTCTTCCACAGTATAGCCAAATACGCTGGCAATCAGCACCATGGTCCTCAGGGGAATATCATTGCCTTTCTTCTTATAACCGGATAGCTGGCTGGGGTAAACCAATCCGCCCAGCATATCATCGCAAAGCCGCGCCTGCTTGATGCCCTGGGTTCTGCACAGATAATCCAGATTGTGCATAAACACGGCGCAGCGGTTTTCAGTCAAAAGTTCCTGCCGCTGTGAAAGGCTTTCCACATTTTTCAGTTCTGTCGGGGTCAGTACTTTCAGATTCGGATCATCGCGGTACTGCGCATCGTCTTTCTTTTTTGCCATAATCAAATCCTCCTTCCCGGGACGGCATGTCATCCCGCGTCATTTACTGATATCAACGAAAGATTTATGTGTTTCTCGGACTGTTTTTTGACGTTTTGTGAACGGCGGCGTTGTCCGCTGCCCCGACAATCTGGAGATGCTCGGAGATTACGCCTTTTTTGACTTCCACAGTCTGGATACGCTGACACTCAACAACGGTCTGCGGTTCATCGGCGAGGAAGCCTTTGCGAAATGCAAAAAGCTTACCTCTGTGAAGATACCCCAGAGCGTGCAGCATATCGGTATGGGTGCCTTCTGCGGATGCCATGCCCTTGAGAAGGTATTGGTTCCTGAGACACTCAGTTACCTGGATCTCAGAACCGTCTTCCCCTCCCATACGGAAATTGAATACTACCCCTGAAACGGATACGCAAAGCAGCAGCCGCCCCCGGTAAAGAACCGGGGGCGGCTGTTTTTTCGGTTTGCGTTAATTTTGTTCAGGATTTTGTATATCCCGAAATTGTGAAACTGTGAATGACCTTCATCCGGGGCTGATTGTATCTTCCCGGTAATTTTCTAAAATATAGGTAAGGAAGCGACAAATCTTCCCGGATCATCTAACAAAAAAGGAGAAAATTACCATGAGTGAAATTGAAACCATGCTGCAGAATAAGGCGGCTGAAACCGTTGCGGCCAATGACAAGGAAGCATTCGAGATCAAGATCTGCCACAAGATTACCGGCGCCACCGAGGCGGTTCCTGTCTATGGTTCCAACACCCTGGGACAGGTTGTCCAGGGTTACGGCACCCTGATCGGCCTGAAGGCTGAGAACAACAAGTTCCTCTTCTACAACGAGCAGGCAACGCCCAAGCGCTCCACTTCCGATCAGAATGTAACCATCGCAGAGTTCGGCATCGGCCCCGGCGACAAGCTGGGCATTTCCGATGAGGGTTCTGTCGCCGCCAAGTAACAGACCCGGCAGAAAGGAGGGAGCCGAATGTCAGAAGAAGTGTATATCATTGGCGGCATTGTTTGCATTCTTCTGGTGCTGCTCATGCTCAGAAACCGAAGAAAGACCAAAGCAAGTCAGAATATCGCAAAAGCAGCAGCGAGACCCGCTGCTGTGCCCAAGGCCCCTCCTCCGCTGCCTGTCCGGAGGGCGCCCAGTCTGCCTCCCCGCTGCCCGGATATGAGGGTACTGGATTTTCCCAAATGCCCCATTGACCGCAGCAGGAACGAACCCGGAAAACCTCAGGTTGTGTTCTGGGACAGAAGCAACAACTGCTATACCTGCTGCTACGGTCACCGTTTTACAGGGAGGGAATAAAAATATGAATCATGTCAATCAGATCTTCAATCTGATGAAACTTCCGGAATATGTGCCCCTTTTCAAGGGAAAGCGGGTTGCGATCGCCGGTGTCGGCGCTGTGGGCAGCTACCTGGCGGAGATTTTTGCGATGATGGGTGTCGGTGAGATCTGGGTTTTCGACTTCGACCGGTTCGAAAACGACAACTTTGCAAAGTGCTCCGGAATGATCGACCCCAAACGGGATACAGGCCGTCCCAAGGCGCAGGCAGTGGCCGAGCGCACCCAGGAGAGAATGATCGCCGGAGGCAAGTGCTTCGGAATCCACGCCGACCTCCGGTGCTACGGCCCCATGGCTTTCGCAGGCTTTGATGCGGTGTTCATCGCACTGGATAACTATGCGGCAAAGGAACTGGTAAATCAGAATATCCTGCAGATTCCCCAGGTCCAGCGCCCGGTTGTGGGCATGGCGGGAACCAGCGGAGAAAGCGCGGTGGCAGTACTGATGGACGGCGGAGAATTCTGCCTGCGATGTCTGTTTGACGAAAGCTGGCTGGAAAATTCCGATATCCGCACCAGCTGCGCCGGCCCTCAGTATATGCAGATTGAAGGTGTCGATGAGATTGTCCGGACTTCAGGTCTGGCCTCTCTGATTGCCGCAGCACTGCTGGCAGAAAAGTTCCGGGCATGGACTCTGGGCACTCCCTATGTGATGAATACCAGAACATCCTATACGCCCTATCCCAATCTGGAACTGCTGGACACCGCGCCCATGCGAAAGCGCGGCTGCCCCGACTGCCGCAGCTTCAGAGCGCCGGAGATGATCTGGCCTTTGATGGGATCTGTTCTGAATCTGACCCTGGAGGAAGCGCTCCGCCAGATTACTTCCCTGCTGGGAAGAGAAGACTATGAGCTTCAGGTCCATCTGATGCGATTCAAGGAACTTAGCTACGGGGGATATATCGTCAATGAATTCTGCCATCACTGCGGAAAACCCGTGTCGGTATATGCCCATGAAAGCCGTGTCCATTTTGAGGATATTCTGTGCGAGGAATGTATGAAGGCCGATCGGTTCGCATTTTACAATGCGGAGCGGCCTGTGGAAGAAGTGATGCGCTATTTTGCTCCGGATGTGAAGGATGAGAAACTTCTGGGAAGCAGTCTTTATGATCTTGGCTATCCCATCGGAACCTATCTCTATGTGACCTGCCCCGATGATGCCGGCGGCGAGCGCAGGTATTGCTTCAGCTGCATGGGCGATCAGGAAGCTATGCAGTCTCTGGAGCAGATTTAAATGGAACCACTGAAACTGAAAGAAAGGAAGTGATCATCTGTGGAATATATGGGCTATGAACTGACTCCCCAGATGTCTGAAGATGCATATAAGCGGGACAAAGCCGAACTGATGAAGGCTTTCAACCCCCGCTATGTAACCGTTACGGAGGAAACTCCCCCTGCAGGCTGTCTGGGCCTGATTAAGATTACTGTCAATTCCAGAAGCTATATCCTCACCGGTGAAGAGGATCTGGATCCCAAGCTGGTGGATAAGCCTTATTTTTACATGAAGGTGTTCAAGGGTTATCCCGCCATTGCGCCTAAGGTGTATTTCCCGGAAAACCGCCGCATCGCCCATGTCAACACGTTCCGAAAGGGTACCCAATGCATTGACACCTGGGGCAAGTACTCTTCTCTGAAGAATACCGCCGAAAAGACCATCCGCGCTGCGATTTTTGATGAAAACGTCACCAAGTACGAAAGTCCCGCCTGCTCTGCTCTGGAGAAATGGCAGAAGGCCATGGCAAGAAAGAATGCATTCCCCATGCTGAATCCTCCGGATCTGATTCTGAGAGACGAAAGAGGGGAGGCAGCTGTTCCGTCATCTGTTCAGCTTCCTCCTCCTCTGCCCGGCAGAAGGCCTGCGGCGGAACCCCGGCGCACGCCCCTTCCTCCTCCTCTGCCCGGCAGAGGCTGATCGGGGAGGTGAGCTTCATGAATGCGTGCCGTCCCGCACTGCCCGTGTCCGGCAAGTTTTTGTATAAGAAGAAAGTATCTCTGCCCGAAGTCCCCTGCGGAATGGTGCCGGCAACCATTCGGGCGTGCTGCGCGCCCTTTGATCCGGAAGTCTACGGCGACGGTGCGCATACGCTGTATGTGCTGCCTGAAGCAAGCGCGGAACTGGATCACTGGGTCCGTTTCGGCAAGAAGCGTGCCTCCAATATCTATGAACAGCAGTTTATCGGACTGGGGCATGAATTCATTGATACCAATCGCCGGATTCAGACGGTTATTACAAGAATTATCCCGATTTTCTCCGCAGGAAGAGGGCCTGCATATGCCAAGGTGATTTCGGAAGGAAACGATTCGATTCTGGATGTGATTGCAAACGAACGAAAAATTCAGAATGAGCTGGAAAACGAATACAATACCGATGAAAACGGCTATACCGTCGATCCCTTCCTGGGATACGGCCCCAGCGGGGTGGTTCTGTTTGGCCATACCCACCCCGACATTGGCTGCTTCTTTTCGTCTACAGATCATCGAAGCAACTACTCCACCCCCAGTACACCCATCGTGACTTTTGTTACCGATCCCATCCGCAAGGAGATGAAGGCGATGGTTGGAATGGGCTGTGAGGATATGAAGGTCATTGTATGCCGGCCTCAGACCGTCGCTCCCGCACCTTTCGTGGAGGTTCAGCCTGTACCTCCGGAGGTCCGGCCCGTACCGCTGGAGTACACAGTGGAGGAGTTGTGGCAGCGTGTCAGCGCAGCCTCCAATATCCTGCTGCAGCAGCCGGGGGTCAGCGGCAATTTCGACAGTCACCATGACTGGCGGGGCCGCACCCATATGCAGTTCCGGATTACATACCGGCCCCTGAGGCGGCCGCCCCGGGAATGAACGGTGAGGAGGTGCTGTATGTCCGATACTTTTTACCGTGATCAACTCAGAACAAAGCAGGCAAAATCCTTCTATGATGCAATATGCAGCAGCATCTCCCGCGGAAATCTGGGCGGTATCTATCCTCTGAACTATCAGAACCGCAGTGCGGCGATCCGTGACAGCTTTAATGCCATTCATGCCCTGCGCAATGACCGTCCCGACTTTTTCTTTATCGGAAGCAAGTCCGAGGCAATGCTCCGGGGCAGCCGGCTGGTGTTGATGAACGAGGTGCTGTATACGCCGGATCAGATCAGACAGATCCTCGTGTATCTGGAAAAAGCTCTGGATCAATTCACAGCCGGTACCGCCGGACTGTCCGCATGGAACCGGGAGAAACTGGTTTATGAACGGATCAGCCGGTATCTGGTTTATGTCGACCACAGCGCCGGAAAAGAACCGAAGGATTATGACCACAACATTGTGGGACCCATACTGCAGCGCAGCGGTGTCTGCGAATCCTTCAGCTGCCTTTTGATGCTTGCCCTGCGAAAAGCTGGCATCCCCTGTATCCGCGTCAGTGGTTACGGAAGGAACGAGGCCCATTGCTGGAACATTGCCTGGATTGACGGATCCCCTGCCCATCTGGACATTACCTGGGACCTTGCGAACGAGCAGGGCAATGTGGGATTTTCCTATTTTAACCTCACCGATGAGCAGATTTCCAGGGATCATAAAATCACAACCAAAGGCCTTCCGGCGTGTCTGGACCACACCGTAGGCTATCATTTCCATGAGGGCGTGGTGTTTGCCACACCGGAGGCTGCGTCGAGATATCTGAAAAAGGCCTTCCTGAGAAATCGGGGTTCCTATTCCATCCGCTTCAGCGGTGTCAGCGATATGCGCTCCGGCATTCAGAAGGCGCTGCGGAGCGCCCCTCCTCTGAACTATCACTACAGTTACAATGACACACAGCATACGGCCCTGATCTGGGGCGTGTAACCCCCACACCGGCCGGAAAGGAGAAAAACCGTGGAAAAGAGAACATTGCTGCTTGTGGGAATTCCTCTTGCCGGCGCGCTGGCAGTTGTGAGTCTGTTATTTTTCTGGCTTGCGCCGGATGTGGAATGCAGGATGCTCGTCTATGGTTTCGGCATGGGCGTGATTACGGTTCAGGGGATTGGAGATTGGGTTCTGTGGCATTTTTTCGGAGGGCAAAAGGCTGCGCCGATGATGGTGTCAGGTACTGCCTTTGCGCTGGGAATCCTGACCGCCGGAGGCGTGATGCTGGCGCTGAATGCGCCTTTCCGGACGGCGCTGTACTATCTGATTGTGTTTTCGGTGCTGTATCTGATCTCGGTGGGGTTTCTTTCCTGCCTGGCTGCCGATGAACTGTGGGAAAGTGTGGAAAATGCGATGCTGGAAGTACCCTCCATCCGCAGTTCCATGGCGGACTGGCTCCGGGATTTCCGGTCCGTTTTCAGCAGACGAAGACCGGGCGAAACGGAAGCGGAGCGGTATGAACGAAGCCTCAGACCGGAGTCTGACTCTGACCGGCCGTCACCCCCACCCCTTCCGGGCAGGCGTTTCTAATCAAATCCCCGAAAAACGTTGATTTTTCGGGGATTTGCCATTTTTCGGATAAAAGCAAATCACATCCGTTGGAGTGAGTACAAGGATGCAAACACCGGATTTGTCTGAAAGATCGGAAAGAGGGGAAAGACATGAGAAATAAGAATGCGATGGGAAAGATGGAATATATCTGGCAGAACATTTACTGGACGTTTCTGGCTCTTTTGCTGTACACAAATTTCCTCTTTGTGCCGGTATTTGCCTTCAATCTTCCCCGTTCGCTGCAGCTTCTGACAGGATGCGTGGTTCTGGGGATGTGTGTCGGCATTCTCCTGACCCTTCGCCGCCGGAGAAATTACCTGACGGTGGCGTGCAATCTGCTTCTGGCCTACGGCATTTATCATTCCGCGGCCCTTTGGTTTATCGACAGAAAGCTGTTTTTCAGCGCGGGACTTGCGGTGCTGGTTCTGGTTGTCGGCTATGTTCTGCTGGTTCTGGTCACTTATTTTGCTGACCGCAGGGAATATGGGCAGGCCGTGAGCCTCTGGAAGTGCATCCGCTGCTGCTTCCCCAACTGCAGAACCCTGATGGCGCTGGTTCTGGCGGTTACGATGATTTTTACTGCAGCCGGATCCATGCTGGGATTTTCTGCAATGGAAATTCAGGAGGGCATTGTTTCCTCGGACACTTCCGTGCCCGAGGATGAGGGCGAGACTCTTTCGAAGAATCAGGAGCAGATCCTCCTTCTGGATGAGGAAGTATGGCGCGGTCTGGATATCGCCGAGCGGCTCAGGGTTATGAAGGCCGTGGCGGATATTGAAGCGGGCAAACTGGGAATCCCGGAGGTTGGTATTCGTACCGAGGCGCTGGATGAGCACATCCTGGGACATTACAACGATGCCGACAGAACCATCACCCTGAATCTGGGCTATCTTGGAACTGAGGATGCCCAGACCATGCTGAAAGCTGTCTGCCATGAAATCTATCATGCCTATCAGTTTCGGATGGTGGAGCTTTATAACCAGCTGAGTCCGGAGCAGAGAGCGCTTGTGCTGTTTGATCAGGCAGAGCGCTACCGGGCGGAATTTGAAAACTACATCGATGGCACCGATGACTATGATGCATACATCGATCAGCGGTGCGAAGCAGACAGCAATGCCTATGCGGAAGAAGCCGCGGAGGAGTATGACCACTGGCTCCAGCTGCATCAAAATGAAGGTAAAACCGAGGAGGATGCGTAATGAATGAAAACTGTTTCTATGTTGCCTACCCCGTGACGGAGATGGAGAAAGCCGATTCTTCCGCTCCACCGCATCAATAGCAGTTACCTAAAAAGCGGGAATCCCTAGTAAGTATATCGAATTCATAGATCATGATTTAGATATTGATTTCCGCACTGAAATGGGTCGTATTCAGATAGAAATGCGAAATATACTTTCATTGAGATCAGCTCCTTTTCTTTGTTTGACCACAGTATATCGCAAGGCGACCAAGCCTTGCGTGATGACATCACGCAAGCAGGCAACCGCATTCGAACCAACGCCTGCGATTTTGTTGACACGCACTACGATATTCTATATAATTATTATCAAAAAGGGGGTTGAGGTATGGACTTTCAAAACTTTTTCCCTGTTTGGGGAAAGCTGACGGCTGCCCAGCAGAACCTGATCTCGAGACATCTGATGTCACGAACGATCAGCAAAGGTACCGTGATCCACAACGGCAGTATGGACTGCACCGGTCTGCTGTTGGTAAAGTCCGGTCAGCTTCGGGCATACATTCTCTCGGATGAGGGAAGGGAGATTACCATCTACCGCCTGTTTGACCGGGATATGTGCCTGTTTTCTGCCTCCTGTATCATGCGATCCATCCAGTTTGAGATAACCATTGAAGCAGAAAAGGATACGGAACTTTGGATCATTCCTGCTGATATCTACCAGAGTATCATGGCAGAATCCGCGCCCGTGGCGAACTACACAAACGAACTGATGGCCACCCGCTTTTCTGATGTGATGTGGCTGATGGAGCAGATCATGTGGAAGAGCCTGGATAAGCGGGTTGCAGCCTTTTTACTGGAGGAAGCTTCCATTGAAGGAACTGACAAGCTGAAAATCACCCACGAATATATTGCCAACCATCTGGGTTCTCACCGGGAGGTCATCACCCGGATGCTGCGCTACTTCCAGAACGAGGGGATCGTTAAACTATCCCGTGGTGTTGTGGCAATTACCGACACAGAAAAGTTGGAAGAGTTAAGCGACCAATAACAATTTGTCCGCCGTTGCAGCTGCACCGGCGGACGTTCTTTTTTGTTTTCAGGCAATTTCGGTAAGCTGATAGCCTGCATCTTCGATAGCAGTTTTGAACACTTCGTCAGCTACATTCTGATTCAGCTTCACCTTTGCATTCTTTTCGTCCAGACTTACGGTCACTTCCGTAACGCCGGGAACGGCTACCAGGGCCTTCTGAACGTGCATCACACAGTGATTGCACATCATACCTTCAATTTTCAAAAGCTTCTCCGTTGGAATCTCTCCTTCCGTTTTTGTTTGCACCGCTACTGTTTCAGCGGTGCCTTTATTATTGGTGATATGCTTCGGCTTGAACCACCGCAGGCGCAGGGCGTTGGTTACAACGAATACAGAGCTGAAGCTCATGGCAAAGGCTCCGATCATGGGATTCAGCTTCAGGGCGAAGGGAAGGAAGAACAGACCCGCTGCCACCGGAATGCCGATGATGTTGTAAATAAAGGCCCAGAACAGATTCTGTTTGATATTGCGGATAGTTGCCTTGCTCAGCTGGATAGCGGTAACCACATCCAGCAGGTCACTCTTCATCAGAACGATGTCTGCCGATTCCATGGCGATGTCTGTGCCTGCACCGATGGCAATGCCTACATCCGCTCTTGCCAAAGCCGGTGCATCATTGATGCCGTCACCCACCATGGCAACTTTTTTGCCTTCGCTCTGCAAACGGCGAATTTCCTGCTCCTTATCCTGGGGGAAGACTTCTGCCACTACCCGGTCGACACCCACCTGACGGCGAATGGCCTCCGCAGTTCTTACATTATCTCCGGTGAGCATAACCACTTTGATTCCCATACCCGACAGTTGAGATATCGCCTGAGCGCTGGTAGGCTTCACCACATCCGCTACGGCGATCACACCCAGCAGCTTACCGCCTTTGGCAAAGAACAAAGGAGTCTTGCCGTCGGATGCCAATTCCTCTCCCTTTGTCATAAGCGCACCGCCGGGGATGTTATGGGCTTCCAGCAGGCGGCGGTTACCGGCAAGAACAAGCTCGCCATGAATGGTGCCGGTGATTCCCTGACCGGGGATCTGGCTGAAATCGCTGACCGGCAGACTTGCATAGCTGGTTTTCTCAGCTTCCTTTACGATGGCATCTGCCAGCGGGTGCTCCGACAACCGCTCCAAAGAGGCAGCCACCTGCAGCAGTTCCTCCCGGGAGATTTCTCCACCCAGCAGGATATCCGTTACAACGGGAGTTCCTTGGGTGATGGTGCCGGTTTTGTCCAGAACCACCGTATCAATGCTGTGGGCAGTTTCCAGTGCTTCCGCGGATTTAATCAGAATGCCGTTGGCAGCGCCTTTACCGGTTCCTCCCATAATTGCGGTAGGCGTTGCCAGTCCCAAAGCGCAGGGGCAGGAGATGACCAGAACGGAAATACCAATGGAGAGAGCGAATTCCAAACCGTATCCGGCCAACAGCCAGCCAAGCGTGGAAATCACCGCAATTACGATGACGATGGGAACAAACACACCGCTGACCTTATCTGCCAGCTTCGCAATAGGAGCTTTGGAGCTGGTGGCTTCATCCACCAGCCGGATGATCTGTGCCAGGGTGGTGTCGTCTCCCACCTTGGTGGCCTGCATCTTGAGAAAGCCGGATTTGTTGATGGTAGCGCCGATGACCTTATCTCCAATGTGCTTTTCTACCGGGATGCTCTCGCCAGTTAAGGCAGATTCGTCCACAGAGGAATTACCCTCCACCACGATGCCGTCAACCGGAATGGATTCTCCGGCTTTGACGATGAGGATATCCCCAAGCTGCACATCTTCTACAGGGATCTGATGCTCCTGTCCGTGCCGCTCCACCGTGGCAATCTTGGGTGCCAGGTCCATCAGCTTGGTAATGGCATCGGAGGTCTTACCTTTCGCCCGTGCTTCCAGAGTCTTGCCCAAAGTGATAAGGGTCAGGATCATGCCAGCGGACTCAAAATACAGATCCATCATAAAGGTATGGACCGTGTCCATATCCCCGTGTCCCATGCCGATGCCGATTTTGTAAATGGCGTAAATACCATAAACAGCAGCGGCACCGGAACCAATGGCGATCAGGGAATCCATGTTGGGCGCACCCCTAAGGAGGGAACGGAAACCAACCTTGAAATATTTACTGTTGATGGCCAATACCGGAAGCAGCAGGAGGAATTGGGTAAATGCGAAAACAAGCGCGTTTTCCATGCCCAGCAGTCTCTCGGGCAGCGGCCAGTTCATCATATGGCCCATAGAGATGTAGAACAGAGGAATGGTAAAGAGCGCAGAAAGGAAGAGTCGCTGCTTCATAGCCTTGTATTCTGCCTGTGCGGTGTTAACTTCCCGCTTTGCTTCCTTTTTATTTTGCGCAGTCCCTTTCGGGATCGCACCATAGCCGGTATTCTCAACTGCCTCCACAATTCCAGCAGTATTCATTTCTGACTCATCGTAGGATACCACCATGCTGTTTTTCAGCAGATTCACGGACACATCCTTGACACCCGGCAGCTTCACAACGCAGCCCTCCACTCTGGAAGAGCAGGCAGAGCAGGTCATACCGGTAATATCAAACTGTTCTTTCTTCATAGTTATCCCTTCCTTCTGTGAGAGGTTTTTCTTTCTGATTGGATTATAATCGTTGGAAAGGAATTTTTCTGTGATGACATCACTCTTACCGTAAAAAGCCACGCTCTCTGAACTTCAGAAAGCGTGGCTGTTGCGTTGCAGTTTATTTATCCATGCCGCATGCGAAGGCAGCTTCAATCAGTGCCCGGTCGTTCATGACCGCATCGTAAAACCGGAAGCCGCCTGCGAAGTTGTAGGCTTCAAAGCCGTAGCCCTCCAGGATCCGGGTGGCGATGTAGCTGCGCAGACCACTCTGGCAAATCACATACACGGGCTTTCCGGGTTCGATCTCACTGATCCGTTCCCGCAGTTCATCCACAGGGATGTTTCGGAAACCGTCGATGTGTCCGCGGCTGTACTCGCCTACAGTCCGGGTATCCAGCAGAGTAACGCTTCCATCTTTGGGCAGCCTCCCGGCATCCGCCAGATGCCACTGTTTCAGCCCCTTAGAGATGTTGTCGATCATAAAGCCTGCCATGTTTACAGGATCTTTTGCAGAGGAGTAAGGCGGCGCATAAGCAAGGTCCAGATCCTTCAGTTGGGTTGCTTTCATCCCCGCATGGATGGCCGTTGCCAACACATCGATGCGCTTGTCCACACCGTCGTAGCCTACGATCTGGGCACCCAAAAGGCGGTAGGTTTCCTTTTCAAAAACTACCTTCCCTTCTTTCTTTTCTTCTGGTTTAAGTATATAACAATCTCCTGTCATAAGTCCATTTGGAGAACTATTAATTGGCTCTACACAGACAAAATCTTTTCCTGCTACTGCCCAAAATACCAATCGGTTGAAATTCTCATCGAATTCCATATGTATTTCTTTTCCCTCTGAATGTAATATAGCTTCTTTTTTCACCTGCACGAAAAATGCCCCTGTTTCTGGTGCCCCTTCTGGAAAGGCTAGTGTTACCAAATGCTTATCAAATGGTTTTGCTTGTCCGGTCAGCATGTCCATCTCTAACTCAGCATCCACCTTCACGCTTACCTCTGTAGGTTTTACTGCAAAATATGGATGGAAACCAAATGCATAAGGCATATCTTTTTTATCTTTGTTTTCATATGTTTGATGAATCGAGAGTCTACCATCTTTCAAAGAAAACATAAGCTCAACTCGAAACTCAAATGGATATCCTTTTTTTGTCTCCTCATTTGAAGTCAATTCTAATTTTAATGTATCTTCTGTGTGTGATAAGACTGTCCACACGGAAGTGTGCCCAAAGCCATGAATCTCCATCGGATATATGCTATCCTCTGGCGTACGACCAAACACAGGAAACAAAAATGGAATCCCGCAACGTGGTCTTTCCGTACTCTTTAGATTTTCCTTATCCTGATAAAAAACATCTGTCCCATTTGAAACAAACTGAGTAACTGTTGCACCTTTTTCAGGTAAAATAACCGCATAATTTCCACCATTATCTTTGATTA